>SLDV01000075.1 GCA_007125165.1 Geobacteraceae bacterium | reverse complement strand
TCACGGATCACCCGTCAGTTAACATTTTTCTGTATTCTCGTAGATACCTTCTATATTCTACCAGCGTTTATTCTGTGGTGGTGATGGAACAGGAACGAAAATGACAGAGCGATATTTTTCTATCAGATCGGCAACAAGGGAAGATCTCGAGGCGTTACTGAATCTTGAACAAAACTGTTATCTTTTTCCCTGGAGTCGCCAGCAGTTTATCGATGAGCTTGACAATCCGGTAGCGACGATTGATGTGGTACTGGTGGAGGGGCAGATCGTCGCTTATCTCTGTTCCTGGCTGATCTGCGGCGAATTGCAGATTCAGAATCTGGCGACATCTCCTGATTTCCGCCGCCGCGGTATTGGTCAGATGCTAGTGGAATATGTTATTACCCGTAGTGGCAGGGCAGGGTTGTTGTCGGCCTGGCTGGAGGTGCGAGAAGACAATCAGGCTGCCATCAATCTCTATACAGGCTGTGGTTTTGAGGTGCAGGGGCGCCGCAAGAAATATTATCAGGATGGTGAGGATGCTTTACTCCTGGGAAGACACTTTCCATGTTGAATCAACAGCAGGATCTCATTCCCCGCAGTTTGCTGCGTTAACCTGAAGGAATTCTTTATTCTGAATGCTTAAACCCCGCTGCGTGCGGCGGGTTAGTCTAACGGAGATTCTATGAAAAATCACAAGACCATTGTTCTGTCCAATCAGGAAATTTCGCCGGGCTATTTCCGCATGCGGATACTGGCTCCAGAATACAACCGCCTGGCCAAACCCGGACAGTTCGTTATGTTCCGTGTGCAGCGCAGCCTGTTGCCGCTGTTGCGCCGCCCTTTTGGCATCTTTCGTGCCGGATTCATGCCGGCGGATTGCGACACCATGCCGCCTAAAGAATTTATCGAGATTATTTACAAGGTTGTCGGTAGCGGTACGGAAATCATGCAGGGCCTGCACTACGGAGATCCGATTGAACTACTGGGGCCTCTGGGTGCCGGATTTGACCTGAGTTTGACGGGTGGCGACAGCATTATGGTCGGCGGTGGTATCGGTCTGGTGCCTCTGTATATGCTGGCCGAAAGCATCGCCGACCCATCGCGAGCGGAGGTTCTCATTGGTGGACGCACCCGTGATGATGTGATCACGGTGACGGAGTTTGAACGCCTGGGAGTAAAAACTTTCGTCTCTACTGAAGATGGCAGCCTTGGTGATGAGGGATTGGTTACCAGGGTGCTGGAAAGTCGCCTGGAGAAAAAGCCCGGTGCAAGGGTCTTTGCCTGTGGCCCGATGCCGATGATCAGGGCGGTAGAAAAGATCTGTCGCAGCAGAGGAGTACAATTACAGGTGTCGCTGGAGGAATTGATGGCCTGTGGTGTCGGCGCCTGTCTTGGTTGTGTCGTCAAAGGGGAGGGGCACACGAATGACAACCCCAGTTATCTTTGTACCTGTAAAGTTGGTCCGGTGTTTCATGCTGGTGATCTTGCCTGGGAAGATACCGTCAGTGCCGACGACTGTGAATGTGGAGCAGACAGATGAATAGACGCGAAAAAGTCGACAAGCCCCTTAATTTGCAGGTTGAAATTGCCGGAATCACTTTTAAAAATCCGATTATGCCGGCCTCCGGCACCTTCGGCTACGGCGAGGAATATGCCCCTTATCTGGATCTGAATTCCCTCGGCGCAATCGTTACCAAAGGTCTTTCATTGCGTCCCAAGGCTGGAAACAACACACCGCGGGTTTGTGAAACTATTGGTGGTATGCTTAATGCCATCGGTCTGCAGAACGTCGGCCTTGAACAGTTTATCTACCAGAAACTGCCTTTTCTGGAGCAGTTTGACACACCCGTCATTGTCAATTTTTTTGGCAACACCCAGGATGAATATGGCGAGGTTGCCGCCCGACTGGATGAATTGCCCGCCGTGGCCGGCCTGGAGATGAATATCTCCTGTCCTAATGTCAAGCATGGTGGGATTGTCTTTGGTACCGATCCCAGGGCGGCGTTTGATGCTGTTTCGGCAGTGCGTAAAAAAACGTCCAAGCCGTTGATTGTCAAATTGACACCGAATGTCACCGACATCCAGGTGACGGCACGTGCGGTCGAGGAGGCTGGTGCTGATGCTGTGAGTCTGATCAATACCCTCACCGGCATGGCAGTTGACGTGAAAACGCGGCGCCCTCGTCTTGCCAATACGATCGGTGGACTTTCCGGTCCGGCCATTCGTCCGATTGCTGTGCGTCTGGTACATCAGGTGGTACAGGCCGTCAAGATTCCGGTGATTGGTATTGGTGGAATTTCACGGGCAATGGATGCCCTTGAGTTTCTGATTGTCGGCGCTAAAGCAGTACAGGTCGGTACCGCCAACTTTGTTGATCCCAATGCCATGGCGACCATTATTGATGAACTTGAAACCTTCTGCCGTGAAGAGGGGATTGAGGATATTAATGATGTGATTGGAACATTGAAGGCTTGAAAAAGGTTTTTGCGTATGGATGTCATTGCAACCCACATCAACGCAGATTTTGACTGTCTGGGCTCGATGATTGCCGCCAAGCGTCTGTATCCGGACGCGGTCCTGGTTTTTCCCGGCGGCCAGGACCGCGGCTTGCGTAATTTTCTGCTGGAAAGCTCCATCTATGCCTATGATATCAAGCGGCCTAAAGATATCGATCCGGCAACAATTACCCGACTGATTCTTGTCGATGTCCGTAGCGCCGCCCGCATCGGACCACTGGCTGATGTTGCGCGCCGTCCCGACGTTGAATTGCACATCTATGATCACCACCCTGCCGATGAGAACAGCCTGGAAGGCACCTTTGAGCTTATCCGCGATGTTGGTGCCACGACAACGATCCTGGCCCATCTGTTCATCGAGCGTGAGATTATCCCCAGCGCCGACGAGGCGACCATGATGATGCTCGGTTTGTATGAGGATACCGGCCATCTGCTTTTTTCCAGCACAACACCTGACGATTTCAGGGCCGCGGCTTTTCTGCTTGAACATGGGGCAAACCTTAATACGGTGGCCGACTTTCTCGTCAGGGAAATGACGCCGGATCAGGTCGGGTTACTCAATGATCTCCTCAAATCCACAGAAATTACCACTATCAACGGTGTTGAAGTTGCTATCGCCAGTGCTTCAACTGATACTTACAGCGGTGATATTGCAAGCCTGGTACACAAGCTCAAAGAGATAGAAAACCTCAATATACTGATAGCTGTTGTGCGCATGGAGGACCGTGTCTTTATCATCGCTCGCTCACGGGTCTCCCAGTTGCACGTTGGTGAATTATTACAGGAATTTGGTGGAGGAGGTCATAGTTTTGCAGCATCGGCAACGGTGCGTGATAAACCGCTGGCGCAGGTACTGAAAGAAATTGAACGGTGTCTGCCACGTTATGTGCAGTCACACTGTGATGCCCGGCATCTGATGTCGTCTACGGTAAAGAGCCTGTCTATGGAGGCCTCTATTCAAGAAGCCCGAGATCTGATGACACGCTTTAACTTTAATGCGTTACCGATTGTTTTTCGTGACGGCAGGGTGGCGGGCATCCTCACCCGTCAGTTGGTGGAAAAAGCGGCGCACCATCGTTTACAAAAAGTTGCGGTGTCTGAGCTGATGAACACCGATTTTGAACAGGTTGCCCCCGGTGCCTCTCTTCAGGAGTTGCAACGGGTTATTGTGGAACATCACCAGCGCACTGTACCGGTAGTCGAGCATGGAAAGCTTGTCGGGCTGGTGACACGTACAGACTTGTTGCGTTATATGCTGGGCAATACCGCAGTGACCGAAGAAGCAGAACGTGAACGACTCGAACGACGTGGCCTGCAGACGCGACGTAAAAACCTTGATCGTTATATTTCAACTCAGTTGCCCCCATCTGTGCGGAAACTGCTGCAACAATTTGGAATGATTGCTGATGAGATCGGCGTGCGCGCGTATCTTGTCGGAGGCTTTGTCAGGGATTTGTTGCTACGCCAGAAAAATCTGGATATTGATATTGTGGTGGAGGGTGATGGTATTGCTTTTGCCCGCACTTTTGCGACCAGGGTTACATGTCGTATCCGTGAGCACGAAAAGTTTGGTACCGCTGTCATTGTTTTTCCGGATGGTTTTAAAGTGGATGTCGCCACAGCCAGAATGGAGTATTATGACAGTCCGGCAACTCTTCCGCGAGTGGAAGATGCCTCTATCCGTCATGATCTTTATCGCCGTGACTTTACTATTAACACCTTAACAATCTCTCTGAATCCGGACAGCTTTGGTCTGGTCCTTGATTTTTACGGAGGTCAGCGAGATCTGCGCGACAAATCGATCCGGGTGTTGCACAATCTGAGTTTTATTGAGGATCCTACCAGGCTGTATCGCGCCGTCCGTTTCGAACAGCGTCTGAATTTTCGTATTGGTCGACAGACGGAGCGGTTAATGCGCAGTGCCGTGCAATTAAAGATGGTCCGTAAGGCAGGGGGAGTCAGAATTTTCAATGAGTTGAAGCTTATTCTCAATGAGGCTCATATTGTGCCGGCTATGGAACGGCTGAACCAGTTTGGCCTGCTACAGATTATTGACAAAAGAATAAAGTTTGATACGGCAGCAACAAACCTATTAAAGGCCGCAGACAGGGCGGCTAACTGGTATGAATTGCTTTATACCGGAAAGCCCTGTCGGCGCTGGCTGGTTTTTATGTTGTGTCTGTTCGATGGTCTGCCGCCGGGCGGACTGCGCAAGGTGAGCCGCTGGTTTGCCATGCGTCCGGACGAAAAGTCTGTTGTTGACGAGCTGCCCCAGGCCGTGCGCTTGTTGCGAACGATGAGTCGCATGTTGCGTTACCGTAAAAGTCCCACCAATAGTGAGATATACCACTGGTTTGAACCATTCACAGTTGAGACACTGCTCTATCTGATGGCACGCAGTGAAGAGGATGGCGCGCGCCAGTGGATTTCCCTGTATGTGACCGACTTGCGGCGAGTAACGATACAGATTGACGGAAAGGATCTGGTTCGGCTGGGGCTATCACCAGGGCCTGAGTTTCAGCAGATATTTCAACAATTGCTGAATGCGCGTCTTGACGGTCATGTAAAGACCCATAATGATGAAATCGAATGGGTGCGTAAAAATATCCTGGTGGATAAAATGAAGAGCCGCACGAACAGCTCAGTTGACCGGAAACCGCAACTCAACTAGAGTGTCGTCAGGTTGTTGGCTGTTGAAGTAATGATGTATATACGTGGATTTGATCGACTGATCCAGCGTGACTTGAGTTATACAGGAGTTCCATGGAGGATGTTCTTTCAAAGTTAGCTGTGATGCTGGTTCCTGCTTTGCTGGCGATCATGCTGCACGAGGTTTCCCACGGCTATGTCGCAGATCGTTTTGGCGATCCTACCGCTCGTTTACTCGGTCGTTTGAACCTGAATCCTTTTAAACATCTGGATCCCATCGGCAGTATCGCGGTTTTTGTTTTCGGTTTTGGCTGGGCCAAGCCGGTTCCGGTCAATCCGTCCAACTTTCGTCGTCCGCGTAAAGACATGGTCTGGGTCGCTCTGGCCGGCCCTCTCACCAATCTGATGCTGGCCTTGTTCTCGGCCATCCTGCTTCGTTTACTGGTCTGGCTTGAGCCGGCGTCTTCCGGGGATGCAGGCTTGATTGTACAGATGCTGACACCGCTAAAAATGATGGTTGCCTTCAGTCTCTATATCAATGTGCTTCTGGCCGTCTTTAATCTTCTTCCTGTGCCTCCATTGGATGGCGGGCGAATCCTCATGGGCTTCATCCCTGATTTTTATGCAGCTCTGTTGTCGCGTTTGGAACCTTTTGGTCTGATTCTCATTGTTCTGCTGGTTTTCTTTACCAATCTCTGGTCGCTGGTTTTAGCACCTGTTATCAATTTTCTTGTTCTGCTGATGGCCGGCAAGCAGATGGCGCTGGTTGAGCAGGCCATGCGCTTTCTTTTTGGTCATTAAGATGGCGTCGTAAAAACTTACCTAATATCCAGCGACGATTGTAGGGGCACGACGTGCCGTGCCCTTACGGCTAATGGGGTTCAATGTCGGTTGACATCAAACTAGAAAAATTTTCGGGACCGTTGGACCTGTTGTTACACCTGATAAAGAGTCAGGAAATGGATATCTATGATATCCGTATCGGTGAAATTACTGAACAATACCTTGCCATTATCGACCGCATGAAACAGCTTGATCTTGATGTTGCCGGTGAGTTTTTGCTGATGGCTGCACAGTTGATTCATATCAAGTCGCGTATGCTGTTGCCGGTCAGCGAAGAGGTGAGTGACGAAGAGGGGGAGGACCCACGTGCCGAACTGATCAAGCGACTGCTCGAATATCAACGCTACAAGCAGGCCGGATCAATGTTTGATCAGATGCCTCAACTTGATCGTGACATCTTCTTGCCCCATGATTCTAACAGTGAAGTTTTTGCTGGAACAATGACGCACAACGTTGATATGACAATCAGCGTTTATCAACTGGCGAATGCTTTTCACATGTTGATGAATAGTGTGAAAACAGAGGTGTTTCATGAGGTTGTCCGTGAGAGTCTGTCAGTTGCTGACTATATTGAAAAAATCAGCCGCCGGGTCACTGAACATACGCGCGTGGCGTTTCGCGAGTTCTTTGCGGATCACTGCAATCGTGCTGAGCTGGTAGTGACTTTTCTGGCCATGCTTGAATTGATTCGCATGCAGGCGATCAGAATTGAGCAAGTGGCATCCTTCAGCGATATCTGGTTGTCGCGCACAGCTTCGACCGAGCACATACAACGTCTGCATATTGACGAAGAGGTTCTTGACTATGACTGAGCTTAAGGCTCTGGTTGAGGCTTTCTTGTTTGTTTCCGGATCGCCGTTATCTATCGATAAACTGGCGGAGCTGGCGGAGGCTGATAAGGTCGTGATTAGATCAGTCATCAGCGATCTGATGGAGCAGTACAATGCCAGCGGCCGCGGTGTTCATTTGCAGGAAGTGGCCGGCGGTTTTCAGTTTCGAACCAATCCCGATCTTGCCCCCGGATTGCGGCGGCTGCAGAAAGAGCGACCAGCTAAAATATCGCCGGCGGCTCTGGAGACCCTGGCTATTATCGCTTATCGACAGCCGGTGACCAGAGCAGAAATCGAATATCTGCGTGGAGTAGATTCCGGAGGCGTCATGAAGACCCTGCTGGAACGTAATCTGCTGCGTATTCTGGGAAAAAAAGATGTGCCCGGACGTCCGCTGTTGTATGGAACCAGTCGATTTTTTCTGGAAGTGTTCGGGCTTAAAGATCTCAATGATCTGCCGACTTTGAAAGAATTTGCGGCGTTGGACCCGGATCTTGCTGAAGCCCTCCCCCTTGAACCGAACGATCAATAACCATAGATATCGGTTCCGTGGCTAAAGATTTAATTTTTTCTGGTTGTCCAGTTAGCTCCAGTACAGCAGAAAACAGGATATGGATTATTAGCAGGTCGCATCGGTCGGGATCTTCTAACCGTTATAGTTTGGAGCGAAGTGGATAACCAAATAATTTTTTTTACAGGGGCAGGGGGTCTGCCCTGCGATGAGGATGTTGACGCACCGGAGCAATAACAGATGCAGGAACGTTTACAGAAATTGATTTCACGGGCAGGGCTGGCATCGCGGCGCCAGGCTGAAGAATGGATCCGTCAGGGACGCGTGACTGTCAATAACAGAACAGCACATCTGGGTCAGAGTGCTGATCTTAAAATTGATCAGATCAAGATTGATGGTGCTCCCCTTAAAAGTGAAGAACAAAAGATCACCGTACTCCTTAATAAACCTAGAGGATACGTCTGCTCACTGAAAGATCCGCAGGGCAGAACGCTAGTGACTGATCTGGTCAAGGATATTCCTGAACGGTTGTTTCCGGTCGGTCGCCTCGATTACAATAGTGAGGGGCTTCTGTTGCTGACCAATGACGGAGACCTCTCACACGCTTTGAGCCATCCCGGCAAGAAGGTCGAGAAGACTTATCTGGTCAAGGTGCGCGGTCGATTCACCGGGGCGATGGCAGAACAGATGAGCCGTGGAGTGTTGCTCGAAGATGGGATGACGTTACCCGCCAAAGTTAAAAACGTCCGTGCTGTCGCTAACAACTGCTGGTTTGAAGTGACATTACGTGAAGGGCGCAACCGTCAGGTGCGGCGAATGTGTGAATTTTTCGGACTCACGGTTGTTCGCCTTAAGCGTATAAAAATCGCATTTCTTACCCTTGACGGACTGCGGACGGGAACTTACCGAGCTTTATCGGCTGCGGAGGTCAAAAAACTTAAATCTTCGGGTTGAGTAGCTTTCTGTTCATTAGTATTTACTTTTTTTTATTTACATGTTAACAGTTATGAGTGTACGGTTTTATGGGGATATAGTTAATTTAACGACAAGGTTTTATTTTTGTACAATAAACAGATATGAAATCTTGCTTACTTTCTGTTGAATGCGGGGTTTTTTTTGGCTACGAACAAAGACAAGTTGCTGGAATCAGCACAGAAAAACCTGAATAAAAAGCAGTTTGCCAAGGCTATCAAGGATTACGCCAAGGTTGTTGAACTGGAGCCTGGGGATATCCGGTCCCGGCAAAAGCTGGCCGAACTGTACGTACGTACCAATAAGTCGGCTGAAGCTTACGAACAATATGAAGCAGTTGCCAAGTATTATTCCAGCAACGGTTTCTATACGAAGGCGATTGCTATCTACAAGCAGATGCAACGTCTCGACCCCAGTCAGGTTTCCATTTACAGCCGGTTAGCGGATTTGAATCAGAAACAGGGTCTGGTTGGCAATGCCATGGCAGAGTACCGCCACCTGGTCGATTATTATGAGCGCAATGAACTGATTGCTGACGAAATAAAAACCCTTGAAAAAATGCGCGATCTTGACCCGAACAACCTGAATGTACGGGTCAAACTGGCTGAAGTGCTTACCAACAATGATCGCAAGGAGGAAGGTTTCGAGGAATTACTAGCGACTCTCGATGTCCTTAACGATAAAGGTGATCACGATAAATGTCTTAAGCTGTATACGATGTTCCTTCCCCATTTCCCCGGCAACCGGCAATTACAGACAGGTCTTGCTGATACCTTCTATGAAAAAGAAGATTATGTCAGGGGAACGACCATTCTTGAAACCTTGCTGAAGGACAAACCGGGTGACCCTGATCTGCTACGTCAACTCAGTAAGGGATACGCTCTGTCAGGAAATTATCTGCGTGCTGTTGAAACCTATCGTCAATTGTTGCAGAAGGATCCCACCGATCTGAATATCCGTGAAGCACTTATTCAGTGCGAGATTGACAACAAGCATTTTGAACTGGCCCTGAACGAGTTGGAAGAGTGGAAAGATACTTTCTTCAAGGGGGGCCGACTGGAAACCCTTAAAGGTTTTTATGAACTTTTGAATGGTGAGATGCCGAATACACCAGTTATCGTTCAAACCCTCGATTCGATTTACGAATTGACCGGTGAGGGCGGAAAATTGCTGGACATTATTTCCGAGCGGGAAGATGAGGTGGAGTCTCCAGCAGAAGAAACCCTGTCCGATTCGTTGCTCGGTTCGGTGGACCTGGATATTGAAGGTGATGAAGAAACAGATGCGGACGATCAGTACGCCTACGGTGTGCTTGAGGACGATAATATCGATCTGTTGCTCGAACTGGATGATGATGAGGTTGAGACAGCTTCTGCAGATAAATCTGCAGAAGCTTATATAGAGTTGGATATCTCTGAGGAAATTGATTTTGCAAGTGAAGACATGACGGATGAAGAGGAAGACCTGGATACGGTTTTCAATCTGGACATGGAAGACGATACCTCTGGAGATACTGCTCGTAAAACGGAAAACCTTCAAGCCGATCTCGAAGAAGCTGAATTCTATCTTCAGCAGGGTCTTTTTGCTGATGCGGAAAGACTGTGCAACGATATTCTTGCCTACGCCCCCGATTCTCAGGAATGTCGCCGTAAGCTCGAAGAAATAGAAGAGCAACGTCAGGCAGAGGCACAGAAGCGCGACTCAGAAGGCGCAGGCGCAGAAGCTGAAAGTGCAGGCAGTTTTGGATTTGGAGATTTCGATTTTGATTCTGAACTGGATCAACTTCGATCGATTGAGGCTCCGGAAAAGAAGGTGTTTAAAACTGATGTTGATGAGCAGATTGCCGCTGACGACATGGAATCTCATTACAATCTGGGAATTGCCTATCGTGAGATGGGTCTTTTGGATGATGCTATCAGTGAGTTTGAGAAGGCTCAGAAAGATCCGGTTCGCTACGTTGACTGTCAGATGTTGAAAGGCTTGATTTTCTCCGACAAGGGTGATTATCAGAGTGCGGAAAACATGTTTCAACTGGCACTGGACTCTCCCCATCTTGAAGATATTCAGCGCCTTAATCTCGGTTATGAACTTGGTCTGCTGTATGAGCGGGCTGAGCGTCATGAGGACGCCCTGGTCAGCTACCGCAATGTTCTGTCTCAGGACAGCAAATATCGGGACGTGTCTGATAAGGTCGAGCATTTAAAGGGTCGACTCGGCATCGTCGAAGAAACTTCACAAAGAAAGACTGATATAACAAAAACTGATACAACAAAAAAGAGTGAACCTGACCCACAGAAGCGGCGGGTTTCATTTTTATAAAAATTTTCTGATTAGTACAGATCTTCCGCCTGTACCCTTTTCCTGGGGGAGAAGGGTACAGAAAGCCGGAGGAGGGGCTTGAAATGGTCAAAACCTCCCCCTCACCCTGGCCCTCTCCCACAGGGAGAGGGGAATAGTGTGTCAACGGAAGAGTGAGCTATAGTCAGAAAAAAATTTTGCCTTTTTGTACGATAAATGGAAACGGGGGCTTTATGGGTTACACAGATTATTTCAATTTCGAACGGGAGCCGTTCTCCAATGCCCCGAACGAAAAATTTTACTATGACAGTGAGCAGCACCGGCGGGCGCTGCAACGATTGAAATACTCTGTCGATACCGACAAAGGGCTGGCTGTTCTTGTTGGTGGTGTGGGTACCGGCAAAACAACCCTTGCTCGCCGAATGCTCGATAACCTTCCGGTCGAGCATTATGAATCATCACTGCTGGTGATGATTCATTCAGACATTACTCCTGAATGGTTGCTTTCGCGTATCTGTGTTCAGCTCGGAGTGGAGAATCCCGATGCCGGCCCATTGAAGATGCTGAAGCAACTGTTCGAGCGGTTGTTGCAGATTGAGCAGGAAGGGCGCAAGGCCGTCGTGTTGATTGATGAGGCGCAAATGCTGCAGACTCGTGCGTTGATGGAAGAGTTCCGTGGTCTGTTAAACCTCGAAATTCCGAGTAAAAAGCTCCTTAATATTATATTTTTCGGTCTTCCTGCTCTGGAAGAGGTCATGAGACTTGATGAGCCATTGGCTCAGCGGGTCGCATTCAAATATACCCTGACACCTTTTGAGCCGCGTGAAACAGCGGCATATATATCATTTCGTCTCAACGTTTCCGGTTGTGAGCAATCGCCCTTTTTACCCGAATCCTTACCATTGATTCAGAGCTACTCAGGCGGAGTGCCACGATTAATCAATACCATTTGCGACAACGCCCTTTTTGAAACTTATTTGCGCCACGGTAAAGAAGTGACAGAAGGAATTGTCACCAGCGTTGTCGAAGATCTGGGCTTGAAACAACTGACTCCACTTCAGTCTTCTCCTTTTTTTGAGGAAGCTCCGGATGATAGCGATCTGGAGATCGTGTTTGACGATCTGGAACAGAAATGAGCAGAATGTTATCCATATGAATCCCAGTAACGGCCGGAACTTTCCCGGCCGTTACCTTTTGATGCGAATGAAGATCAATCATGAATAAAGCGACCATTCAGATTCTGCCTGAAGATTTGTGTAACAAAATCGCAGCCGGCGAAGTGGTAGAGCGCCCGTCATCAGTCGTCAAGGAATTGTTGGAAAATGCCATTGATGCCGGAGCAAATGAGATTTTAATTGAGCTTAGTGGCGGTGGAAAATCGTTGGTCAGAATAACTGACAATGGCTGCGGTATGAATCGTCAGGACGCATTACTGTGTTTCGAGCGGCATGCCACCAGTAAAATTAGTTCAGACACCGACCTGTTTGCACTGAAAACCTTGGGTTTCCGCGGTGAAGCGCTGGCATCTATTGCGTCGGTATCGCGACTGAGTTTAAAAACCTGTAATACCGATGATGGTCTAGGTCAGCAGATACAGATAGAAGGTGGGCAGATAAAAAAGGTCGACCAGATTGGTCTGCCCATCGGAACGGTCGTTGAAATAAGAAATCTTTTTTTCAATCTGCCAGCCAGGAAAAAATTCCTGCGCAAAGACCAGACTGAACTCGGGCACTGCGCGGATGTGGTTTCCAAGCTGGCGTTAGCACGCCCTGACGTGAGTTTCCGCTTGCTGCATAACGATCGGGTTCTGCTTGACCTGCGCGGTGAGAAGGCTTTACCTGAACGTTTTGCTGCTCTTTTGGGGCGGTCTTTGTTGCGTGATATGTTGCCTTTGGATCAGGTTGGAACAGAAAGCCTGTATCTTTCAGGCCTTATCTCTCAGCCTGGTCTGAATCGCTCATCCACCAGTCATATTTACACATTTATTAACGGCAGATACATTCGTGATCGGGTTGTTCAGCATGCTGTGATGGAAGGTTATCGACAGCTGCTGATGAAAGGGCGTTATCCGGTGGTGGTTTTGTTTTTAGAGATCGATCCTGCCCAGGTCGATGTCAATGTTCATCCGACCAAGCATGAAGTTCGTTTTCGGGAGCAGGGCCTTGTGCATGATTTCATAACCCACAGCATTCGTCGGATGTTAAAGCCGACAGAGTGGATATCGCCCGCCACTGCTGACAAACCAGCCTTGCCTGCTGAAAATCAGCAGGCTCCAGCAAAGGGTGAAGATGGGCCGGAATTGCCGCCGGCAGGTGAACATCGCTGCAGACAGGAAGTCGGGGAAAGTATTGCGCCGTACCTGTTCAGAAGTTCGGATCCTGCTGCGGGTAAGGAGCCATCTGCCGGATTTTCTTCACCTCCTGAGATGAACGCTGTTAATAGTGCCGGGCAGCAGGATGTTCTTCCGGGTACGACAAAGGGTTTCTTTTCCAGCTTGCATGTTCTTGGGCAATACCATCAGACCTATATTTTGTGTCAGCAGGATGAAGATCTGTTGCTTATCGATCAACATGCAGCCCATGAACGGGTCGGCTTCGAGAAATTGAAAGACTTTTACGAACGCGGTCGGGTGCCGCGACAGCAACTGCTGTTTCCCGAAATTCTTGAGCTTGACTACAACAGTGCTGCTGCTCTCGAAGATAACCTGGTTGAATTGGAGCGCCTGGGGTTTGAGGTTGAGCCTTTTGGCGGTAAATCTTTTGCGATAAAAGCAGTGCCGACGCTTCTGGCTTCAGGATCTGTTATCAGGCTGGTCACCGATGTCGCTTTGGATATTGAGCGCTTCGGTCGGGAGGGAAGGCTGTCCGAGTCGATAGATAATGTCTTGATCAGGATGGCTTGTCATCGTGTTGTTCGTGCTAATCAGGCATTAAATCAGGAAGAAATCAGGGCGCTGTTTGCCGATCTGGATCAGGTTGATTTCAGAGGAAACTGCCCTCATGGTCGTCCAGTTCTGGCCCGTTTGACCTTGTACGAAGTTGAACGTTTGTTTCGTCGTCACGGATGAAAAAGAAACCTGTTGAGAAAATTCCCCTGCTGGTGATCTGTGGCCCTACAGGTTCCGGCAAAAGTTCGCTGGCGCTGGACCTGGCACAACGTCATCCGCTGGAGATTGTTTCTGCCGATTCTCGTCAAATCTACCGAATGATGGACATCGGTACAGCAAAACCATCGGTTGCTGAACAAGCTCTGGTTCCACACCATATGATTGATCTGATCGATCCGGATCAGGAGTTTTCGGTAGCAGCTTTTGTCGATCAGGCTCGGCCCTTGATCGAGCAGATTCATCAGCGCGGTCGACTGCCCTGTGTTGTTGGTGGTACCGGTCTTTATATCCGAGCGTTGCTTGGCGGTCTGGCGGATCTGCCGACCGGCGATGAGACATTGCGTAAAAATCTGCACACTCGTGAACTGGAGCAGGGAAGTGGCACCCTGCATCGCGAGCTGCAGCAGCTGGACCCTGAGGCCGCCGTCGCAATTCACCCCAATAATCTGATCCGCACAGTGAGGGCACTGGAAGTCTGTTTGTTGACCGGGCATAAGTTTTCCGCCATCAAGGCGAGGCATGATTTTATCGACTGTTCCTATCGCGTTGTGAAAATTGCTTATGATTATCCGCGGGAGGTTCTTTATCGACGCATCGATCTGCGCACCGGAAAAATGCTGGAAGCTGGGCTGGTTGCTGAAGTTGAAATGCTGGTTCGTCGTTACGGCAGCGATCTTAAGGCCCTGCAGACCCTTGGCTATCGTGAAGTGCTGGAGCATCTGGCCGGCGAATATGACGCAGGAACAATGTGCGCCCGGATTCAGACGAAAACGCGTCAGTATGCGAAAAAACAATTGACGTGGTTTCGCAAAGAGCCTGATATGATTTGGGTTGATTCCAATCACAAGTCTGATAGAGTATCGGGATACATTGATCATTTGATTTGTCATTAAAGGAGCGGACATGGCCAAGTCACCATTCAATATCCAGGATCAGTATCTGAATCAGGCGCGCAAAGAACGGGTTAAGGTCGTAATTATCATGATGTCTGGAGATAAACTTTCCGGCTACATCAAATCATTTGACAGCTTCTGTATTTTGGTAGAAAGCGATGGCGATATTCTGATTTATAAACACGCAGTAAGTACTATTACCTCTTCTGATGGTACCTTTCGTCTGCATGGTGGTCGCGACTGAATGCCATTAACCACACACCCTGCGAACAACAAAGGCGGCGCCCATGGTGCCGCTTTTGTTGTTCGCAGGGTGTTGCCGCGCATCCGTAAAAATGTTTATCTGGTTATCCACTTTGCTCCCATTGTGCCGGGTGGAGGATCGAAAGCGATGCTCCCCGCTGGCAATCTGGATTCTGCGACTTCGCGCAGGATGACAAAGAAGCACATTTATGGAAAAGAACCGGGCGTCATTCTGCGCGTAGCGAAGCGAAGTCGCAGAATCTTTTTCCTCTTTTCTGATTTACCGGAGTCAAATAGCTAACCAAAAATGTTCCTGATTAGCACCAATCGGCCACTTGTGAGCCCTTCTCCTGGGGGAGAAGGTGGCTGAAAGCCGGATGAGGGGGCTTGAAATGGTCAAAATCTCCCCCTCACCCTAACCCTCTCCTTCAGGGAGAGGGGATAAGATTGTATCTACGGAAGATTAGTTCCAGTCAGGAAAATGTTTATTTAATCCCTCTGCAGGAGTTTCACATTACATGATTGGTATTGACCGGGTAACATCAGGAAGCCTTGCCGATGAGGCAGGAATAGAGGCTGGTGATCTGCTTGTAACGATTAACGCACACCCGATCAACGATCTGGTCGACTACTTTCGCGCCCTTGAATCCGACTGTCTTAGTTTCGAAATACTCCGCCGGGATGAACGTATCCTGGTTGCATGTGAAAAGCTGCCTGACGAAGATTTCGGCCTTGAAGTCGAGCATCCGGAACCTCAACAATGCGGTAACCAGTGTGTTTTCTGTTTTGTCCACCAGCTTCCAAAAGGAATGCGGCGCAGCCTCTACATCAAGGATGAGGATTATCGTTTTTCTTATCTGTATGGCTCATTTATTACCCTGACTAACCTTGAGCAGAAGGATCTGTACCGCATTACAACAGAAAAGCTCTCCCCTTTGTATATTTCTGTCCACGCCACCGATTCACAGGTGCGCGATCAATTGCTCGGCTGCAAGGTTCCGGATATTGTTCCGCTGCTTGAGCTGCTTGCCCAAGCAGACATTCTGCTTCATTGTCAGATTGTTCTGTGTCCTGGAATCAACGATGGCACCGTACTTGAGGAAACCATCACCAAGTTGGCAACTTTGCATCCTCAGGTTGCATCCATAGCCGTTGTCCCTGTGGGCTTGACCCGCTATCGTGAGCACCTGCCGGTACTCAGACCGCTGACAAGTGCAGATGCTGTGCAGTGTGTTGAACACCTGAAAATTCTGCAACGGCAATTTTTACAACAGCATGGAACCCGACTGGTTTACGCCGCTGATGAAATGTATCTGCTGGCCGGCCTTCCTGTTCCGCAGATTGATGAGTATGAAGATCTGCCACAGGTAGAAAACGGCGTCGGTCTGCTGGCCGGTTTTCGCGACGAAGCAAAAGAGGTGCTGATCGAAGCTGACCCGATAGATGTTGCTGCTGCTGTTGTTATTACCGGGCACTCTTTTCTGCCGGAGCTGACATCTTTTTCTCAACGGCTAGCGTTGCGTACCGGGGTGGATATAGAGGTTGTCGGTATCGAAAATACATTTTTCGGCTCCGGCGTCACAGTAGCAGGGCTGGTAACCGGCGCGGATATGGTCCGGCAACTTGGTGATATCTTGAATGGCAGACCGTTACTTGTGCCTGATGTCATGTTAAGATCTGACAAAGAGAGCTTTCTTGATGATATGAGTGTTGCTGACCTGAGTCGCGCCCTGGGCGTGCGAATTGAGGTTGTCGATTCTTCACCCTGGGGGCTACTTGAAGGTCTGGAAAGACTTGCCGAGGGCCCGATTGATATTATTCGTTGCTGAGAAAAGTTTGCTGATTATACCAACCTTCCGTAGATACAACCTTATCCCCTTATCCTGAGGGTCAGGGTAGGGGTGCTTGAACCCGGAAGGGTTCAAGTGGAAGAACAGTGTTAATTGGAAAACATTTTGCCTCAGTTCGAACCGACGCCGGACATTACAGCAGCAATAAAGAGGTGATCATGGAGATTATTCGGATCGGCGGCATGAAGTGCAGCAAGTGTGTTGCCAGAGTGACGGACATTTTGCAGGCATTGCCGGCCATTGCTTCTGCCAGGGTTGATCTGGCAGAAGAGTCAGCTTATCTGACCCTGACCCCGGGGCATTCGCTTCCAGTCGATGAAATTACCAATGCCCTCAGCGATACTGACTTTTTTATCAAGTCGGCAACATCTGACCCTGATCCCGACACCGCCGTCGTTAAAGCGCGGCTGGAAAGTTCTCCCAACCTCAGTCAGGAGCAGCTACGTTTTGCCGTTGGCGGGATGAGTTGCACTTCCTGCGCGGCAACAATCGAAAAGAAGCTGTCATCTCTGGCTGGCATCGATCGGGTCAGTGTTAATCTGGCCGGTAATTTTGCTCAGGTCTCTTTTGCGCCGGATACTGTTACCCCGCAAGAAATTTTTACCGCGGTAGAACAGGCAGGATTCAGAGCTTCTGCTGAGACAGATCAGTCTGCGGCTGATGCTTCGCGAAAAGAGCTGTTGATGGTTCTTGTTGCCGCTGCCGGTGGCGTGCCCATTATGTTGATGATGTTTGCTCCAATTCCTTATCGGGTCGAACTGCTGGCCAGTGGTATCCTTGCCACCATCGTTCAGTTTACCGCCGGGCTCAGTTTTTATCGCAGTTCCTGGTTGGCCCTGAAAAATCGTACTGCCAATATGGATGTGCTGGTTTCCCTGGGAATTACCGCCGCCTATGGGTACTCTATGCTGGCCCTTTTTGGTCTGCTGGGTGATGAGGTGGCGATCTTTTTTGAAACCAGCGTCATGCTGATTCTGTTTATTCGTTTTGGCAAGTGGCTCGAATCGCGCGCTAAAGGACGGGCCGGCAATGCGCTGAAAAAACTCCTTCAACTGCAGGCAGATGTTGCCATTCTCGTAGTTGATGGAAAAGAGCGGAGCATCCCGGCACAACAGGTCAAACCGGGAGACACCCTGTTGGTAAGGCCCGGTGATACGATACCGGTTGATGGCGAGGTGTTAGAGGGGACGGCTGCCGTCGATGAGTCGATGATTACCGGTGAAGCTGTTCCTGTCCACAAGGAGCCGGGCATGGAAGTTATCGGTGCGACCATTAATCGTAGCGGTTTGCTGTATATAAAAGCGACCCGTGTCGGTGAAGATGCTGTGCTGGCGCGTATCGTCCGACTTGTTGAAAATGCCCAGGCCGACAAGGCACCGATTCAGCGTTTTGCCGATCGGGTTTCCGCTTTTTTTGTTCCCGTTGTTGTCATTTTGTCACTGTTAACTTTTATTGTCTGGTATCTGGTTGTTCAAGCACCTTTTTTAACCGGATTTCAGATGGCTATCGCGGTTGTCGTTATTGCTTGCCCCTGTGCCCTGGGCCTGGCAACTCCGACGGCGATCATGGTTGGCAGTGCCGTTGGCCTTGAGCGTGGGATTCTCTATAAAAAAGCCTCCACCCTTGAGATGATCTCGCGGCTGGATGTCATGCTTCTTGATAAGACGGGCACCTTGACCAGCGGTGAATTCAAGGTCGATAAGATCTTACCCTGTGGCAATCTCACTGCAGATGAGGTCCTGTCGTTGGCGGCCTCCCTTGAACAGGGTAGTAACCACCCTCTCGCCCAGGCTGTTGTTGCCGCTGCGCAGGAAAGCGGCGTTTCAGTGCCGTCAAAACCCGACAAGCTTGAAGAATTAGGGGGGCAGGGGGTTCGTGGTTTTGTCAATAAACAGTTTGTCGTCTGCGGCAATCGTGCCTTGATGGAGAGTACTGAGATCTCTTCAAAGGCATTGCTTGAACAGCTTGAACAAAAAGGTGTAGATGGTAAGTCACTGGTATTTGTAGCTGTGGATGGCAGCCTGCAAGGGGTTATTGCCCTGTCGGATCAACTTAGATCAAGTGCTGCGGCGGTAGTAAAACGTTTGCATCAACTTGATATTACGACCGTGCTGGTCAGTGGTGACCGTCAAGATGTGGTTGAAGCGGTAGCGACGCAACTGGGTATTGACAGAGCTGTGGCGGAGGTTACTCCTGATCAAAAACTGGCCCTGGTCAAGGAGTATCAGCAGCGGGGGCACCGCGTGGGAATGGTTGGTGACGGTATCAATGATGCGCCGGCCCTGGCCCAGTCTGATGTTGGAATGGCTATCGGAACGGGCACAGACGTGGCTCGTGAGACCGGCGACCTGGTGTTGATTGGCGCTGATCTTTTTGACCTGGTGCGAGCAGTAGAGCTGGGGCGCCAGACGTTAAAAAAAATCAAACAGAACCTGTTCTGGGCATTTTTTTACAACCTGTCTTTTATCCCCCTGGCTGCGGGATTGTTTTATACCCACTACGGTCTCTACCTGAAGCCTGAATACGCCGGACTTGCCATGGCTTTGTCCAGTGTTTGCGTTGTGTTAAACAGCCTTACTCTCAAGCGTGTAGCCGGGCGACTGGAGGAGATCAAATAATATGGACAACAGAACGCAACGTTTGATTATTGGTGTGATTGGCGCCGGAGACGCCAGCGCTGATGGCCGAAAGAATGCTTATCAGGTTGGCCGTCAGGTCGCGGAACGTGGAGCTGTTCTGGCCTGCGGCGGTCTCGGCGGAATCATGGAAGCTGCTTCACAGGGTTGCTTTGAGGCCGGTGGTGAAGTCATTGGAATTTTGCCTGGAGCCACTGCCGCTAGCGCGAACCCTTATGTGACTCATCCTATTGTCACTGCTATGGGACACGCCCGGAATATCATTCTGGTTCAGACATGTGCAGCATTGATCGCTATTGAAGGAGGATATGGAACTCTTTCAGAGATAGCCATTGCTCGAAAAATTGGCAAACCACTGGTTCTTCTTGACAGTTGGACGGATATTGATAAGACTTTCACGGTCGAATCTGCCGGTGATGCAGTTGATATGGTTTTTAAGCTTCTCGACAGGGGTAGTTTATCATGACGCCAGAACATAAATCGATTCAGCCTGTATCAACAGCATGTCCGGCACCACTTTCTGGGGTTGATCAGGTCAGTCAGGTTATCGAGTGGGTGCGCGGTCGCGGTAAGGTCCTGATCGTTACTCACGACAACCCCGACCCGGATTCCATTGCAGCGGCTGTGGCTTTGCGCCATCTGCTGGTGATCAAGACAGGGCAGAACGCGGTTCTCGCCTATGGTGGTGTGATCGGTCGTAGTGAAAACCGGAACATGGTCGAGCAGCTTGATATTCCGCTGATTCCAATCACTGAGCTTGATCTGAAGCAGTTTCAGGTTGTCTGTATGGTTGATACTCAACCCAACACGGGTAACAATTCATGGCCGACCGAACTTCCGGTTCACTTCATTATTGATCATCATCGTCCCAAATCAGACCTGTCCGCGGTCTGCTGGGTTGATATCCGCGAAGATTACGGCGCATCAGCGACGATTCTCTATGAGTATCTGACTTCTCAGGGTGTCGCTATCAATACCCGACTGGCAACATGTCTGTTCTATGCGATCAAATCAGAAACCCAGGATCTAGGGCGAGAATGGTCCAAGGCGGACCGCGAAGCCTATCTGAAGTTATTGCCTCTGGCTAATAATCGCATCCTGTTCAAGATTGTCCACCCGCAGGTGTCGACGTCCTATTTTTCATCTTTTCGCAAGGCTATTGACAGTGCCCGTATTTACGGCAGCGCTCTGGTGTTCAATCTGCATGAGATTGAAAATCCTGATCTTGTTGCCGAGTTGGCGGATTTTCTGCTCCGACACAAGGGGGTTAATTACGTTCTGGGTATGGGCTGGTTTGATGGTACCCAGATACTGTCGATGCGCTCCCTTGACCCTGATGCCAAGCTGGGTCTGGTGATACAGGATATGGTGGCCGGACTTGGAACGGCTGGTGGTCACGGCATGGTGGCGGGAGGACAAATCCGGATGGTGGATCTAGACATGAGGGCACAGGAAAAGCTGGAAGATAACCTGACCAGACGCATGCTGAAAATTCTGGGTATGGAATACTGTGCCGGCAAGCCGCTGGTATCGCCCCTTGATTGACAGGTCGAGCACCTTGGGCTATAACCTCATACCCTGTTGCCCATAAATCTATCGCACCTTGCACGTTCTTTAGTGTGTCAACTGCGTTACGACCAACACCGATTAGCTACCAAGGCCAGGCAGCGTTGGTCGTGCCTTGTTGACTCACTAAACTCCTGCAACATCTCACGACATCTTATGGGTGACAGGGCACTAGCGCTTTGACGGAGTTGGCATGCGTTTATTGATCATTTTTTGTTGCACTCTTGTTCTCTTCTGTTCCCCCGCGATCGCTGCAGTCGAGGTGGCACTGCGTGGTCAGGAACCGGTACTGATTGAGGATGTTTATCGACAACAGGGCCTTTCTTACGTAGCTATCCAGGATCTGCTTAAGGTCGTTGGTCTGACCGGACACTGGGATTCTGTTGAACATACCTACCGTATTCGTACCAGTCGCGGCTGGGCTGTACTAACACCAGCCAGCAACTATGTGCGTATTGGTGACACCTTCTATCCGCTGCAGGACAAACCGGTTTTTATTGACGGTCGCCTGCGCGTATCCGAAAGCTTTATCCAGTCCCAGTTGGCACAATTGACCGGTCAACCGGTTTTTTTCCGCAACCTGAATCCGGATGCTTCCACTGTTGTCGAGGAAGAAGGTGGAGGACTGGAACAGTTTTTCGGTCGGCTTTTTCGGCGTGCCGAACGTACCCGTGGTCCTGCCATCAGAGCTGTTGCCATTGATCCGGGTCACGGAGGACTCGATCCCGGAGTCATCGCCCCTGATGGATATAATGAAAAGCTGTTGACCTTTGAGGTAGCTGACAGACTTGCCAGAACGCTGCGCATGCGGCTGGGAATACCGGTTTATCTGAGCCGCAGCGGTGATTACGACATCAGTCTGGAACAACGTCTGGAATCTGCTTCTCGCGATGATGTTGATCTGTGGATACTAGTGCACGCGCAGGCTTCCTTTTCTGATCGTGTCAGGGGAATCGATCTGTTTGTCCGTGAAGATGAAGAAACATACAACCCATCCTCCGGGAGCCTCATGCTGGCAGAACAATTGTCCCTGTCCATGCAGGCGAGCGAATTGAAAGTCGGAGGTGTCTATTCCTCCTCGCGTCTTTCTCTTGGTCGCGGAAATCTGCCGACGGTACAAATTGAGATTGGTTACTTGAGCAACTCTGAAGAGTTGCGCCTTTTACGCGAAGAAGAATACCAAAATCGTCTGGTCCAGGCTATTTTTGACGGTATCCAGAATTATATTACTCTTTCAAGGGAAACGGGTCGATGACAAACCTTGCCAGCCGTCGTAACGACGGACGCAGTCCTGAACAACTTCGCCAGATCAGTTTTCAGCGTGGGTTTACCCGTTACGCCGAGGGCTCCGTTCTGGTCAGCTTCGGTGAAACCCGGGTATTGTGCAACGCTTCGGTTGAGCAGCGTGTTCCTCCTTTTATGCGTGGCCAAGGGCGCGGTTGGGTTACGGCAGAATACAGCATGTTGCCGCGAGCCACTCACACTCGATCTATTCGTGAAGCGAGCAAGGGCAAACTGTCAGGCAGAACCCAGGAAATACAGCGTCTGATCGGGCGATCCCTGCGGGCTGTTACCGATCTGGAGGCAATGGGTGAGATAACGGTACAGATCGACTGTGACGTTCTTCAGGCCGATGGCGGTACGCGTACCGCTTCGATTACCGGCGCCTATGTCGCTTTGCATGATGCTTTTTCCGGCCTTGTTGCCCAGGGCCAACTGAAGAAATTGCCTTTTTTTGACAGCGTTGCTGCTGTGAGTGTCGGCATTGTCAGAAGCTGTCCTGTGCTTGATCTTAATTACGAAGAAGATGCTGCTGCCGCCGTCGATATGAATTTTGTTGTGACCGGTTCCGGGCGTTTTGTTGAGGTCCAGGGTACGGCGGAAGACGAACCTTTCACTGTTTCTGAACTTGACGCCATGCGTGATCTGGCTCTTGTCGGCTGTGATGAATTGAAACAGTTACAGCACCTGGTGCTGGCCGGTGAATAACAATGAAATTGCTGGTGGCGACAACAAACCAGGGCAAGTTGCTTGAATTAAGGCAATTGCTGGGTCCACTTGATCTAGAGGTGCTGGGGCTGGAGCAGCTTGATCACCCGCCTGCAGTTGAAGAGGATGGAAAGACGTTCAAGGACAACGCCATGAAAAAGGCGTTGTCCCTGGCGCGTTTTTGCGGCTTTTTGACCCTGGCGGATGACAGTGGTCTGTGCGTTGATGCCCTTGATGGTGCTCCCGGAGTCATTTCAGCTCGTTATGCTGGTGAAAATGCTGATGATAGAGCCAATAACGCGCGACTGATCAAGGAGTTGCGACAGATTCCCCTGACCCGCCGCCGGGCCCGTTTTCACTGCTGTATTGCCCTGGCCTGGCCGGACGGACGCTGCTATACAGTAGAAGGGCAGGTCGATGGTTTTATTATCGATGAGGAACGGGGAACCAATGGTTTTGGTTATGATCCCCTGTTTCTGGTGCCTGAGTATGGTAAAACCATGGCCGAGTTACCGGCCGAGACGAAGAATCGAATCAGTCACAGAGGTCGGGCATTGAAACAATTATTGCCGTTGATTGAGGAGCTAATACAGCCCTGATCGAATCTATTAAATTAACCGGTAACGCGTTAGCGCGTACCACTACCAGGAGGAATGAAGAATGGAAAGAACATTTGCTATCATCAAGCCCGATGCTTTTGCTGCCGGGCATGCAGGAGAGATTCTGGCCCGTATTTATACTGAAGGTTTCAAGGTGGTCGGCCTGAAAAAACTCTACATGAGCAAAGTTGAAGCTGAAGGTTTTTACGCCGTCCATCGTGAACGTCCTTTCTTTGGCGAACTGACTGATTTCATGAGTAGTGGTCCCTGTGTAGTCATGGCCCTGGAAGCGGAAAATGCTATCCGCAAATGGCGTGATCTGATGGGCGCGACCAATCCCGCCGAAGCTGCTGAAGGTACTCTGCGCAAGCAGTTTGGCGCTTCCATCGGCGAAAATGCTACACATGGCTCCGATGCTCCTGATACAGCAGCTTTTGAGCTGGGTTACTTCTTTAGCGGTCTGGAATTGCTCTAGCGGTTTCATTAGCATAATGCTTGTTTATCTCAGAGCCCTTCGGTACACTGCCGAAGGGCTTGATTTTTAACGGCTCTGAGCCATTTGCTAAAAGCTCCTCTGGTTGTTCTTCAGCAGACGATTGATCGTTTTGGCGGATATTTGTGGAAGAAAAAATTGATCTGAAAAACATGACACATGAAGGCCTGGTGGCTTATCTGGCCGAGCTGGGGCAGCCCGCATTTCGTGCCCGCCAATTGATCAAATGGATCTATCAGCAACGGGTTACTGATTTTGCTGCCATGACGAACGTCAGTAAAGCGTTACGTGATGAATTGTCTGTGCGCTGCCGGATATCAACATTGACTCCGGCTACTGTACAGTGCAGCCACGACGGTACTCGCAAGTACCTTTTTCAGCTTGAAGATGATGCCACAATTGAGGCCGTTCGTATCCCGATGGAAAAAGAGAAGGCGACCTTGTGTATTTCAACCCAGGCCGGATGTGCCATGGGGTGTGTCTTCTGCATGACGGCAACGACAGGCCTGGTACGCAACCTCAGCGTCGCTGAAATTGTCAATCAGGTTTGTGCTGCCCTCGCGGACGGGCCTGTCGGCAACATCGTTCTGATGGGAATGGGAGAGCCGTTGCATAATCTGGACAACGTGATTGATGCCTTAAATATTATTTTCCTGGACGAGGGTCTGGGCTATGGCGCACGCCGCGTCACCTTATCGACATGTGGCCTGGTGCCGGAGATTCTGGCGCTTAAAGATCGTATAAAAGTCAATCTGGCGGTGTCTCTCAATGCTGCCGATGATCAGGTGCGCAGTCGTCTGATGCCGATCAACAAACGTTATCCTCTGGCCGAACTGATACCGGCCTGTGCCGAATTCGCTCGGGCAACAAAGCAACGGGTAACCTTTGAATATATCTTGATCAAGGGAGTCAACGATTCGTTGGCGATGGCAAAGAAATTGGTGAAGCTTCTTCATCCAGTACGCTGCAAGGTGAATCTGATCGCTTTCAACGAACATCAGGGGGCAGATTTCGAACCCCCTGACGAGGCTACCATCCGGGCATTTCAGGAATATCTGCTGGAACGCGGTCTGGTAGCGACCCTGCGGGCTGGTAAAGGCTGTGACATTGATGCTGCATGTGGACAACTCAAAGGGAGAATGGATAAGGTGGCGCAGTGCGCTGCTGAATGATGATTTTTATACACAGGGAGGATGCTCATGGAAACACCAGTAGTCGGGGTCATTGGTGGAAGTGGTCTTTATGAAATTGAGGGGTTGGAAAAGGTTGAAGAGGTTACCCTGGACACTCCTTTCGGCGCACCTTCAGACTCTTTTATTACCGGGACCCTGGATGGAGTGAAGATGGTTTTTCTTCCTCGTCATGGACGAGGGCATCGCTTTTTACCCTCTGAAGTTAATTACCGGGCTAATATTTACGGAATGAAAAAACTCGGAGTGACGCGGATTATTTCAGTCTCAGCCGTCGGCAGTATGAAAGAGCATATCGTCCCCGGCCATATTGTGATCCCTGATCAGTTTTTTGATCGTACTCAGGGTAAGCGCGCTTCAACTTTTTTTGGACAGGGCATCGCCGGCCATGTCCAGTTTGCTGATCCGATCTGTGTGGATCTCGCAGCAATACTGGAAAATGCCGCCGGTGAAGTCGGCGCTGTCGTTCATGCCGGTGGGACCTACATCTGTATTGAGGGCCCCAATTTTTCTACCCGCGCGGAATCAAAGACCTATCGTAGTTGGGGTGTTGATGTTATCGGTATGACCAATATCCCGGAGGCGCGATTGGCGCGCGAAGCAGAAATCTGTTACGCCACCGTGGCACTGGCAACTGATTATGACTGCTGGCATGAAGGGCACGATGATGTGTCGGTCGAGGCTGTGCTGAACATTATCCGCCAAAATGTGGCGACTGCGCGCGCCATCATCAAAACCGCCGTTGGACAGATTCGCCGGCAGCAGGCAGGCTGTAGCTGCGCTAGAGCTCTTGAGTTTGCCATCATGACGGAACACCGCCTGATTCCAGGTGACACCAGGCAGGCACTGGAGCCGATTATCGGTAAATATGTTGATTCGGGTGTCTGAAATTTCATATTAAGTTTTCCTCCGGAAGTTCCGGATAGAAACATATTAAAAGGATTAATCACGTGAGTATTCTAGTTGTCGGCAGCGTAGCTCTTGATTCCATCACTACCCCCTTTGGTCAGGTCGAAGACATTCTCGGTGGATCGGCCAGTTATTTCTCCACGTCAGCCAGTTTTTTTACCGATGTGAATCTGCTGGCGGTAATCGGGGACGACTTTCCTCAAGAACACGTTGATTTTTTGAATACACGCAACATCAACCTCGATGGTTTGATGCGCGTTCCAGGCAAAACTTTCCGCTGGCGGGGTCGCTATGAATATGACCTCAATGAAGCGCACACCCTTGATACACAGTTGAACGTATTTGAAACTTTCAAGCCACAACTACCCGAAAGTTACCGACAGGCTGAATACGTTTTTCTTGCTAATATTGATCCGGATATACAACGAGAGGCGCTAAGCCAAGTTTCTTCGCCCAAACTTGTTGCCTGTGATACGATGAACTTCTGGATCGATGGTAAAAAGGATGCTTTGCTGCGCACTCTGGCGCTTGTTGATATTCTCATTATTAACGAAGCGGAAGTCAGGCAGCTCGCACAGGAGCCGAATCTGGTTAAGGCTGCAGCCATCATTCGTGGTTTTGGACCCAAAACCCTGGTTGTTAAGCGGGGTGAATACGGGGTCTTGATGTTTGGAGAGGGCTCGATCTTTTCCGCGCCGGCGTACCCGCTTGAGGAAGTGTTTGACCCGACTGGGGCAGGCGACACGTTTGCCGGTGGTTTTTTTGGCTATCTCGCGGCAACGCGAAACTCTAGCGAGGCAAATCTACGTAAAGCGATCATATTTGGAACCGTTATGGCTTCATTCACGGTCGAAAAGTTCAGCCTCGACCGGCTGAAAGAAATTAATTATCAGGAAATATCTGATCGTTTTAAAAAAATAAAGCTGTTAACTGAGTTTGCTGACCTGGACTGACAGGCTGAAGAAAACGACGACTGCAGCGGTATGCTGAGTCAAACTTTTAAGGTTCGTTGGATATCCTATGTATTTTACCCAACACAAAAAGCTGACATTTCTTTCTGCTCCTGCTGCCAAGGTAGCTAAACTGCATTCCTCTTCTGCTGCGGTACAGCTCTCATTTTCCGGTTATTCACCGCAACCATGTCGCGCTTATCTGCTACAATTAACCGGCGGCGGTAAGGCCCTTGTCATTGTTGCCTTTTATTTACTGGAAACACGCTGCACGGTTTTTTTCGTGCCGGAAAAGGGAGAAGTCGCGGCCAGCCAGGCAGACAGTGTTTATGAAGAGGGCTATCAGTTTGTCGAGTCGATGGGTTTTGTTTTAACCCAGACAGATTTTCATCTGCTTTCGGCCGCAGACAAGCAGAGTTACTGGAGTAAAATTCCCATTACTCAGCCACCCCAGGCGGTAACAGTCCAACAGGAAGTCAGTCTTCCCGATAAAAGTGAGGAAGAGTTGCAGTTGTTACGTGAGAAAAGCTTGTCGAGTCTGGGTCGTTATCTGGCGTCGATGTAACCAGTTGGAGTGTTTTATATGTCAAAGTTTCTACTTTCTTTTTTCCTTGTCGGTTGTCTTGTCATTGCTGGTTGTGCCGGCTCAGCCAGTCGCATGGAAGAAGACAGGCGTCAGGCTGATATTCACTTAAAGCTTGCTGAAGCGCATTTGCAGGCTGACAACCCCAGCGCAGCGCTGCGGGAATTACTCAAGGCGGTAGAGTTGGATCCTGTCAACCCGTCTGTGCGGGCATCTCTGGCCCAGGCTTATCAGCAGCGTCGGGCTTTTACTGAGGCTGAAGCCAACTATCTGGAGGCTTTGAAGTTGTCGGGAAATGACCCCCGTTACGAAAACAATCTGGCAAATCTCTATCTGTCAATGGAGGAGTGGGACAAGGCTATTTACCATTTTGATCGCGCCGCCAAAAATCTATTGTTTGACAGTACCCATATTGCACTGACAGGCAAAGGTTACGCGTATCTGCAAAAGGGTGACTATGTGTCAGCCTTGCAGTCTTTCCGCGACGCGTCAACGATGATGCCCGGCTTTGTGCCGGCATATTTCTATCAGGCAGAGGTGTATCGGTTGACCGGTGATGAGTCTCTGGAATTAGCAACGTTGCGCAGGACGATCGATCTGGCGCCGGAGTTGTTGCCGGCACGTTATCGCCTGGCTGTTCTGCTTCTTAAGGGGGATAATTACCAATCAGCGCGACAGCACCTGGAGGTTATTATCAACTTTGCTCCTGAATCTGATGAAGGGAAAATGGCCGCGGAGTTGATAAAAACGTTGCCTGAGAGACCCTTGTAAAAAGGGTTTCAACCTCGAATGTTTTTATCGCGGAGCCATCACTTTTATGTGCTTATGGACCGGATTTTAGACTGAAGCCGCTTCGTGAATGACGAAGTAAGGGGCGTATGTAAAGACACCTGAGGCAGGATTCTTAGGGTTTTGCCCTGATTTTACGGTAATGTTGATTCGCATATAGTGTTCTTGAGCCCCAGTGGTGAGTTTGCATGAAAATTCAATGTCCGAAATGTGCAGCAAAGTATCGTCTGCGAACACCGGTAGAGAACCGTTCATCAGTGACCCTGTCATGTCCCAACTGTCGCCATCGTTTCAGCCTTGAGGTTACTGAAGGGCAAAAGAAATCTGATAGAAAGATTCTGGTTGTTGATGATGCACGATTTTTCCGTGAATTGATTCTCGATCTGCTGGCCCATAAACATGTGGAACTGACGACGGCTAATTGCGGCGAAGATGCCTGGAGCCTGTTGCAATCGTCCGATTTTTCATTATTGATCATTGACGTCAATCTGCCTGATATAAGCGGTCTGGATTTGATAAAAAGAATACGTCAGGACCAGCGTTTCGTTATGATCCCGATCCTTTGTATAAGTGGCGTTTATCGTCAGGATGATGATGCCCGTCAGGCTTTCATGGCGGGTGCGAATGATTTTATGACCAAATCCTTTCATCCCGAAGATTTTACTGATCGCGTGGATCGGTTGCTCAGTAAATGATCTGTCTTGATGATATGGGCGCAGCGGCGCAACTTCTGTTGTCGCATTTAAACAACAAGCCCCCTGAAATAGCCGTTGTGTTCGGATCCGGACTGGCGGGAAATCCTTCTGCTATGCAGGTCGATTTAACCTTGTCGCTGTCACAGTTGCCCGGGTTTCCTGAAGCTGCGGTTAGCGGACATGATGCCGCTATTTCGGTGGGCACCTTGCACGGCCGCAGAGTTCTTTTTTTCCACGGGCGCTACCATTTCTATGAAGGCTACAGTGCCTGGCAGGTGACGGCACAGGTACGTCTGGCAGCAGCAATAGGCTGTTCGAAAATACTTCTGACCAACGCTGCCGGAGGCATTAACTCATCGATGGCCACGGGTGATTTCATGCTGGTATCAGATCACCTCAACCTGACGGGGCACAATCCACTCCGCGGACGCAGTGAACGTCAGTTTGTCGACCTCAGCAATCTGTATTGCAACCATTACTACCAGAAATTATGTGACGAGCTGGCGCCCCTATCCGTACGTCTGCATGCAGGCGTTCTGGCCTGGATGCCCGGCCCGAGTTACGAATCACCGGCAGAAATCAACTTTCTTCAACGGGCTGGAGCTGATGCGGTATCCATGTCCACAATCCCTGAGGCGATTGTGGCGTGTCTTTATAATATGGATGTCAGCGCGCTTTCTCTGATTGCCAATCCGGCAGCGGGTCGCGGAACGAAAAAGCTTGACCACAAGGATGTTCTGACAACCGGTTCCGTCAGTCTTAAGAGCTTTCATCTGATATTGGAAAGAATCTTGTTGTTGTGGAGTTGAAACAGAAAAAAACGGGATGTCAATATGTTAACTCTGTTTAAAAGCGACAGGCCCTGTCTTGACAGGGCTCTTTTCGCTGTTACTATTGACTCATCTCTATTATATTCCTAGCACTTTTTCAGTGAGGAGGTCAGCATGAAGGATTTTTCTACTATACTTGTTGCAGTTGATTTTTCTGACAGTTCACAAAATGCTTTTGAGCTGGCTCTGAATATGGCTAACAAGTATTCTGCGCGCTTGGTTTTGCTTCATGTCATTAATGAGCCTGTTGATCTGCGAGGCTTTTACGTGCCCCACATCTCTTTTGAAAAACTTGAGGAAGAGATAGAAGAGGGTGCCAAAAAGATGATGGATAGCTTTTGCCGCCAGAACCTCAGCGGTTTCGATAACTATGAATCGGTTATTGTGCCTGGCTTGCCTTATGAGCAGATCATCCAACAGGGTGAGCAGCTATCAGCAGACCTGATTGTTCTTGGAACCCATGGACGCACTGGCCTTGACCATGTTCTGTTTGGCAGTACAGCAGAAAAAGTCGTGCGCAAATCTCCTTTACCGGTCCTCACTGTTCGTTTGCAGGAAGATTGACAGAACTGGTTTAGCTATTTATAACTAACCCACCTCCGAGCAGCCGCAGGGCTGCTCTTTTTGTAACTGTTCACCCTGTCATCATATTCCGTCATCCCCGAGGTGTTTTGTCTTCGGATTCAGAAGCAGAAACCGGATTCCAGCCAACATCATGCCGGAATGACAATGGAGGAGTTGCCACCAGACACTATCGTGCGCGGTTAAAGCCGCTTCTGGATGGGCTGCTGAATAGTTATCTCTTTTTTTACATGTTGATGTATTAACTTTTGCCGGAACGAAAATGGCGCTGCGAATAAGAGATCTGGTTCTTAAACCGGGTGAATCTGAGAATCGTCTTGGTGACAGAATTGCTGACGAGGTGGGGTGTGATCCCGATCAGATCAAAGACTGGTCAGTGTTGCGCAAAGGGCTCGATGCACGAAAAAAGCACGATATAACATTCGTTTATACTGTCAAATTTGAAGTTGAAAATGAAGAAAAATTTCTGTATCAATATTCAAATCATCCCAAGCTTGATCGTTGCGTAGAAGAACCCTGTTTAACGATTCATAAAGTGACCCGTCCTTTTCATGTCGTGGTTGCAGGAATGGGGCCTGCGGGTCTTTTTTGCGCCCTGACCCTGGCTGAAGCAGGAGCCCGGGTAACATTACTTGAGCGTGGACAAGCTGTAGAGCAGAGGCTGAAGGATGTTCGTCGTTTCTGGAATGATGGAATTCTGGATGCGCACAGTAACGTTCAGTTCGGAGAAGGTGGGGCCGGTACGTTTTCTGACGGAAAGTTAACGACCAGGCTTAAACATCCCGGCATTCCTCATATCCTTGCCAGAATGGTTGAGATGGGTGCTCCTGTGGAGATTCGTTATCTGGCGAAGCCTCACATCGGCAGCGATCGTCTTCGCAAGGTGCTGATCAATTTTCGTAAACACTTGCTGTCTCTGGGCGTAGATATTCGCTTCTTAAGCATGCTCACCGGTATCGAGATGAGTCAGGGGCGGGTTGCTGGTGTAACTATCAACCATAGTGATGATCTGCCTTGTGATGCCCTGGTTATTGCCCCTGGTCACAGCGCCAGAGATACATATAAAATGCTTGAAAAGATCGGCGTTAAACTGGAGTTGAAACCTTTTGCCATTGGCGTTCGTGTAGAACATCCGCTTGAGTTGATCAATCGGATTCAGTATGGTCGTGGATGTTCGCCTGCCTTGCCCCCGGCCGATTATCGTCTTTCCTGGAATGACCCTGACACCGGTAGGGGAGTTTATTCTTTCTGTATGTGCCCCGGCGGTATGGTCATTAATGCCTCCTCTGAAGAAGGAGGACTGGTTGTGAATGGAATGAGTAATTATCGCCGTAATACTTCCATGTCTAACAGCGCACTGGTGGTGACAGTAACACCCGCTGATTTCGACCATCCGGCGATGATGGCCGGGGTGGATTTTCAACGACGCTGGGAGAAAGCGGCATGGCAGGCGGGAGAACCCGGCTGGCGTGCGCCGGCACAACCACTGCTGGAGTTTCTCAACGGCCGCGGCGGGCATTTACTCTCAAGCTGTCGCCCTGCCGTAGTACACGCGGACCTGGATGACTGTTTGCCCGCATACGTTGCCAATTGCTTGCGGCGTGCGCTACCATACTTTGACCGCAAAATGCGCGGTTTTATCGCGGAAGATGCTACCCTGATCGGTGTCGAAACTCGTACCTCCGCACCGTTACGCATTTTGCGTGATTTATCGGGGGAATCGGTCAGCCATCGTGGTCTTTTTCCTGCCGGGGAAGGTGCCGGTTATGCCGGGGGCATTATGAGCGCCGCTGTGGATGGTCTGAATGCGGCGGTTCAGATTTTACGACAACAATCACAGACATTAATGAGGTCGAAGTGAAAGAGATTTACGTCAATCAGATTAAAGAACGGGATCGTGTCAATACGATCTTTCTGGTGCGCGACAAGATCACCGCGATGGCAAAAAACGGCAAACCCTATATGACACTGAAGCTGATGGACAGCACCGGTGAAGTGGATGGCAGGATATGGGATCGTGTGGATGACTTGTCCAATCAGTTTGATACAGATGATTTTGTCCGTGTTGATGCCAAGGCCAATGTGTTTATGGGGAAAATGCAGTTGGTCGTCCAACACCTTGACAAAGTTGCCGAGGAGTCTGTCGATCTTGCTGATTTTCTTCCCGTCAGCGACCGCTGTGTAACTGAAATGCGCAGTGAACTTGATCGGCTATTGGATTCACTGCAAAATCCATTTGTACGCGATCTGTTGCGGTCTTTTTTTGATGACGCGGAATTTTATCACACGTTTTCCCGGGCACCGGCAGCAAAATCGATGCACCACACTTACATTGGCGGGTTACTGGAGCATTCCCTTGCTGTGGCTGCTCTTGCTACCGATGTGGCAAAACGTTATCCGCAGGTTGATCGTGATCTGTTGATCAGCGGTGCCATGCTTCATGATGTCGGAAAGGTGTCGGAGTTATCTTTTGAGCGCTCTTTTAATTACACCGACGAAGGGAAACTGCTTGGTCACATTATTATCGGGGTGCAAATGATTGACGAGCGTATCCGCAATATTCCCGGATTTCCACATGAATTATCCATGAAAATAAAGCACCTGCTATTGTCTCATCATGGTCAATATGACTTCGGGTCACCCAAGCGGCCAAAGTTTCTAGAAGCTGTTATTCTGAATTATATTGATGAGCTGGATTCCAAGATCAATGCGGTACAATTACATATAGACAAGGAGCATCAGTCCAGTGGCTGGACTTCTTACCACCGTCTTTTCGACCGCTATTTTTATATGGGGCAGGAAAAATCAGAAGACAATGATCTTGCGTCTCTGCCAGAGAGCTTCAATGCCGCTACTAAGCCACGCACACCTCAGAATGACAGGGAAAATAAACGTCATGATCGGCCTCTGGGGGCGACTGTGGGCGAACAAATCAAGAATAAAAACCTGGATCTTTTTTCGGCTATCCAGACCAAAGGAGAAAACCCATGATTGTTGCAAGCTTGACGACTGGTCCTCTGGAAGTCAACTGCTACCTGTTGGGCTGCGAAAGCACCAGAAAGGCAGCGATAATCGATCCGGGTGGTGATGCAAAGAATATCCTGCAGATGTTGCGTCAACATGACCTGTCGCCGGTTATGGTGATTAACACGCATGGCCATTTTGACCATATCGGCGGCAATCGAAGTCTGGTCGACGCCACTGACTGTGAACTGATTATTCACAAGGATGACGCTCCTCTTTTGCAGCGCGCAGCGGAACATGCACAGATATTTGGTTTGTCTACAACCCGATCGCCCGAACCGACGCGGCTGTTGGATGATGGTGATGTCATTGAGCTTGGTGAATTATCGATCAAAGTGATACATACTCCGGGGCACTCGCCTGGTGGTGTCTGTCTCCATGTTGGTGATTATCTTTTTGTCGGAGATACTTTGTTCAGTGGATCAATCGGTCGAACCGATCTGCCCGGCGGCAACCACCAGGTTCTGATTGCTAATATCAAAAACAAGCTTTTATGTCTGGCGGAAGAAACCAGGGTGTGTCCGGGGCATGGCCCGATGACGACCATTGGTCAGGAAAAACGCTCCAATCCCTTCCTTAACTGAGGTCAACCGATGCTCAAGGGAAAAACTATCATTCTGGGAGTCAGTGGCGGGATCGCCGTGTACAAGTCGGTGGAACTGTTGCGATTACTGACCAAGGCGGGTGCTGATGTTCATGTGGTCATGACCGCATCGGCCCGGGAATTCGTCACGCCTCTGACATTTCAAACCCTTTCCGGGAATCCAGTACATACAGAGCTTTTCAATCTTTATCAGGAGCGGGAGATAGGGCATATTTCCCTGGCTGATCGCGCGAATCTCTTTGTTCTGGCGCCGGCGACGGCTAATCTGATCGGTAAGGTTGCTCAAGGACTGGCCGATGATCTGCTGACTACAACCCTGATGGCGACCAAAGCACCGGTACTGGTGGTTCCGGCAATGAATACCAACATGTACGAAAATCTGTTTTACCGGCACAATGAGCAAAAATTGCGAGATGCGGGATACCATCTGCTGGATCCGGTTCATGGTGATCTCGCTTGTGGTTGGGCCGGTCAGGGAAAGATGCCGGACCCACAGGACATTATCATAGCTGTTGAAAATGTTCTGACAACAAAAGATTTGCAGGGCTGCAGAATATTGGTGAGCGCCGGGCCGACCCGCGAAGAGATCGATCCGGTTCGTTATCTGACCAACCATTCTTCCGGTCGCATGGGGTACGCTATCGCAGCGGCGGCCCATCGGCGCGGTGCACAAGTGACATTAGTGGCAGGCCCCTGTCAGTTGCCGCCGCCGGCCGGGGTTGAAACAATTTCTGTTGTATCTGCACAACAGATGTACGATGCCATGATCGGCTGTTATGATGCTGCTGACGTGGTTATTAAGGCAGCGGCGGTAGCTGATTATCGACCGGTTAAGCGTCGAAAAGAAAAAATGAAGAAAAAAAACGCCTCTGCGTGCCTTGATCTTGAAAAAACAACCGATATTCTGGCGGAACTGGGGCGTTGTAAAAAGAAACAGATTCTGATTGGTTTTGCTGCTGAAACAGAAAAGCTGGTTGAGCATGCAACAAAAAAACTCATCAGCAAAAATCTGGACATGATTGTTGCCAATGATGTTTTGGCGCCGGGTGCCGGTTTTGATGTCGATACCAACATTGTCCATTTTTTACATCGGGACGGGCGGGCCGAACAGCTCGAACTGATGAGCAAAACAGCAGTTGCAGAACAGTTGTTAGATCGGGTTTGTTCGGCCTGGCAGAAGAATAACCGGCCGGATATTAAACAACCGTGAACAATGGCAGTATTTCGTCTGGATTAGTAATGCCCAGCTTGAACCGTTCACGCAGTTCCTTGAGGATCAGGTTGGAGTCTTCCTGCTCTAGTTTGCCGTCGAGCCAGAGTAGTCTCATGTTCTTGCGAATCAGATTGGAGGCTGTAAGGGCGCGATCTCCGGTCGGGTCTGCGTTCCAATAGGGGCTTTGTTCGTCACTTAATATGCTCTGTGTGGCTTCCAGCCCGAGAGCCATGTATTCGTCGTGCTCGGCGCGATCGAAGGGCCATCTTGAGTGTGTTGAGATGGTTTCGACCATTTTTTGCCAGCGGTTCAGGCGACTGATCAACATCATTGAGTTGAAAATTTGCTTGTTGGTCCCAAATGAAAAGATTGTGTCCGACAGGGTGCCGCTGAGAACCTTGTCGAGATGACGATTATTGCGATTTGCCAGCTGCTGGGCGATCTTCCAGGTTTCTTTTTTTACACCGATATCGGCGCGAATCTCCCAATAGGCGTGGTTGTGAAAGGTTGTGTTGTAGGTCATTGCCAGCTTATAGGGGACGAAATAGTTATGGGCCACAGTGTCGGCAGCCAGATGTGAAAGGTAGCCATAGGCACAGGCTTCGGCTTCAGGGCCACTTTTTTTGCCACGCTCAAGAATTTTTCGTCCGACACGCCAGTTGTGACAATGTTCGAGGTGGTGGGTGTGTTTTTTGCCCAGAGTGATGTCGGCGGCAATGCACCCGTAAAGATAATCAAGAGGGTATGCTGCCAGCAACACCTGTAATGCCTGTGGCAGTAGTTCAGGTGCCGCAAGAACACGCAAGCCGGTACCGAGATGAACACCTGCACCCCAGGCAAAAGCGGTTTCCGGGATCGACATCAGTATGAAAAAAAGAGCAAACAGCCGCAGCATATTGTCAATCCTGTCAATAAGTTCGTATCTATATGAAGGTATCTGGAATCAAAGCACATGAATGACAAATTATACCACGAGTGCTACAGGCATGTCTGTCAGGCGCGCAGTCTTTTAGAGAACCTTCAGGCATGGGGGTTTGATACCGTGACTCCGGTTTTGAAGAAATCTGATGTGGGTTCGGTTGTTGATGAAAAAATTGTGCCGGCACCAGATGTGGTAAAGACTCTTGATGAGCTGAAAGATGAAGTTGAGCGATGTCAGCGCTGTTCCTTGGCTAGAAGCCGTTCAAAAACTGTGTTTGCTCGCGGTAACCCCAGAGCTGATCTTGTTTTTGTTGGCGAAGCTCCAGGCTTCGAAGAGGATCGGCAGGGGCTCCCTTTTGTCGGTGAAGCAGGGGGATTGCTGGATCGGATTCTTTTTGCCATGGGATTATCCGAAAAGGACGTTTACATCTGTAATTTGATTAAATGCCGTCCCCCCGCAAACCGCAATCCTGCTGCCGACGAATTAGCGGCTTGCCGACCTTATTTAGAGTGTCAGTTGAGTCTGCTTGAGCCTCGGGTTATCGTAACTCTGGGGCGGTTCGCGGCCCAGTTACTACTCGCGGTACAAACTCCGGTGAGCCATTTGCGTGGTAATTGGTACCAGTATCAGGGCGTAGCCGTATTGCCGACCTTTCATCCGGCATTTCTGCTGCGCTCACCAGCGGCTAAGAAGCTTGTTTGGGAAGATATGAAAAAAGTGAAGCAACGGCTCATTTCAGAAGGTTGCAAGTTGAACTAAACAAAAATACTGAGGTGGCTGCCTGGAGGGGGAGTGTCGTCAAAATGGTCATTATAGCGTTCGATCATCTGTTGCCGGTGAGGATCAGTCATTAGAGACTGCGGACTTTTGCTCGCCAGGTTTTCATCGAACTCAACAACCAGGTTGCGCCAGTGGTGGTTCTGCTCGGCAGGGCGCCGTATCGGATGATAAAGGTCAACATATTCAGCATCGATGATCGGTTCAGATGAGTTCTTATGTGGCTCCGTACCTGCAGGCGCAGTGGGATGGCGCACTTTCTGTGGCGGCAGGGAGGTGCCAGGTGGCTGCTGAGACCTGGTGACTCGAGTGACGAGTTCAGAAGGTATGTGGGTTCCACTGATATTCACGATCAGATATCACCGCCAGCACTATGAGCTATTCATACTCAAGGGGTTCAGAATCTTTACTTGCCTCCGGTACTTGGACGCGCACCAACCGCCATCCCTTGGCTTCCATGCAAATGCGATAAAGCCGGCTTACATCTTCCTGATACCGTAATTGCGCAAAATGGTCGTTCCACAACAAATCGCGTCCATAATATCTGCCATGATAATTGAAAGGCCGATAAAAAGGGAAGAGGGGATCTTTATAGTAAAAATAGGGGTAGCGCGCCTCCCGGTGAGCTAATTGGCGACACTCCTTTTGCGCCTGCTGGAGCTGACGGTCATCGTGTCCATGAGAGTGCTCCCATACCAGAGCCCCACGGGCGGCACAACCGCTTAGAAATATAAGAAATATTAGAATCATGATCCTCATGGCCATCTCCGATATACAGGACAGAGTTTCAATTATACCTCAATTGCTGGAGACAAAACAAAATCTGATTAGTACTAATCTTCCGTAGATACAATCTTATCCCCTCTCCCTGACGGAGAGGGCCAGGGCGAGGGGGAGGGTTTGACCATTTCGAGCCCCCTCATTCGGCTTTCAACCACCTTTTCCCCCAGGAGATGGGTTCCAGAAGAAGATTGGTGCTGATCAGGAAACAAAAAAAAACCATTCAGAATTTGTTCCGTTTGTGATGTAACAAGTCTGTGTGAGAAATTTGTCGCTTGATTCTTTCCTGCTCAAAGTTATAATCTGTTGGCACATACAGTGTTTTACTGAAAGGAGTTACCGATGCCGGTAGTTACAGTTCGGACAGTTGAGGGGATCAGCGCAGAAAAGAAAGAAGAGCTTATGGATCGTATCACCCTTGCTCTTAAAGAGGTTCTTGGAAAAAACCCGGAGGCCACCCATGTAGTTATCGAGGAAATTCCACCGGAGAACTGGGGCATACGTGGCAAAACTGTTGCTGCGATTCGTTCCGGAAAATAGGATTATAAGCGTCAATAAAAAAACGGTCACCTGTAAAGGGTGACCGTTTTTTTGCGCAAATGATGAGCCTTCGTATCCGTTTTTTGCTCTTCATTCCCGAATGCCCTGACTTCAACCTACAACTGACTATTCTTGCTTGGTAAATTGTTAAACAGGGCGCTGATGATCCTGATTGCTTCCGGCGAAACAACCTGATAGTAAACCTCAACACCTTCTCGGCGGCCAACGATAATGTTTTTATTTTTCAGTAACGCCAGATGTTGCGATACCGTGGCCTGCGGCAGGCTGAGACATTCCCATATTTTCTTTACATTGCAGGCCTGGGATATGAGCCCGGCGACAATTTTCAAGCGTATCGGGTGGCCGAGAACTTTAAGTATCTCTGATTCACGATCATAGTCAATATCAGTCTCAAAAGGTGGTTTTGAAGTTGTTTCCGCCATAGTGTCTTCTCCAATATTATCGTGATATATAAATATATATTAGTTGACAACTTTGACACAGGTCAACAATTGAATGATGTCGACAGCCGTTCTGTCTTTTACGGCGAATTTATTGAGCAAGACTTCTTCAATCAGCCCGCCAGACTTTTATAATTGGATTTTTCCTATGCAAAAGAACATCAGAACCTATGTGGTCGGTCACCGAAATCCTGATACTGATTCCATTTGTAGCGCTTTGGCCTATGCTGATTTGCGTCGCCAACAGGGTCTTGATGGAGTCAAAGCAGCTCGAGCAGGTAACATCAATCAGCAAACCCAGTTCGTGCTTGATAAACTTGCTGTCGAGGTGCCCGAACTTCTTTCTGATGTTCATCCACGTGTCAAGGATGTTGTGACCGGAGAGCCGATTACCATTCATCAGGATGAGCCGATGTCGCGCGCCATCGAGCTTTATCATCAATATCACATCCGCATGTTGCCGGTGGTCGATGATAACAACAGAGCGCAGGGATTGTTATTGTTAAAGCGTGCCACAGAGTTTTTTCTGGTGCCGACTGACCCCGTCAAGATGCGCCGGATTAAAGCCTCCCTGCATTCTATTCGCCGTTGTTTGAATGCAGTTGAGGTCAACCTTGTCGATCCCGATAGTGTTGATGATTTGAACCTCTATGTTGGTGCCAGACGGGAATCCAGTTTTGATTGCTGGGTCAGAGAAATGGATCCATCGCGGGCAGTCCTGATTACGGGAGATCGCCCTGGAATTCAGCTGCGCGCTGTCGAGGCAGGTGTCCGTTTGTTGATCGTTACCGGTGGCGGCCTGATCGACGATGAATTGCTGAGTCTGGCAAAAAGCAAGCAGGTTTCAATACTGGTTAGTGAATATGATACAGCCAATACGGTATGGCTGACCCGTATGGCAACCCCTGTCGGAACCCTTGCCCAGGCGGATTTCATTACTGTTCGCGCAGATGATCTGCTTGATGACTTACGAATCAAATTGATGCATGGCAAGGAATCGGGAGCCATTGTTTGCGCTGCCGACAAGAGGGTTAAAGGGGTGGCAACTAAAAGTCATCTGATCAAGAGTTCACCGGTCAAACTGATACTGGTTGATCACAATGAGTTGGCTCAAGCCGTACCCGGAGCGGATAAAGTTGAAATTCTCGAAGTGATTGATCATCATCGTCTCGGAAATTTTCATACAGATCAGCCTATACGATTTATTAATCAACCTCTTGGCAGCACCTGCTCACTGGTAGCAACCCTTTATCAGCAGGCCGGATTGACGCCTGAATCAACTATTGCCGGCCTCCTCTTGGCCGGCCTCCTGTCTGACACCCTGATTCTAAAGTCACCCACCACCACTGAAGTGGATCGACAACTGGTTCCCTGGCTCGAAGGGTTGTCCGGTTTATCACACGCCGAGTTTGGTGCGCAACTGTTTGCTGCAGGCAGCTTGATGGCTAGTGGGGCACCGGCGAGAAAGCTGATTTTTTCCGATTTTAAAGAATATACTGCCGGTGATCATGTGCTCGGTCTGGGTCAGGTTGAAGTTGTCAACTTTCATACGTTTTATTCCAGGCAAGAAGAACTCACCGCAGAGCTCTTTGCCCTTCGAGCGGAGAAGGGTTACGAACTGGCTGCCATCTTAATTACTGATATAGTCATGGAAACCAGTTTTCTTTTGACTGCCGGGCCCAGTGAATTGCCCTACGTGATTGGTTATCCGCAAGAGGCTGATAACCTGTACCGTTTGAAGGGGGTTATGTCTCGGAAAAAGCAATTGGTTCCGCACCTGTTGAAGGTTTTTAAGGGTTTATAGATAAAAAAATGCCCCGCGCCAGGAGGGAAAAACGCGAGGCAAAAATGTTTTTGATTTGATTTCTATTATAATCATCAAATTATTAATGTCAACTAAAAAATAAAAATAATGAACATTAAATAATGGTTGCAGATTTTCTCGCACCCTTAACTGGTTCAGCGGTTTACACTACAGTCTCCTGTCTGTTAGACTCCGTTGACAGAAAAAAAGTAAAAACAGGCGGTTAAAGGATGACATTATCAGATTCATCATCAGTGGCTGTTGATGGGGATTCACTACGCCGCATTCGTGAACAGAAACGTCTGACACAACTTTATGTTTCCAAGGTCGTGGGTGTGACTACCGATACGGTGTCGCGCTGGGAAAATAACCGCTATCCTACCATCAGACGTGAGAATGCTCTTAAGTTAGCAGAAGCGCTGGAGGTGGGCCTTGATGAGATTCTCAAGCAGGATACGCCGGACCAATATGTAACGGATAACAATGAGTACCGAACTCTCCCGAAATTCTGGCCATTTGCCATTCTGTTGGTAGCGGTACTGTTGTTATTCTGGTTTTTGTTTCCTCATCAAAAAACTCCGGTTGACCCTCTGTTACAGGCTGAAAGAATTCTGCCGATTCACATTGCGCCGGGGCATGAACTGTTAGTGCAGGTGATTGTCACCACTGAATCTGCGCTACGGGGTGTAATACTTAAAGAAGAATATCCGCAAGGATGGGAATTAATCTCTTCTGAACCTGAGGTGTCCAGTGTCGATGATGAGGCAGGCGTCGCCAGATGGATTTTCAGAAATCCGGTTTTGCCGCTGCACCTTTATTATCGACTTGCAGTGCCACGGGAAATCGCTCTTGAAAAAGAAATCAGACTAGCTGGTGAGTTGATTGCCAATCCTGATGGACAACAATTTGTCTTGCCTGTCGATGCGGCGGAGAAAACCAGAATCAGACCTTTTCATTGGGCTGATACCAATGCTGATTATGTTATCGATGATATGGAGATTCTAATTTTTTCCGAATTGACAGAAAATACATCAGTGCTTGACGATGAATGGTACGTGGTAGAGCAGATCTGGCATGCTGGCTCTTATCGCTGGGATGATGATAATTTTCTCTTTATGCCGATATCTACTTATGAAAAAACTATTTCGCCAGGTCGTGAAGATAATTGAATTTGACATTGTGCAGCCGGCTTTTTAGAATGCCGAAATTTAACATTGCTTCCTTCCGTGCAACCTGTTGTGGGCACAGGTTGTGTTGCGGAAAGTTAAGAAGGTTATGGATTCGGTCATTGCTTTAATAAAAGACGAGATGCAGGCAGTTGAGGAACAATTCAGCAGGCATCTCGCATCTGATGTGAAATTAATCAGTCAGGTCGGTCAGTATGTATTGTCCAGCGGGGGCAAAAGGCTCCGTCCTATGCTGCTGCTCCTGAGTTCCCGTCTTTGCGGATACAATGGTGATAAACACATAGATCTTGCCGGCGTTGTTGAGTTTATTCATACCGCAACTCTTCTGCATGATGATGTCGTTGACAGTGCCAGCTTGCGTCGTGGTAACCGGTCAGCAAATTCGGTGTGGGGAAATCAGGCGTCGGTTCTGGTAGGCGACTTTCTGTTTGCCAAGTCTTTTTCCGTGATGGTTGGTTCTGACAGCTTACGGATACTGAAGCTGCTTGCAGATACTACAACGCAATTGGCTGAAGGAGAAATTCTGCAATTGATCAACACCTGTGACCTGGACGTTGATGAAAAACGCTACCTCCAGGTTGTGCGTGACAAAACCGCCATTTTAATCGCAGCGGCTTGTCAGGTAGGCGCTGTTCTTGCTGGTGTTGATGATGAAAAAGAACAGGCGCTGCGCGAGTTTGGACTGGAAATAGGGACCGCATTCCAGTTGATGGATGATGCTCTTGATTACGTTGCTGATCAGATTGAGTTTGGTAAAGAAAAAGGGCATGACTTGTTTGAGGGTAAAATGACGCTGCCCCTCATACATGCCTATAGCAAGGCTTCGGTAGAAGAGCGTTCTGAGGTTTTACGTATTGTTGAGGCAGAAGAACTCAACGCTGCTGATCTTGATTATGTCTGCAAATTGATTGAGGAAAAAGGTGGTATCGTCTATACCCGGGACAAGGCCCTTGAACGGATAGAGCGGGCAAAAGGGTATTTGCAGGTTTTTTCCGATTCTGAAGCGCGCCGCGCCCTGTTTCAACTGGCGGATTATGTTGTTACGCGAAGCAAATAATATTTTATTTTTCGATTTGGCATATGCGGATTGCCTGAATGTTAGATTCTGGTTTATCTTCCACTCATGCTCCGGGTAAATCTCCATACAAAAGTTCTCGGCGCCTTGCTCTTATTGTCACTGGTGCCCCTGATTCTCCTCCTCTTCAGTTCACATCACAGTTTGCGGCTGGTCGAAGACTTATTGCGCCAGCGCACGACCGAAACGCTGGATACCCAGTCAACCAAAGCCCTTGAGAAAAGAACCCAGATGGTTGCCGAACAGGTGTCGGCTTTTCTCCAGCAAGTTGAAGGAAACCTGCTTGATCTGGCCCTGCTGAACCCAACTCAGGACAATTACCTGAGATTCAATAATAATCATCAGCGCGAAATCTGGTACCGCAGCGGAACGAACGAAAACCCGATAGAAATACGAGAAGCCGTTCCTTTGTATAGCGAACTGGCCTTCGTTGACACCAAGGGCCGTGAGCAGTTGAGAATTGTTGCTGGGAAACCATGCAACTATTTGAGAAATCTCACCGACCCTTATCAAACAACCTACCCCTATGAAGATTATTTTTACCAGGCGTCTCGTCTTGCTTCTGGTGAAGTCTGGGCGACCCGTCTTCACGGTTGGTATGTTGCCCGTGATGAACAACTTCAGGGCGCAGCTACCCCCCTTGATGCGGTGGAGGGACATCAGTATACAGGGGTAGTGCGTTTTGCCACCCCGGTATATGTTGATGGTGAATGGCAGGGTGTCGCCGTTCTATCTCTTGATCATCGTCACCTGATGACATTTACGCAACATATTTCACCAATAGATGACGAGGATACGGTTTTTCCATCTTATGAAAGCGGTAACTATGCCTTCATGTTCGATGATGAAGGGTGGATGCTGACCCATCCCAAATTCTGGAATATTCGTGGTTTCGATAACAGCGGTGAGCTGGTTCCGCCGTACACAGTAGATACTCCACAGGAGGTTATTGATGCCGGAAGAATACCCTTTAACCTCCTAACCTCAGGTTTTATTCATCCTAACTATCCAGAAGCAGCAAGGCTGGTTCGCAAGGGGGAGTCTGGTGTCCTGTCGACAGTCAACGTTGGTGGTTCACACAAAATCATGGCTTATGCGCCTATCTCCTATCCTCGTGGTGTGTACCAGCAGTTAGGTGTTTTTGGCGGCATCACCATCGGTGCGGAAATCGATCTGTTTCATCTGCCGGCAACATCCACAGCACTGCTGATACAAAATGAAATCAATAACTACCTGACGCAATCATGGTTTGTCATTTCTGCTACAGTGATTTTTGTTGCTTTTGTTGCCTATCTACTTTCCAGCAGCATGGTTCGACCGATTCAGCAACTCACGGAGGGAACGCGTAAAATGATCGGCGGCCGGCAACAGCGGGTAAAGGTCGACGTCAAATCCAATGACGAAGTCGGGGTTTTGGCTGATTCTTTCAACCATATGGTGGATGATCTCAGCAGCAGGCGGGAGCGTCTCTTACGCACCATGCAGGCGCTGCGGCGTTCACGAAAAGAGATCATTTCGGAACGAAATTTCAAGAATACGGTTTTTGAAAATATTGAGACCGGTGTGATCACCTTTAATTCCGAGCGACGTGTCACTTCTGCCAATGGCCCCGCCTGCCGTATTCTTGATATGCCGCGCCACGCCAAAACCCCTACCAAAACTGAGTTGTTCAGTGGATGGCCGGAACTAACTGAAGTCCTTGATGATTGGTTCTCTAATGGTATGTCACGAAAATCCGGTTCCTGTCGCCTTTATGTTCCGATGGATCGTAAAGGACGAAAGCTGACCTACCGGATGGCACTGTTCCCGTTAAGCTTCCGCAAGCAGGAAGGCTGGCTGTTGACTATTGAAGACTTGACCGAACGCGTCAGCATGCGACTGCAGATGGCGCGAATGGATCGCCTTGCGTCTTTGGGGCGGATGTCTGCCGGCATTGCCCATGAGGTTCGTAATCCATTAACCGGGGTCAGTTTGCTGCTTGATGAGTTGCACGATCGTCTGCTTGGTCAACAGGCGGACCAGACGCTGATACGTAAAGCCCTGGGTGAAATAGAGCGACTGGAGACACTGGTAACCGAAATGTTGCGCTTTTCTTCCGTAAAAACGCCCAAGTTGAGTTCCGGCAGTGTTGCAGCGGTTTTGCACGATTCTGTTTTTCTGATTCGAAAACAGTGTCAACAGCAACAAATTGAAATAATTGAAGATATACCTGCAGACTTAGCTGATGTCATGCTTGATACGGACCGACTCAAGCAGGTTGTTCTCAACCTGGTAAATAATGCTCTTGATTCCATGCCGCAAGGCGGAACATTAGATATAAGGGCCGAGCAGTTAAAAAGTGATATCCTGATTAGTATTGCAGACACAGGAGAAGGAATTTCCTCTGACCAGTTGCCGCTGGTATTTGAACCATTTTATACCACCAAGGGGCAGGGTACCGGTCTTGGTCTGTCGATCTGTTACAACATTATTTCCGAGCACGGTGGTGATATCCAGATCGACAGCGTCGTGCAACAGGGAACCACTATTAGAATAACCCTCCCCCTGGCCACTGCCAATGTATCGACAATCTATGAAACAGCCTGATCTCACATCATTTTAAAGGGCCAAAAATCACCATTTTATTTTGGACAGTCTGAAAAAATAAGGATATCCTGTCGCCACACTCAGCATGTGGAGGAAACACGTGGAAAAAATCCTGATAGTTGATGACGAAGCTTTTATTCGTGAAAATCTTGAACGAATTTTGTCAGAAGATGGTTATCTTACATGCTCTACCGGCAGCGCCGCAGAAGCTATTAAAATTGTCACGGATGATGAAATCGGGCTGGTGCTTCTTGACCTGAATCTTGGCGGTAGCAGTGGCCTCGATGTATTGCGATCCATGCGCGAGATTGACCCTGAGCTTCTGGTTATCATTATTACCGGATATGGCACTGTTGAAAGCGCTGTGGAGGCCTTGAAGTTCGGTGCCTATGATTATATTAAAAAACCCTTCAAGGCCGACGCTATCCATCTGATTGTCAAACTCGCTCTGGAAACGCAAAACCTGCGGCGTAAAGTAAAACGCCTTTCCCGTGACGCTGAAGGTATTAACATGGTAGGCAGCAGTCCACAATTGCTGCAAATTTTTCACCAGGTTCGTGAAGTGGCAAAACATGAAACCGCAACTGTTCTTCTGACTGGAGAAAGTGGCACCGGCAAAGAACTGGTTGCTCAAGCTATTCACAATCTCTCGCCGCGTTGCGATCAGCCTTTTGTCGAAATAAACTGCGGTTCTTTGCCTTTTAATCTGTTGGAAACAGAGCTTTTTGGACATGAACGGGGAGCTTTCACCGATGCCAAATTACGTAAAATAGGTCTTTTTGAAGAGTCAGATGGTGGATCTATCTTTCTTGATGAGATCGGCGAGATGGATCTGGGTTTGCAGGTCAAACTGCTGCGCGTTCTGGAAGATCGTAAAATCAGACGTCTGGGAGGAAATCGCAATATTGACATCAATGTGCGAATCATTGCTGCAACCAATGCTGATCTTAAAAACGCCATTGAGCGCAAGGGCTTTCGTGAAGACCTTTATTACCGCTTGAATGTCTTTCCGATTCACATTCCACCATTGCGGGAACGGCGAGAGGACATCCCCATTCTGTTAGAGCACTTTCTACAGAGATTCAGTCGCGAGTTCAAAAAGCGGATGCGTTCCTTCAGCCGCGAGTCTCTGGATCTGATGATGCGGTACCACTGGCCCGGTAATGTTCGAGAGTTGCGTAATGTTGTCGAACGAATCTGTATCATGCACGATGCAGAAATCATCCAGCCGGCTCAGTTGCCGCGAGAAATATGGGGCGAGACGCCACAAAGCCAGATTCCTTTTGATTGTGATATCCCTCCGGAGGGGATTCTTCTTGAAGAGGTTATTGATCGGGTTGAGCGCGAACTGGTAGAAAAAGCTTTTAGAATTTCGGGGGGAAATGTTGCCAAGACAGCACGAATTTTGAATGTGCCGCGGGGAACCTTGAGATATAAGCTGGAAAAGTACCAGCTTGGCGAAAATCAGTAGGGGCACGGCGCACCGTGCCCCTGCTTAGTGTAATGTTCAATGGTCGCCCGTCATAATAAAGAGCGGCTGGTGCATAAAGGATTCATACTTCGGTCGTAGACGGTCAACATTGTAGTATCGGTCAATGTCGATGATCTTTTTTTGCCCGGTGACCATGGTAATCGGAACCGTGTCGTAACGGCCATTGTGGATGCTCACAAGTCGACCTGAAGTGCCCTCAAGCACCAGATCCAGAGCCAGATTGCCAAAAGCCATAGGCACCATGGAGTCAAGAGCGTCCGGTTCCCCGCAACGAACCAGATAGCCGAGTCGCTGATTCAGGACATTAATCGTGCGCCCGTTGTTGTATATAGGGGAAAGTTCCTTGAGTTTCTCCGCTACCCGGTCCCCAATCCCCCCCAGTTTGCGGTGTCCATACTGGTCGGCTTCTGTGCTCTCAAATGACATTTCCTTGACATCTTTAAAAACTGCACCTTCAGAAACCAGCAGCACTGAATATTTACTTGGATTCCGGTTACGGTCCTTTGTTGCCAGCTCAGCGAGTTGATCCATATTGATCGGGTGTTCAGGAATCAGGCACCGATCGGCAGCTCCGGCCATGGTTGGCAGCAGTGCGGTAAATCCTGCGTAGCGTCCAAAAACTTCTATGACCAGATAACGTTCATGACTTCCGGCAGAGGTGCGTAAACGATGTGTCAGTTCGATCGTTCGCGTGACGCAGGTTGAGAAACCTATACAGTAGTCGGTACCGGGAACGTCATTGTCCATGGTTTTGGGAATGGCAACGACCTTGACGCCTTCTTCGTGGAGACGCTGGGCATAACTTAAAGTGTCATCACCACCAATCGGGATGAGAAAGTCGAGGCCAAGAAAATCAATATTTTTGAGGACCTCCGGCGTTACGTCGTTAGTGGCGTCAGTATAGGTGGCGCGCAAATGTTCCGGCAGGTTGGCTTTGGGAAGATGACTTGGGCGGGTACGCGACGTGTGAAGAAAGGTGCCGCCGGTACGGCCGGCACGATTAACAATGTCTGTTGTCAGTTCAATAAAATTGGCGCTGTTGTCAGCCTTTTCATCACGGGCTATCTCTACCAGCCCGGCCCAACCGCGACGGATGCCGATGACCCTGTATCCTTCCCGTTTCGCGCGGATAGTTACCGCCCGGATGGCGGGATTGAGGCCGGGAACATCTCCGCCTCCGGTAAGAATGCCGATTGTTCCTTTGTTGGCCATTGTTTGCTCCCTGTACTGTTAAAGTTTTCGATTTGATGCAGTATAACCATTTTAAATGGCGATTGTAACAAAGCAGGAAAAAAGCACCAGGGTATTCAATTTATTCATATTCTAATCTTCTTTATTTATCAGCAAATAATTGTTAAATTGATCAGGATATGTGTTTTTAATTGGTCTCTACCAGGTGTGATTTGGGAGGTTTTATGGGTAAGTTATTCAACATTGTTACTGCTTTTACTTTTGTGTTTGCTTGTGCTCTTTTTCTTTCGATTTCTTCCGTCAGTGCTGATGACCCCCTTGCGAATCAGTTGACAGTTGAAGATCAGCAGTTTACCCCGGGGTCCTTTGAGGATCCCGGAGCTTGTATCGCCTGTCACCCGGACATTTATGAGCAGTGGTCCAAGTCAATGCATGCCTATGCCTGGGACAACAAATGGTACCAGGATGACTACCAGCTTGCCCACAGCGAAACTGCCGGTGCTACAGATGTTTTTTGTGCGGCCTGTCACGCTCCGATTGCGGCCAGGACCGGTCAGTTGCCACCGCATGACGGCAGTCAGTTCGATGCAACCAGCAAGCGCGGGGTCTCCTGCGACTTTTGTCACACAGTGACAGGTATTGAAGAAACATTCAATATGGGACACGTTTCAGATCCCGGGTCGATGAAATATGCCAATCGTGGTGACGGCTCATCCCCTTATCATGGTGTTGCTTATTCAGCATATCATACAGACGCGCTTTTCTGTGGTTCCTGCCATAATGTCAGGCATCCGGTCACCGATGTCGCTGTTATTGATACTTACGATGACTGGCTCTCCGGACCCTACGCTGAAGAGGGAATCACCTGCCAGAACTGTCACATGACACCAACAGCGGGAATCGGTTCCAACCCGGGCAAATCAAGCCCGATCGGACAGGAGCGGGACCACGTTGCTTTCCATTCTTTTGTCGGTGGCAGTGTTGTGGCCCAACGTAATATGGGGAATGAACAACAGGCGCAGATGTCCGACGAATTTCTGAAGGCCGCTGCTCGTTTAAGTCTTGAGTCGGAGATTAAGGAAAATGGTCTCGAATTGACTGTTCATGTTGACAATGTTGGAGCCGGACATAAAATCCCGACCGGTGTGACCTACATTCGTAAAATGTGGCTTGAAGTTCAGGTTTTTGACGAAAATAATCAGGTCGTCTATACGTCCGGACTGGTCAACGATAAAAATCATGTTGACCCGGACGCGGTTTTTTATCGCCTCCTGTTTAAAGACGGTGATGGTAACCTGACCGGAAAAAGCTGGCTCGCCGAGGAAATTGGCTATGATCGACGCATTCCCGCACAGGGGAGAGATACGGAGATCTACACGATCACCCTGCCGGGATCCGGTTCTTACCGAGCTGATGTGCGCCTGATGTATCGCTCCCTGTCGCAGGGGTCCCTTGATTTTCACGAAGGAGCGGAGTCAGAAAAGATAGAGAGTATCGAGATGGCAACGGCCTCCTCGACTTTTGAGCGTTCCTGAATTATTCCTGCTGAATCACCCGCCCCCTCCGACAGTCCAGGCGGAGAGGGCGGGTGATTAATCAAGCAAATCGACAATGCGATCCGCCATACCCGTATAAGTTGCCGGTGTAATCTTCAGTAAACGTTCCTTATCCTCCTCAGTCAGATCAAGATTCTCAATAAAAGAACGTATGCTCTCTGCGGTGATGACCTGCCCCCGGGTCAGGTCTTTCAGCTTTTCGTACGGCTTTTCGATGCCGGCTTTGCGCATTACTGTCTGAATCGGTTCGGCCAGAACTTCCCAGGCCTGGTCAAGATCAGCTTTAAGTTTTTCCTGGTTAAGTTTCAGTTTGCCGATTCCCTTGATCGTTGACTGACAGGCAATCATGCTGTAGCCGAAGCCAACACCCATGTTGCGAAGAACCGTTGAGTCGGTAAGATCACGTTGCAGGCGAGAGATCGGCAGTTTTGTCGACAGATGTTGAAATATGGCATTGGCCAGGCCGCAATTGCCCTCTGAATTTTCAAAATCAATCGGGTTGACCTTGTGCGGCATGGTTGAGGACCCGACTTCGCCGGCAACAGCCCTCTGGCCAAAGTATGCCATGGATATGTAGGTCCAGATATCGCGATTGAAATCGATCAGAATGGTGTTCCACCGAGCCAGCACATCGAAAAGTTCCGCCATATAGTCGTGAGGTTCAATCTGGGTGGTGAACAGATTCTGGGTCAGGCCGAGTTCCGCAGAAATCATCGTCTCGCTCAAACGCAGCCAATCGACCTCGGGGTAGGCTGCAAGGTGAGCGTTGAAATTGCCGACGGCACCATTTATTTTGCCCAGCAGTTCAACCCGTTTGATCAGGGTGCTTTGTCGTTGCAAGCGGGCGGCAAAGACAGCGAGTTCTTTCCCCATGGTTGTTGGAGACGCGGTTTGGCCGTGGGTGCGGGCGAGCATGGGTATCGCGCGATATTCGTGCGCCATAGCGCTGATCAGGCCAATGATCTTATCCTGGAGAGGAGTAAGGATGTCGAGGCCATCTTTGAGCATCATCGCGTGTGCCAGGTTGTTGATATCTTCCGAAGTGCAGGCAAAGTGAATAAACTCACTGAGATCCTCCAGACTCGTACCGGCGATCTGTTCTTTAAGATAATATTCAATCGCTTTCACATCATGATTAGTGACGGCTTCAATGTTTTTAACTTTTTCCGCCTCTGCCGGTGTAAAATGAGTGACCAATTGACGCAGCTTATCTTCTTCATCTTTATTCAACTGCCGACACTCGGGGATGCCGGACTCTTTGCTTAAAGCAATAAGCCAGAGTATTTCCACTTTGACGCGATTGCGCATTAAAGCATACTCAGAAAAAGCCTCAATCAGCGGGGAAACTTTGCCAGCATAACGTCCATCGATAGGTGAAATAGCAGTAATCATTGTGAACTCCTTTTGCCTGTTTATTCAACGAGTCGGAAATATAACTGTGGAAGTCAGTCCCTGCAACTTCTTTATGTTGTTTACGCTGGATCACTTGTCAATATGTGTTCAGACAGTTTAACCTTAAGAGAACAAAAGAACCTGGTCTGCATTTGGCGAAAAGGGGATGTTAGTGGCAAACAAGAACGGTAAAAATGTATCACTGGTGCTGGGCAGTGGTGGTGCCCGAGGTTTGGCTCATATTGGCGTGATACAGGTACTGGAACAGCATGGTTATCAGATCCGTTCTATCTCCGGCTCATCCATGGGAGCCCTGGTCGGAGGAATATACGCTGCCGGGCAACTGTCGACCTATACCCAGTGGGTAACGGCATTGGACCGGTTTGATGTACTCAAACTGCTGGACGTTTCTTTCAGCGGCTCGGCCTTTTTTAAAGGGGAACGGATTATCTCGACATTACGTGAACTTATCGGTGACCGCAATATCGAGGAATTAGCGATTTCCTTTACAGCCGTCGCCACCGACCTTGATGAAAACAAGGAGGTCTGGTTGTCAAGTGGCCCCTTGTTCGATGCCATACGTGCTTCCATTGCGTTTCCAACAGTTTTTTCAGCTATGAGCTATAACGGAAAAACCCTCGTGGATGGTGGTTTATTAAACCCGGTGCCGATTGCACCAACGTTGCATGATCACACAGATTTGACGATTGCTGTCAGCTTGAGTGGCAAGTCACGAAAAATTCCGGAGCCATTACCTGATATTGGCGCAAAAAGTCCCAAAAATACCAGCTATCATCAGAGGATTATCGATTTTATAGAAGCCTTACAACGTAAAGGCAATCACAAAGATGATCATCAGGATGAGAATTTTTTTGATGTCATTTCGAAAAGCCTGGACGCCATGCAGTCAACTATTGCGCGCCTGAAACTGGCCGCTTATACGCCTGATATCGTCATTGAAATCCCTAAAAATGTTTGTACTATCTATGAGTTCGAGCGTGCTCGTGAATTGATCGAGATCGGGCGCAATGAAACGGAATCGGTATTGAGTAGCTTTTTCGAAACAGACTGATTTGATTGCAGTCGGTTTGCCGGAAATATTGAGGAGGAAGACCTGAATGTATCGCTTTTTAATAAGTTCATTGCTCTTATTTTCTTTATGGGTACCCGTCAATGCCATCGCCGGCAGCCTCAGTGAGCGGGTACAGGAGCATCGCCTCGAAAATGGACTGACAGTTCTGCTGGTCGAACGGCATACTTCCCCGACCGTTGCTGCATATATTTCCTTCAGGGTCGGCTCTGTTGATGAAAGTAGTCAGCAGCGTGGTATTGCTCATATGTTGGAGCACATGCTTTTTAAAGGTACAAAAACTCTTGGAACACGCGACTACGAAGCGGAAAAACCACTATTGAAAAAAATAGAAGAGATCGGCGAGAAGATTACCAGGCTGAACATTCACCCTGACGGCGATCGTCAACAAATTAATCGGCTGCAGGAAACACTGTATGAGTTACAACAGCAGCATCGAGAGTTTGTTGTCAAGGATGAGTTCGCCCGGATTTACGCAGAACAGGGGGGGGTCGGCTTTAACGCTTTTACCAGTAAAGATCAGACGACCTATCTGATCAATCTGCCGGCCAATAAACTTGAACTCTGGGCAGCTATAGAGTCTGACCGCCTTCAACATGCTGTTTTTCGTGAATTTTTCACAGAGCGAGATGTTGTTCAGGAGGAGCGTCGCCGCGCCGTCGATATCAATCCCGGGGGCAAGCTGTATGAAAACCTTCTGGTTACTGCCTATCAGGTTCATCCTTATCGTCATCCGATTCTTGGCTGGGATTCCGATATACAAGGGTTCAGTCTGCCGCTGATTCGTGATTTTTTTCATCGTTACTATAATGCCGCTAATATGATTATTACTCTGGTCGGGGCTTTTGACAGTGCCGACACTCTGGCGCTGATCGAGAGTTATTTTGGTGGTCTGCCGACAGTGGCGGAAATACCGCCGGTCTCTGACAGGGAACCGCAGCAGCAGGGTGAGCGGCGGATTCACATCAATTATGACGCTGAACCTCGTATGATGGTTGCCTATCATAAACCAACGTTGCCGCATTCAGATGATTATGCGTTTGATCTTCTTGCCCGCGCACTTGCGCATGGGCGCACCTCCCGATTGTATCAATCGCTGGTTGTCAACCAGCAAGTGGTCAGCGATATCGGGGTGTTCAGAGCTCCGGGGTCGCGATACGACAATCTCTTTATCATCAGCCTGTTGCCCCGTCGCGACGTTTCTTTGGCGGCGGTCGAAAAGGCTCTGGATGAGGAAATACAGCGACTTATCACTGAACCCCTGACCGCGGCGGACATAGAAAAAGCCCGTCATCAGATCATGACATCCATGTTGCGCGGTATGCGTACCAACAGTGGTTTGGCGCGTATGTTGTCAAGTTATCAGATTCTCGGTGACTGGAAATATCTGATCGAGTATGAAGACCGTCTGAAGTCTGTCGATTCCCAGGCCCTGATAGCGGTAGCTGAGCGCTATCTGCAACGCAGCAATCGCACGATAGCGACTTTGAGTCGGGGAGATGTTCAATGAGAAAGATATCTGTTTTTGCTCTTGCTGCTGTTTTTGTCTTTGTTCATAGCGCGATTGCTTTATCGTCACAGCGACCGGACCAGTTGACTTTTCCGCCTCTTGTCCTGACGTTTCCTGATATCTCGGAACATCAGACTGCCAATGGAATGAACCTGTACGTCAGGCCGGATGATGAGCTTCCGTTGGTTGATTTAACTGTTATGATTCGTGGTGGAAGTATCTATGATCCCCCGGAAAAGACCGGCCTGGCGCAGCTCTTTTCCCAGGCACTGGAGACCGGTGGTTCGCTAAGCTACTCTCCTGAACAGCTTGAACAGGAGCTTGATCTGATGGCGGCAGAGCTGGCAGTATCCAGCAGCAGTTATGCTTATCAGATTGATCTTTCCATTCATCAGCGCGATCTAGATAGAGCCGTGGAAATTCTTGCGGATTTGCTGCGACGGCCACGCTTCGACGATCGGCGTGTTGAACTGGCCCGGCAACGGTTGATCGAAAGTGTTCATCGGCAGAATGATCGTCCTGCTTCCATTGCCGGACGCTATCTTGCCCAAGCTGTTAACCCCGGCCACCCGCTGGGTTTAGAGCCTGATATCGAAACGTTGGAAAGCCTGACACACGATGACCTGGTCATGGTACATGAACGTTTTTTTCATCCGCAGCGTCTGTGGTGGGGAGTGTCGGGTGCTGTTGATGAAGAACAGTTTTTAACCTTGCTCTCACATTATTTTGGCGACTGGGACAGTCAGGCGAAAGTCGACTATGAGTTTCCGGCGTTGCCTGAATCTGTCATCGCAACAACCTATGTTGTTGACAGAAAGCTTAGTCAGACAACTCTGATGATGGGACATCGTGGCATCAGTAAAGATAACCCTGATCTTCATGCGGTACGACTGGCCAACTATATTTTGGGCGGTGGTGGTTTCAATTCGCGGCTGATGCGTGAAATTCGTTCCAATCGCGGGCTGGCCTACTCAATTTATTCACAGTTTCAGCCCGGACGTTATTTGCCGGAGCTTTTTAACATCGTCGGAGAAACAAGAAACGACGGTGCGCTGGAAGTTGTGCGCCTGGTGCGTCATCTGATCGACGAGATGATAGCGACACCGGTATCCGCGGAGGAACTTGAATCTGCCAAAAGAAGCCTGATCAATTCATTTATTTTTGCATTCGAGAACACTCACTCTGTTGTAACCCAAAAAATGCGCCTGCTTTTTTATTCTTACCCGGCCGATTATCTTGAGACTTATCAGGAGCGGATTGAAGCCCTGACAGCAGAGGATGTACAGCGGGTTGCCAGGCGATATCTACAGCCTGACAATCTCCACGTTGTCCTCGTCGGGGACAGTGATATACTGCTAGATGATTTGGAAAATAAGAGCGCTGACGTTGTAATTATTGAGCTGGATTGATTCTTTTTTCAGGACACCTTATGGCAGAGACGGCATTAGATCAGAATAACTGGAAGCAACGCATCAAGCATCTGGTCTGGGAACAGAACCCGGAAGAAATGACCTGGGTTAAGCGTGCGTTGTTGCGACAACTGCAGACAGCGGTTCTCGTTGCTCGTGATTTTTACGTCAACCGATGTTTGCTGCGTGCTTCCGCCTTGACATACTACACCATGTTGTCGCTGGTCCCTTTGTTGGCATTGACCTTTGCTCTGCTCAAGGCTTTTGGTGTTCAGAATCAGCTACAACCGCTGATTCTTGAGAAGCTGAATGTTGTTAATGGAGATATCGCCAATATTATCATCGATTATATCAACAACACCCAGGTTGCCCAGATGGGCGCCATCGGCCTGGTTTTTCTGCTCATTGCCGTTGTATCTCTCCTGACAAATATTGAAGAGGCTTTCAACGATATATGGGGAGTACAGAAACTCAGACCCTGGTTGCGCCGTTTTTCTGATTATCTGTCAGTCATTCTGGTTGGCCCGGTATTGCTGATCAGCGCTATTTCCATGACTTCTGCCCTGGTAAGTCACAACTTCACGCAACGACTGCTTGAAATGCAGATGATCGGTTCTGTCATTGTTCTGTTTTTGAAAGTGACACCTTTTATTTTCATGTGGCTCGCCTTTACGCTTCTTTATGTTTTTATGTCCAACATCAAGGTGCAGTGGCGGGCGGCATTTATCGGGGGGATTGTCGGAGGAACCTTATGGCAGCTTGCCCAGTTGGGGTATGTCCATTTTCAGGTTGGTGTGGCCCGTTATAATGCCATCTACGGTACTATGGCAGCATTGCCGATCTTCATGATCTGGCTCTATCTCTCCTGGGTCATTGTGCTGTTCGGTCTCGGGGTCTGTTATGCCAAACAAAATCTGCGCACCGGAGCTCGTGAACTGCGTGGTGATGAGGTCAATCGTTACAGTTATGAACAGGTTGCCCTGGCCATGCTGGTGACTTTGGCCGACCGTTTTTATAGCGGCGAGCCGGCTATTAAAGAAGGGCAACTGGCCAGATTATTATATGTTTCGCCGCGTTTATGTCGTGCGATTCTGACTCAACTGGAGCAGCTTGGATTAGTGACTGAAATAAACAGCTACTCCGGTCAATCCAGTTATCAGCTTGGTCGTGATTCAGATAGCTTGAGCATTGCTGATATTCATGCCATCTTGCGCGGTGCTGGAGAAGATGTGCTCTATCTCCACCCGCATCCTCAGACAACTGTTGCTCTGGAAACCTGTGATCAGATTATTGCGCTGATTGATAAGGAATTTGATGCTGTGACATTGAAAGATCTCGTGCTGCGCAGTCACAAGGTTGGCGATGAAAAAGAATCAGGAGAAAAGTCCGGTGGTAAACCAGTGATTGCGCGTAAAGTAGATGAAACCGTCAGTCATAAGCTTGATAAGGCTCAGCCGGGATAGGTTTTAAGCGCTATCTGGCCATCAACCATCTCGGCGTAACAGCGGCGGGTCTGCCAGTCGCCAAGTGCAATGATCTGCCGATCATGTTCTTCAAGAAATACGGGAAAATGAAAGTGGCCGCAGATGACCAGGTCGCAATTGTCGGCAACCCTGTTCGTGGCGAAATTCTTAAGCCACAAGGTGGGATCATGCTTTTTGTTCGCAGGTCTTCTTTGCTGACTTTTTTCACTCAGCCAGAGGCCGAGCTTCCACACCGGGTCTGGGTGTATGATGCGCGTCATCACCCTGATGAGGCGGCTGCGCCAGAATTTTCTCAGGCGTAAATAGGCCGTAGTCGGGTTGACAAGGTCGCCGTGGCAGATAAGAATGTTGCGACTGTCCCATTGGATCAATTCCTGTTCAGTGATGATATTGCAACCAAGGATGTCACTGAAATAGGGGCCAAGGGAAAAGTCATGGTTGCCTTCAACAAAAAAGAGTCTGGTACCGCCATCTGCCAGGCGCTGCAACTGCTCCAACAGGGGAACATAGGCGGAAAAAACCAGATGTCTGTAGCCCAGCCAGAACTCAAAAATATCGCCTAGAAGAAAAAGAGCGTCGAGATCCTGCTGGTCTTTCAGAAGTTCCAGGAGCTGACGATAATTTTCATCCTGAGCATCGCGCAGGTGAGCATCACTGAGAAAAATTGCTTTCATTGCAGCGACTATAATGAGCCGTTGACGGCTTGTCAATTATTGTAAACTGACAATAAAAAGGAGATGAGAATGGAATATCCAATGATTCACATATGCTATCGGGTGATGGATCTTGAAGCATCAGAAAAATTCTATCAGGAAGCTTTCGGTTTTGAGATTTCGCGCAAAAAAGATTATCCGGAAGGGAAGTTCACCCTCTCCTATCTGAAGTCCGCGGGGCTGGCCTTCGAGCTTGAACTGACCTATAACTACGATCAACAGGAACCCTACGTTATTGGTAATGGTTATTCTCACCTTGCCGTTTCCACAGATGATCTGGAAGCCTCGCATCAGCGCCACACCGACATGGGTTTGACAGTCACTCCACTTAAAGGTCTCACAGAGGGCAAACCGCGGTTTTATTTTGTTACTGATCCCGATGGTTATCGGGTTGAGGTTATTCGCAATACCCCATCCTGACAGGAGCTGGTCATGTCTGAAACAGATTTGTTCGATCTCGCAACCCTGGCTTTTGAACAGGGAGATTATCCCAGAGCGATTGATTGTTTGGAGCAGTTGATCAGGGAGAATCCATCCGTTGAGGCCTGGTTGTTGCTGGTGGAGTCCTATTTTGAATCAGACTCCCCCAAAAAAGCCTATGAATGTTTAAAAAAGGGACTGGTTGCCTTCCCGCAGGATGCAGATCTGCTATTTGCTCTGGGGGATTATTATTTTGAAACCGGTTCTGCTGATCAGGCTCTGCAGACGTATCAGCAGATCATCGACCTGGATCCGCAAGAAGTAGAGGCTCTGGTCTGCAAAGCGATAGTTCTGGCAAACCAAAACGACATTGAAGGTGCAATAACCTTATGTCAGGACGCACTGAAGATTGAGCCGGACATGATCTTTGCGCTGAATGCTCTGGGAGATATTTACTCACAGCAGGGCAGGCTGAGTGAGGCAATCGGTCTCTACCAGCAGGCAACGGAGCTTGACCCGGAAGACGCACAGCCCTTGCTGAATCTGGCCGACGCGCTTTACGAAGACGGCAAACTGGAAGAGGCAGAAAAGTGCTGCCTTAAAGGGTTGGCTCTAGACCCCAGCGTGGCGATGGGTTACTTCCTTCTCGGTTCTATCTGTCTGGATCAGGATCGTACCCGCGAGGCGGTAGAGCACTTCGAACAATTTTTGCGTCTTGAAAAAAGTTCCTCTGCTGAAGATCTGCGCAAAGAGGTCGCTGCTGTATTGGAAGGGTTGAAGTGAAAAAAAAGGCACAGGCTGTCAAGTTGCAGCCTGTGCCTTTACAGAAATAAGCTGAGAAATAGTTATTTTTTCTTGCCGGCAGCAGCCCGCTTGGCAGCTTTAAGGGGATTGATCCGGACATCTTCTGATTTGAGATCAATCTTCTTGTGGGTGGCAAAGTTACACAGGCCCGACATCCACTTTGCTGAGGGATCAGGATAGGATGAGCAGACATCACCAATGGTGCCAGTGACGACTCGGTTGCAACCTTGGCATTCTTCAACGACGACTTTACAACTGCCACCTTCAGCGGTACAACCGGCCTTTTTCCAGAAACTGCATTCTGTGCCGGGAAGAACTGTTTGACACTGCATCTTGTATTTCCTCCTGAAATTTCTTTGGTTCGGAACTTAAGAACGCTAACTAATATCGAATTTGTGTTTTTGAGTCAATGGTTTTTATCGATAATTTGCTTTGCCGTGCTCATCGTGTTTTTCAGGGTTGTCAATCGGCAAAATATGGACGAGGCAAATAGTTGAAAATATCAGTGGTAGAATGGGAATCAATATGTGACCGATGTGGTCGTTGTTGCTACGAAAAATACAATTAACAGGGAAGGATTTTTTACACCAGGACGCCTTGTGAGTACCTCGATCTGCACGCGAGACGTTGCCCCGAAGCTTCTCCTGGGGGAGAAGGTGGCTGAAAGCCATGATGAGGGGGCTTTGGAAGATCAAAATCTCCCACTCACCCTGGCCCTCTCCCTCAGAGGGAGAGGATAAGATGGCATCTACGGTAGATTAGTTCCAATCAGTAAATCATATGCGTTTTGTCATGTCTTTATTGTGATATACTGCCGCATATTTTTCTAAAGGAGAAAGAACAAAAATGACACAGATTAAATTTGGCACTTCTGGCTGGCGGGCGATCCTGTGTGACGACTTTACCTTCAATAATGTACGTGCTGTCAGTAGGGCGATTGCTGACCACCTGACTCAAGAGGGAATTGCTGATCAAGGAGTGGTCATCGGCTATGATGCCCGTTTCATGGGTAAGGATTTTGCCCGGGAAACAGTTCGCGTTCTGGCAGCCGCAGGCATTCCATCGTATCTGTGTGATCGTGATACACCGACCCCGGTTATTGCCCATGAATTGCTGCGCCGCCATGCTGCCGGCGCTATCAATTTTACTGCCAGCCACAACCCCTATGATTATAATGGAATCAAATTTTCTCCGGCCTGGGGTGGCCCGGCGCTGCCGCAGACTACCAGTGATATAGAAGCCCGTGCTAACGCGTTGCAGGACAGCGATGTTCCTGTGGTGGCTCTGGATAAAGCTGAAGCCGAAAACCTTTATTCAGAAATTGATCCGCGGCCATCATATTTTGATACCTTAAAAAAACTGATAGATTTTGACGCGATCGCCGGAGCAGGGCTGCGCATTGCTGTCAATCCTCTTTATGGGACCGGACGTGGTTATCTCGATACACTTCTTGAACAAGCTGGTGTACAGGTAGTCACTATCAACGCCCATCTAGATCCCTACTTTGGAGGGGAACCACCGGAACCGGCAGAAGCCCACATTGCCGATTTTATCAAGCTGATCAAGGAAGACGACGAGATTGGCCTCGGACTGGCGACCGATGGCGATGCTGATCGATTCGGCATTGTCGATAGCGATGGAACCTATATCGAGCCGAACTATATTTTGGCGCTCTTGTTTGATTACATGATCCGTCGTAAAGGACTGACAGGAGATGCCGCCCGGAGCGTAGCAACGTCGCACCTGATAGATGCCGTAGCAGATCATCACCGGGTTAAGGTGCTCGAAACGCCGGTTGGTTTCAAGTTTATCGGTGAGTATATAAGCGCCGGTAAAATCCTGATTGGGGGAGAGGAGAGTGCCGGACTGACAGTTCGCGGCCATGTCCCTGAAAAAGATGGAATCCTGGCCTGTCTGCTGGTAGCAGAGATGGTTGCAGTAGAGAAGAAATCCCTGAAGGCGTTGATTGCAGATCTCTACGCCCGTGTTGGTGAGATTTACACCCGGCGGATCAATATTCGCTTATCAGCCGAATTGGAACAAAGGCTGCCGGCAAAGCTGGCCTGTCCGCCCGGAGAGATTGACGGCCGGACGATAACGGATGTTATTCGCATCGACGGTAACAAGTTTCTTTTTGCCGATGGTTCGTGGCTCCTGTTCCGCAAATCAGGTACCGAGCCGGTAGTCAGACTGTACGCCGAGGCTGCGAGCGAAAAAGATTTGCAAGAACTGATCGCAGCGGGCAAAGAGTTTATTCTGAGTTGATCTAGTCTCTCCGTCAAAGAAATGCCGGGAGCCTTAGGCTCCCGGCTTAACCAGAACTGTCACCAGCTCTTTGCTCATTTCTTCCAAGCCCAGGTTCAAAGCTCTAATCAGAGCCTCATAGCTGTCATCGATCAGGTGTTGATGGACAAAGAAACCTGAATGTTCTTTGCCGTCAAGTGAAGTTACCCGCCAACGTATATTGACGTCAGATCGCTGACCTAAAATACCGGTAAACTTTCTAACCGATAATTGCAGCCTTTTATCAACATTCCGGTTTCCCTTCCAGGGACCAATAGCGATTGTAGCATGAGGTATCAACAGCTCAAGATTGCTTCTTACAACAGCTACTATATTGTCTTCAAGGGCCGTTGCCCAGCGCTGATTGTCTGAGAAGTGAAGGACATTGTCCCGCTTCTGCACCACAACCTGTGGCCTCCTTAAATAGTCTGGAAAATCAATAAGTTCAATAGATATGCTTGAAGTTATTTCTGGGTATGTTTTGGCAGTGTCGGTCATGGGTTCAAGAAGAAAATAACGGCTTACCGGCGCTGCCCCCTGAAGCTGTATGCAGGCTGTAGTAGCAAGAATCAGGGCACAAAGAGAAATCCATCGGAATATCATCGTTTAGTCCTCCACTGCACGACCACGCAACAGGATTTGTGGGTTCCGTTCTATTTCATCGGCAAGGTAGCGCATGCTCCGCAGGGTGCGGTTAAGCTCCTGCAGGGTCAAGCTGATCTGCTGCAGTAAAAAAGAATCATCTGCAGTAAGTGACTCAACTTGTGTCATGGCACTGGCCACCCTGTCGGAAGCTTCTGTGAATGAGTCCATCCCACGGTCAAAAGATGCTGCCAGTGGTTCCACTCGTTGCTCTATTGAATTGAGGGTCGAGCGGGCTGTTTCGAGTGTTAGCTCTATTTCCTTGAAGGCCAGCTCAATATTTTGGTCTATTCCTGCAAGGGTTGAATGTGAGCTGTCAAGAGTTGTTTCGGCTTTATTGATCAAGCCCGGAATGGTGCTGTTAAGTTCGGTCAAGAGATCATTCAGAAGGGCCGTCGTGGTGTCGAACTGTTCGATCGCGTTGTGCAGTTGAGGTGAGTTGAAAAGTCGTTGGACGCCATCCGCTGATTGCATCAGTTTGTCTACAAGTAATTGCAAGGGGATCTCTTCAATGGTTTTTGTCAATTCTGCAAGACCGGCGCTGATGGCGGGTATCTGCGGATATTCACTGGGTATATCGACCCGGGTTAAAGGTGACCCCGGAATCATGTCCAGATTGACAAAGAGTTGGCCGGTCACCAGACTGTCAAGCTGCAACTGCGCCCTGAGTCCTTCAGTGATCAGCGGCAGGATAGGGTCTTCCGCTTGAACGGTGGTTTTGAGGGTTTCAAATAGTCCCTGTTCAGAGCCCTCGGCCCTGATTTTTTGGGGATCCAGTTCAATAATGACAGGAATGTGAAACTCAAGATCGCTGGGCCGGAAACTGATGTTGATTTCTTTAACCTGGCCTATCCTTACTCCCCGGAAACGAACTGGTGAACCAACACTAAGCCCCTTGACGGAGCCTTCAAAATAAATGACGTAGCGCCTGGTTTCAGAGAAAAGACCACCAGGTCCAAAAAAAAGCAGGCTGGCAACAATGAGGAGGATAGCACCGATCACAAAAATTCCGATAACTCTCGGGTCTACCTTTTTTCGTGTGTACATAACAGATATGTCCTTTATTCTTTTAGCGGTGCCGCCATCAGCCGGCCCGGGCCAGGAAGTTGCGTACTCTTGAATCAGTTGATTCTGCGAGTAGAGACCTTGGTGGACCGGATGCGATCATTGTTTTTTCATCGGTATCAAGGAAAATGGCAGTATCGCCGACCGAGAAAATGCTCTCCAGCTCATGAGTGACCATGATAACAGTCGTCCCAAGGCTGTCACGAAGTTCGAGAATCAACCTGTCAAGCAGTCTTGAGCTGACCGGATCAAGCCCTGCTGAGGGTTCATCAATGAAAAGAATGTCAGGGTCAAGGGCCATTGCTCTGGCGAGCCCGGCTCGTTTTCGCATGCCACCGCTGATTTCTGACGGATAATAATCCTCAAAGCCGCTCAACCCGACAAGAGACAGCTTGTAAGAAACAACCTTGGCGATCTGCTCCTTGTTCAAAGAGCTGTATTCCGATAAAGGTAACGCGATGTTTTCCCCCAGGGTCATGGAACTGAAGAGAGCGCCGCTCTGATACAGTACGCCAGTGCGGCTTATCATGCGGGATCGTTCTTTTGCGGAACTGGTCCAGATGTCGGCGCCTCCAATCAGGATTTCTCCAGTAGCCGGCTCCATAAGGCCGATGAGGTGACGCAACAGAGTGCTTTTGCCACAACCGCTACCGCCCATGATAATGAAGATCTCACCATGGTTGACGCTGAAGTTCAGGTTTTGCTGAATAACCGTGTCAGCGTAGGCCATGGTCAGATTTTTTACCTGAAGATGAGGTGTCGGTGACATCAAACCCCCAGAACCTGGCAGATAACGGTAATGACTGCGTCGGCAACGATAATCAGCACTAATGAGGTGACAACCGCGCTGGTCGCAGCAAAACCGACTGCGGATGCACTACGTCCACATTGGAGACCGCGAAAGCAACCGGCAGTAGATACCAGTACACCGAAAATTGCCGCTTTGATGATGCCGATAATGAAATGTTTTAACGGTACAAAATCCTGTATCTGTTGGTAGTACTGATAAAATGACAATTCAAAAAGACCGGCGCTGACAATAGCACCACCTAAAATTCCCATGAAAATCGAATATATACACAATAACGGCATAGTGATACAGAGAGCCAACAAACGTGGCAGGACAAGAAATTCAATGGGTGAAATACCCATCGTTTTTAGAGCGTCGATCTCTTCATTGACCTGCATGGTGCCGAGTTGAGCGGCATATGCTGATCCGCTGCGACCTGCCATGATGATGGCTGTCATGATGGCTCCCATCTCACGGGCCATACCGAGGCCAACCAGGTTGGCAATAAAAATCTCAGCGCCGAAAAGACGTAATTGCACGGCACCGACAAAGGCCAGAATCATGCCGACAAGTGTGCTGATCAGGGTAACGATCATTAAAGCTGATGGGCCGGCAGCCTCAATCTGATAAAAGAGGTCCGATGCACGCATTCGGGCCCGGCCAAGAATCAGGTTGTATACAGCTCGGCAGAGATCGCTGATAAAGATCAGCATTTCGTTCCAGGTGCGGTGCATTTCAATAGTGACGTTGCCGATCATGGCCAATACCGGCTGGCCCAGAATCCTCCTGCGCGCACCTTTGCGTTCAGGTACAGCGTATGCGAGATTCAGCAATCGCTTAGCGCCATCGGGGAGGTTGCTCTTGTCGACCCTGATATTGTTCTTTTCACAGGTGTCGATCAGGTCGATCAGAAAAGTCATCAAGCCTGTGTCCCAGGTATAAAGCTGCTCGGTGTTGAAAGACACAGAATTCGCCTGGAAGCTATTGATGTGAGGCAGAAGGGTGGTCGCGTCAGGAATGTCGGCTGAATAAGACCAGCTGCCGATTAAATGGAGCATTAACCCGTTGTCAACAGGGTCAAGCTTGAATTGTGCTTGAACTGACTCAGCCATGGCAGACCCGTTATTGTGGAGACTCGAACACAATTAACATAAGTTACCATGATGTCTGATGAGTATCCAGTTGCTTCAGCTCAAATGATGTGGAACAAAACAGTTACTAGAAGTGGTTGTCAGCTTTCAACCTGCCGCATATCCAGGGAAGATACCTGGTTTCTGCCACTGCTTTTTGATAGCAGAAGGGCCTGATCTGTAGCCAGAATCAATTCATCCTTGGTAACTTCCAGAGTTTCCGGGGTGGTCGTGGTAATGCCGGCGCTCATCGTGACGCAAATTACCTGGTCCTGGTGGTGGGTTGCTATGCCTTCTACACAGCGCCGCAGCCGTGAGGCAAAGACCCTGGCTCCTTCAGCACCTGTTTCAGGCAGGATAATGGCAAATTCATCGCCCCCGTACCGGGCCATGATGTCACAGGGTCGAACAGCAGAACAGACTGCTTTGGCAACATTCATCAAGACAACATCACCAGCCGGATGACCATAGCGATCATTAAGTCTCTTGAAGTGGTCAAGATCAAACAAAATCAACGAGAGAGAGGAATGGTAGCGTCTTGAACGCGCCAGTTCTTTATCGAAAGCTTCATGGAAGTAACGATGATTGTAGAGTCCGGTGAGGCCGTCCCGATAAACCAGTTCACGCAGTCGCGCATTGCTTTCCTGTAACTGGCGGGCCATCCGTTCGGATCTAACTCTGGCAACATTGAGCTCCAGAACCATCTGTTCCTTGCTCAGGTTGATTCGGGTCAATTCGGTATTAGCCTGTTGCAGCAATGTGGAATAGGGAACGAGGTTGTCAGATTCAATCTCGAAAAAGTCGATAATCTCATTGGTCTTATTTGCGGCTTCATCAATCAGGCTGTAGGTTTGCTGCTCGGAAAACCCAAAACGCTTTTCAAGCTCGTCGTGAAGCGTCGGTGCAGTGACGGTAGCGCCATAATCCAGGCATAAAGATGCTATCTGCCCGGCATAAAAAAGTATGGAAGCGGTGTGGCGGCTGTCTTCAGGAGCCTGATCCGGGTTAGCATGGTACAGGATCGGTTCGCAGATATTCTCAGAAAGATTCCAATGAGACAAAAGAGCATAACCGACCTGGCCGTGATTGAATCCAAACAGTTTGTTTTCTGCTTCGGCAAGCATGCAGTTGTCGGTAACTTCGCTGATCAGACGGTTATAGATGTCTCCTTTTTCCTGGGAAAGGACAAGAATACCTATATCTTTAAGCAGGGCGGTGACAAATATATTTTCATTCTGTTGCTTTAATTCCCGCGCCAACAGCTCTGCAGAAACAGCAGCCGCAACAGACTGTTGCCAGAAATGGTCCATGTTGAATCCGGAATTCTCGGTACCCCGGCAGTCTGATGTAATAACAAAGGACAGGGCAATGTTTTTGATGACATCGGTCCCCAAAGCCACCATGGCTCTTTGTATATTGGAGATATTTCCCTTGCGGTAGAAAATTCCGGAATTGGCAATTTTTAGCATCTTGGCAGTTAATGCCGGATCTTTGGCAATGACATCACCAAGGGCCGTCAGGGGGGTTTCGTCTTTCTTGACGGCATTGAGGATAGTAACCGCAATAGCAGGAGGCGAGGGCAACTGCAGATTGTTTTCAATCAATTTTATAATTTTATTATGTTGGGAAGCTGTCTGCATTGTATTTCCGCTACTTTTTAAGTTGCTCATTATTCTCGTCGCAGGGATAATAGTTAAGTTTTAATAATAAGGCACGGCCAACATAAGTCAAGAGAATAAATCTTGAAGCTGGACAGGCGTGCACGCTCTGGTTACTATGTCCACGATTTTGACCAGCTTGTTCAGATATAAATTGATCATAACACTTTTTTACGGATAGCAGATGAAACTTACGGATATTCCAATACTCATTTTCGATGGAGCTTGCGGTACAAATCTGCAGCTTTATGATATTTCACAAGCGGAGTGGCAGGGATGCGAGGGGTGTAACGAACTTCTCAACCTGAGTGCTCCTCATCATATTCATCGTCTGCATGCCTCGATGCTTGCTGCTGGTGCTATGGTACTGGAAACAAACACTTTTGGAGCCTCCAGCGTGGTTCTGGCTGAGTATGGTCTGCAGGACAAGGTTCGTGAAATCAATATGAAAGCAGTAGAGATTGCCAGGAGTGCGATTTCTGACAGGGAAAATGCTTTTATTGCCGGATCTGTCGGCCCCGGCACCAAGTTGCCATCTCTTGGCCATATTGATGTTGACAGTTTAAAGAGTTCCACATCCGAACAGATTGCCGCATTGCTTGATGCCGGTGTTGATTGTCTGATTATTGAAACCTGTCAGGATATGCTGCAGACCAAGACTGCCATGATTGCAGCATTTGAAATGCTCGAATCTGCCGGACTGACGTTGCCGGTACTGGCTTCTGTCACTATTGAGCAACAAGGCACCATGCTCGTAGGTAGTGACATTGCCGCAGTTGTTGCTACCCTTGAGCCTTTTCCCCTGTTTTCTCTGGGGCTCAATTGTGCAACAGGTCCACAGGATATGGTGTCCCATGTTCATTATCTCAGCCGGCATTGGCCTGGCCGAATTTCAGTCATTCCCAACCAGGGAATGCCTGAAGTTGTTGATGGAAAAACCCATTATCCTTTGACCCCTGAGGATTTTGCTGAACAGATGTGGCGCTTTGTGACCCGGCAGGGTGTCAGTATTGTTGGTGGTTGTTGCGGAACCAGCCCGACCCATATTGCTGCGCTGGCAACGCGCCTTGAGGATGTTATTCCGGTCCAGCGGGAGGTGACGGCATGAAAGCCTCTGTTGCAAGTCTCTATCAGGCTGTTGAACTGCACCAGGAAATCCCGCCGCTGTTGATCGGGGAGCGTTGTAATCCCAACGGCTCCAAGGCGTTCAAAGAAGCACTTCTGGCTGAAGATGACAGCGCCTGTCTGAAAGTCGCCCTCGATCAGGAAGCACGCGGAGCGCAGGTGATTGATCTGTGTGTTGCTTATGCCGGCCGTGATGAGCTGACCGACATGATCCGCTTGACTCGCCTGTTTGCCGGATCGTGTAAAGCCCCCCTGATGTTCGATTCCACCAGTCCCGCTACCCTTGAAAAGGTGTTGCCGCTCTACCCGGGGCGCGCCATTATCAATTCGATCAACCTTGAAGATGGTGGTGCCAGTCTCGATCGTATCTGCAAACTGGCAAAAAAATACGGTGCGGCAGTGGTCGCACTGGTGATCGACATTGAAGGGATGGCCCTTGATTGCGCCAGAAAGGTGGAAGTCGCTAAAGAGATTTATCATCGGGCGGTGAATATCCACGGCTTGCGCCCGCAAGATCTGCTGTTCGACCTGCTAACCTTTACCATCGGTTCCGGCGATGAAACCATGCGCCGCTCAGCCATCGAAACGCTGGAGGCAATCAGACAGGTGCGTCGGGAATTGCCGGGAGCAGGTTTCACCCTGGGGATCAGTAATGTCAGTTTTGGCTTACGCCCGGCAGCGCGCAAGGTGCTCAATTCTGTTTTTTTGCACGAGGCTGTCGAAGCCGGCCTGAATACCGCCATCGTTGATGCGGCCAAGGTGTTGCCCTATTCGGCCATCAGCGAACAGGACCGGGAAATCTGCTTTGATCTGCTCTTTGATCGTCATCCTGATGCGTTGATGGCTTTTATCGACCATTTCGAGCAGGCCACTGATAAAAGTCAGGATGTCGACACGCCAAAGTTGCGCCTTGAAGAGCAGTTGCGCCAAAAGGTACTTAAAGGTGACAAGGATGGCCTGGAAGATCTTCTTGCCGAACTGCGTGGGCGCTGGAAACCTTTAGAAATCGTCAACCGACTGCTGGTGCCGGCCATGCGCGAAGTTGGTGATCTGTTTGGGCGGGGTGAATTGCTCCTGCCCTTTGTTCTGCAGTCCGCCGAGGTCATGAAATTCAGCGTGGCGTTACTCGAACCCTACATGGAAAAAATTGACCAGGACGGTCAGGTCAAGGTGCTGCTGGCGACAGTTGCTGGAGATGTTCATGATATTGGTAAAAATCTGGTCGACATTATTCTCACCAATAATGGTTATAAAGTCTTCAATATCGGTATTAAGGTGCCGGCAGAGGAAATTATTGCTAAGGCGAAAGAGTTTCAGGTTGATGTGATCGGACTCTCTGGTCTGCTGGTTAAGTCAGCTCTGCTGATGAAGGATAACCTGGCACAATTTCGTGACACCGGTTTGAATCTGCCGGTACTGCTTGGTGGTGCCGCCCTGACCAGAAAGTATGTCGCGTTAGACTGTGTTCCTGAATATAATGCGCCGGTTGTCTATTGCGCCGACGCCTTCGATGGTTTAAAGGCTATCCGCTCTTTTGAATCAGGAGAACTGGTGTCTACCACCTGGTCGGATAATGTTGTATCACCCAATCGACCAGGTGCACAACTAGCCGTTGTGGATCGCAACTGGACCACTCCAGCCGTCCCTTTTATCGGTGATCGTCAGATTATTGATATTGATGCGGAAAAGCTATTCGATTACCTCAATCAAGCTGCTCTGTTTCGCGGTCGTTGGGGGTATCGGCGGGGGAAAATGTCTAAAGAAGAGTATGATCGTATGCAGCAGGAAACCGTTCTCCCTCTGTATGAACGACTTAAAAGCGAGGGGCTTAATGAAGGCTGGTTTGAACCCCGAGTGACCTATGGTTATTTCAACTGTTTCAGTCGCCATGACCAATTGATTGTACAGCATCAGGGGCAGGACTTTTGTTTTGATTTTCCGCGGCAGCAAAGCGGTAGCGGACTTTGTATTGCCGATTTTTTTCACAGTGAAGAAGAGGGGGGCGACAAGGTAGGATTTTTTGTCGTCACCATTGGCGAAAAACTGGCCCGTGTGACCTACGAACTCTATGCCGCCGATAGCTATCACGATTACCTGATGCTGCATGGTCTGGGCGTGGAGTTGACCGATGCCCTGGCTGAATACTGGCATGAACAGATGCGTATCGAAATGGGTATTCAGGCTGGAAACACCGATATTCAAGCTTATGTTGCCCAAGGGTATCAGGGCTCGCGTTACGGGTTCGGATATCCCGCCTGTCCTGATCTGGCCGCCCATGCACCGGTATTTCAGTTGCTGCACCCGGAGCGCATCGGCGTCAGTCTCACTGAATCTTTTGAAATGGTACCGGAGATGACCACTTCTGCCATTGTTTCCTATCATCCCCAGGCCAAATACTTTGCAGTCTGATCTGTCTGAAGCCGACGATCTCACGACTCAGGTTGACTGATGACCCTGAATCTGTCTTTTCTTCTGGCATTTTTTGCCACCCTGGCGGGAATTTTTTTTCTGGCCTGGGGGGGTAAAGTCAAAGCAACCAGTGGCATCGAATTCGCCCTGAGCGGACGCAAGGCGTCCAGTCTCAATGTCTTTGGTTCCATCACCGGGACCCTTGTCGGTGGTGCCTCCACCATCGGCACGGCTCAGTTGGCTTTTCTTTACGGTCTTTCTGCCTGGTGGTTTACCCTTGGCGCCGGTATCGCCTGTCTTTTTCTGGGTCTTTTTATTGCTGTTCCCTTGCGCCAGAGTCAGGCACAGACGATTCCTGAATTCATCGCAATGTATCACGGTGAACGGGTGCGCACAGCCGCCAGTCTGTTCACCGCTATTGGCATGTTTATCCAGATTGTTGCCCAACTGCTCGCCTGTGGCGCCGTACTGGCTGTTCTTTTCAATTTGTCAATTGCCGCCAGCGCAACCATCTCTATGCTGCTGGTCGTGTTGTTTACCCTCGGTGGCGGCATGAAATCTGCCGGTCTGACCGGCATGATCAAGATGGCGCTGATTTATCTGACCATGGCCGTTGCCGGTGTTGTTGCTCTCGATCTGGCAGGAGGTTGGCGCGGCTTGACCGACGGTTTTGCTGCCTGGCCCTGGTTCAGTCTGTTCGGATACGGGGTGAAAGAGGGCATCTCTGATCTGCTGTCAATGCTGGTTGGCGTTATCTCAACCCAGACCTATCTGCAGGCGGTTTTTTCTGCCCAGAGCAGTGCTGTTGCTCGTAAGGGATCCTTGTTAAGTGCGGCATTGATCCCACCGTTGGGCCTGTTTGCTATCCTGGTTGGACTCTACATGCGCCAGACCATGCCGGAAATCGAGAGTGCTCTGGCATTGCCTATCTTTATCATGATGAATCTTCCCTCCGGTTTTGCCGGTATCGCCTTTGCGACCCTGTTGATTGCTGCAGTTGGAACAGCATCAGGCCTTGCCCTCGGGGTTGCCACTACGCTTAAGGTTGACTTGTTGCGCCACCGTTTGCAGCAAAAGGCAACTGAACTCCTGGTGTACAGACTGATCACCCTGGCTGTTCTGCTGGCAGCGTTCCTGCTTCTGCTCAGTAATCTAGGTTCAGCTATCATGGACTGGAGCTTTCTCTCTATGGGTCTTCGTGGCGCAACTCTCTGCTTTCCTCTGCTGTTTGCAGTTTTTCTACCACAAACCAATCTGCGTCAGGCCGGCTTCATTTCCATTATGCTGGCACCGACATCTGTTGTCCTGCTGGGTTTTTTCCCCGTGATTGACGTGCCGCCACTGTTTTTTGGCCTGGGCCTGTCTTTGCTGGTGTTTATACTGACCTTGCTGTTATCCGGAAAAAAGGGCATAAAGCCTGATCAGCAGAGCTGATGAAATAGCTTGTCATCTTTATCGTGGATCCGAAATGGATGGATCGGGTTCCCGACGGAAATCGCTGTGGAAAAGACAAATAAGGGGTTTATGTAAACAACTCAACAGATATGGTTCTGTTTCCTTGCCAACAGGCAGGACAGTTACGCTATTTGATGGTATGATAAAAACCTGTTGTTCTGTTGATCGATTACCCAGATTTCTGCTTGAGATTTCGATACCCGATGCGTTCAATTCTACTGCTACTTTTTCTCCTGCTCATATTCAAACCAACCGCAGTATTCTCAGCGACTCTTGAAATGGAGGTGCGCAGTCCGGATTCGTCACTGCAGCAGATTGTCACAGACGCTCTGACTCTTCCCATCCTTTCCCCTGACGATGAGCGCCTTAACCGTCAACGTCTCGGCTCTTTTCAGCGCCAATTGCCCCGGTTGGTTCGAGAAATTATTGAACCTTACGGTTATTTTTACAGTCACGTTACTGCACGCCTGGAACAGCCGGCCGCAGATCTTTTTCGTATGATCATTGATCTTGAGCCGGGGACACCGCTGTTGATCACCTCCATGAATGTTGATATCTCCGGAGCCGGTTCAGAGCACCCTGACCTGTTGCGTGAGGCACATCAGTTTCCGCTACAACTCAATGATATTTTACGCCAGGACCTTTACGAACAAGGCAAGGGCAACCTGCGCCAGAAGGCTGTTTCTCTTGGCTATATTGATGCTGATTTCATAACTCACACCATTCTCGTTCACCTGGGCGATAGTCAAGCAGAGATTCATCTGCATTTAGATACCAAAGAACGCTATCACTTTGGTGATACCCGATATATAGAGAGTGGGGGATATCCGGAACGATTTTTACGACGCTTTTTGAGTTACCGGCGTGGAGACATCTTTTCCTACAGCCTGCTGGGTAGAACTCAGGTTAACTTTATTGATGCTGATCTGTTCCGCTCCGTATCCGTACGTGCACTGCCTCATCTGGCTGAGAATGGTCAGGTTCCGGTTGAAGTAGAGTTAAGCCCTTTGCCTCGTCATCGTCTGCGACCGGGCATTGGTTACGGTACCGATACCGGTGGCCGACTGACCCTTGAATATCGCCACCTTAATCTGTGGGACGCTGCCCACGAGTTGTCGGGAAAAGTTCTGTTTGCCCAATGGCGGCAGCAGGTGGAAACAACCTACACTATCCCGGATCGACGCCGTATTGACAGCTTGACTCTCCTGACCATCGGGACCGAGCGCGAAGATGTCGACACCTACTATCGTCGTGAAGTATTCAGTGAAATTGAATACCGACGCTCCTTCGGCAGGGGCTACAGGGGGTCACTGTTTGTGCGAGCAACATCGGAAAGATCGCGGATAGCCGATGATGATCGACGTACCCAGTTGCTGTTACAGGGAATCAGACTTGGTTGGCAGCAGATTGATCATCCGCTGACTCCTGAGCGCGGGGCCAGGGTACAGATTGAACTGCAGGGAGCTGATGAGAATTTCTTTTCCGACACATCCCTGTTGCAGCTCACCGCTGATACCAGCTTCCTGGTTCCTTTGCCGGAGCGTTTTTCAGTTTTCTTCAGGTTCCGTGGTGGAACGACCTGGCATCGACATTCCTTCAACAACTTGCCGGTGTCCCTACGTTATTTCGCCGGGGGAGATCGAAGCGTGAGGGGGTATAAATATAATTCCCTGGGACCGGTCAACGAAGACGGTGATGTTGTCGGGGGCAAGCATCTACTGGTAGGCAGTGTCGAACTGGAAAGAAGATTTCTCCGTCAGTGGGGTGCGGCCATCTTTTATGATGCCGGTAATGCTTTTGATTCCTTTGAAAATTATCGACTTAAACAGGGGGCTGGCATCGGTCTGCGTTATTTCACTCAGATCGGAGCGGTACGACTTGATCTGGCCAGGCAATTAGGACAGAGGAATAATCGAGTAAGACTTCATTTGAGTGTGGGTCTGGGATGGTAAGAGGGTTTGTATGGACATTTGTTGCCTTCTGTATTTTCCTGAGCCTGGTGGTCGGTTCGACTATCTGGTTGCTGTACAGTTCCGCTGGGGCAGATTTTGTTCTGCGGCGTTTATCTCAGCATCTTGATGGTCATATCGAAGCCTCGCGGGTCGAGGGTTCCCTTGCGCGCGGACTGACATTAGAAAATCTCACGATTATTCAGGATAATTTCAGCCTGACTGCCGCCCACATTCATCTGGCCGCCACCGTTTCGTCCATTTATCCGTTAGAAATGAACTTCTCTGCAGTAGAAGTGAATGATGCCGTTCTGGTCCTTCCGGCAGGGGAGCCTGTTGACAAGAAACCGGCAACATTTGCACTGAAACTGCCTGAATTGTCGAAAATCTTTGATCTTGTGCGGGTTACGGTTACAGATCTGCTTCTGGAAAACCTGTCGATACAACAGCCAGATGAGATCTTTATTGTTAACGAACTGCAAATCTCTGCGCAGTTTATCAAAAGAAGATTGTCGATTGATCAATTCACACTGAATCTTGATGAACTTTCAGTTGCCGCGACCCTCGATCTGGACATGGCCGACCCGTCTTTGGCCGTAGCGGCGACCCTGTTGAATCCTGATATGGATCAGCTCTGGGAGAAGCTGGTCATCAACGCCCATCTGAACAGGGCAGATCCCGACAGCCTGTCGGGATCAATCAGCTTGCAGGGGAGACTAACCGGCCTGCAGCCCTTTTGGGTCGATACTGATATTCATCTTGCTGACAACGTGCTGACGGTCGATGAACTGCTCTTGCGCCAGGCACAGCGGGAAGGATCAATTCAGGCATCAGGCCGTTTTCGGATGGAACATACAGGACCAGTTATTGACGTTCAGGCAGTTTTTCATGATTTTGATGTGTCTCAGGAGGCAGATATACCGCTGCAGTTTGCCGGTCTGGTCGATGTGTCTTACGCGCAGTCACTGTATCATGGGCATCTTGACCTGACATCCTCGGGACACGAACTGGCCGGCGTATCCTTATCCGGCAATTTTTCCGGTGATCATCAGCAGATTGTTGTCGACCAGGTTCGGGCTTTATGGCTCGGCGCACAGATTGACGGTGGCTTCAACCTTGACTGGTCGTCAACATTGGAACTTGCAGCAGAGATAGATATCCATGGCCTGTCTCTGGAACCTCTTGTGCCCCAAAGCAGTGGTCTGATTAATGCCAGGCTCTCTGCCACCTATCTCCATCTCGATCAACAACCACAGGCAGATTTGACGCTGGAACTCTTTGATTCGTTTTTTCACGACTATCCGTTGTCGGGCAATGTTGATGTCGCCTACGAGGACAACAACCTGATTGTCAACAGGTTAAGTCTCTACAGCAACAGCGCGCATCTGCAGGCACAAGGTGATCTGCTTTCGAAGTTTGACTTTAACCTTTCGCTGGATCGTCTTGCAGATTTGTACCCACAAGCCGAGGGGTCTCTGACAGCGCAAGGATGGTTTCGTAAAACAGATGATGTTGTTGAGGCAGACATCCATTTCGATGTTGGTGAGCTTTCCCATGATCAGTGGCATCTGATGTCCCTGTCAGGACACCTTGCTCTGGATGCTGAACAAAGGCTCTCTGCCACAGCAGAAGCGCGTCATTTGCGTTCGACGGACCTGGACCTGCTTATCGATACAATTGACTTGATGTCCGAAGGCACTCTGGCGGATCATCACATGAAGATCGATGCTCGCAGCCAACAGTCTGAGCTGGCAGCCTCTATCCAGGGGAGCTGGTCTGAATCGACCTGGAGTGCGGTTTTGGAACAGTTTCATATCGCTATGCCGGCAAACCAGTGGCGTCTTCTTGAACCGGCATACCTTGTTGTCAAACCTGAAATAATCAGCCTTTCTTCTGTGTCCATCGACGGCGGATCACGACAGGCCATTCGCCTGAATGGCGAATATTTGCCTGCGAAAGAAAAGCTGCAGATAGATATCGCCTGGAATGATCTGTCTTTGAGCTGGCTGAAGAACTGGCTGGATCCTTTTCCATTAGAAGGGCACGTGGATGGACAGATATTCCTGACGCATCAACCGGATCAGACCAACATGAGCATTTCTGTATTGTCAGTTGCTGATCTGCACTATCAAAAGATCCATTTGCAGGACACGGAAACACGTCTGAAACTGAACTGGGGTCCTGACGGTCTCGTTGGCAGCCTGCGCTTTGATATCGGGCAGCCTGCGCATCTGCTGTTGCAGGTCCAGTCACCACAGGCTGCAGGATTATATCTGCCTGATCATCTTGATCTCACCCTGGTCTGCCGGGCCTTGCCGTTGCGGTTGCTCCAACTGTGGCTGCCAGCAGAGCTTATTGCGGAGGGTTCTTTAAGTTGCGATGTCAGTGGATGGTGGAACGCTGACAGCTCATTTGCGCTAGAGAGCAAGGCGACCATAACCGAAGGTTCGCTATTCTGGTATGACGGTGAACAAGCTGTTGATATTGCCCTTGAAAGCGCTGGTCTGGAACTGCTCTGGAAAGAGGATGGTCTCCAGGGCCAAGTCGCCATACAGCATGATTATGGCCATATTAATGGCTCATTAGAGGTTGGGGTTCCGCCACTCTTGCCTGTGGTGCTGTCAGATACCCTGTCAATAAACGCAGATGTCGGTTTCTTGTTGCGTGAAAGTGGACTTTTATCGGTTTTTTTCCCTCAACACATCTATGACAGCCGCGGTCGCATTAACCTGTCGGCATCTGTTTCAGGAACCATTGGCGATCCCTCTTTTGGTGGAAGCTTTGCGTTGGATGAGGCAGAAATTTATATTCCCGCTGCGGGTATTCGTCTTTTCAACATGGCAGCAGATGCTCAAATGAAGGATCAGCAACTTGAGGTTTCAGCGTTAACTGTTACATCGGGTGAGGGTACCATCGCCGGACAGGGCAGGGTAGATCTGCAGGGATGGGTTCCGCAAACCTATCAGTTTGTTCTGGAGGGAAGTCAGTTCCAGCTTGTCAATCTGACCGGGTTGACAGCCCATGTCAGCCCTGATCTGGTTCTGGAAGGAGATATGCAGCATGTTCGTGTCCGTGGCCATATTTTATTCCCATGGGTCATGATAACGGATCAGGTCAGTCCTCAGATGGCTCAGAACAGTCCTGACTTGATCATCATCGATCGTCCTGTCCCGGACAGTAAGGTTGGGCGGATAGCTCATGATATTGATATAAATCTTCTCCTGGGTGATCAGGTGCTGCTGGATGTTGCCGGCCTCGAAGCGCGGGTGGCCGGCTCGCTACGACTTTATAGCGACCCGCAGCAGAATTTTGCCGCACAAGGTCGTTTGTATGTTGTGCGCGGTCGCTACTCGACCTACGGCGTTACCCTCGATATAGAGCGTGGTGATCTCTATTATGCCGGTGTCCCCTTGCGTTATCCAACCCTTGATATTCTGGCATTGCGACGTGCCGGGCAAGTACGCGCAGGAGTGCGTATTTCAGGAACTCCTCAGGAACCCCTTGTAACCCTTTATTCGGAGCCGGCAATGCCGGATGCTGATGTTCTGTCATATATGGTGCTGGGCAGACCATTGGACAGCAGTGGCGGCGATACTGATCTGTTAATGGTTGCTGCCGGTGCCTTGTTGTCACAAGGCGAGTCCATTGTACTACAGGAAAGATTAAGAGGGCGAATAGGTCTTGACGTGCTCGAATTCAGTGCCGGTGAAGGGGATGTCAGAGATTCGGTTATTACTACCGGTAAATATCTTACTCCCGATCTTTACGTCAGCCTTGGTTACTCTCTGTTCAATAATACCAACGAGATCAAAGTACGTTACCGACTGACTTCCAGACTTGAACTGGAATCTACTTTTGGACAGGAGTCCGGTGTTGATCTCTTTTATCGATTGGAAAGGGAGTAAGTGACAACTAACGATTTATCCGGCGTTTCGCTAAAAAGTGAAAGGCCCGCTAAGCGGGCCTTCTTGGATGCTGTTTTCTGTAATCTTTCAGAACAGTCCCTTGTCACGGGAAATGCCGGAGTCTGGCGACGCCGACCGGGTGGAAAACCATCTCAACTGATGTGAGTCATCTTCGATAGGCATTCCTCCTTTCTGATATGTCTACATTATAGCGAAAGTCAGAAAAAAATCAAAGTTACCCCTGAAAAAAAAGAGTTTATCTTTACCCGATTCTTCGATGTAAGGTACTTTCTGGTAACAGGCTGAAGATTTTTAATTGTGTAGCTGATAATAAAAAAGAAAGGTTATTGTTGTGGATTCATTACCCCTGTTTGTTTTATGGATTGTGATGGCATGTGGTGCTTATGCAGTGGCCAAGAGCCGTGGCCGCAACCGTCATCTCTGGTTTGCTGTCGGTTTGATGATCGGCCCCTTTGCCATATTGATTGTAGCTCTGTTGCCCCTCGGCCCGAATGCTAAAAAAGGCTACCAGTAACCGAATGATGAAAAATCTAGTGTATAAACTTCTTTTGTTTGTCCCTGCAGGCACCCTGTTCGGTGCGTTGATCGGTTACCTTGGGCAGTGTGCCGGAAGTACCTGAGGTGTATTTGTCAGCCCCTGGTCAGGGGCTGTTTTTGGTGCTGCAATCGGGTTGTTTCTTGGCCTGTTACCAGGAGAGCGTAAATTATAATTTCTCACTGGTCTGATGCTGTGGCAGCACTGGCCGGTGACAGATTTGTTATTTTCAAGCCTGTTCAGCCTGGAGAAAAAACCAATTGATTCTGCCTTTTGTCGCTCTGTTATGCGGTTTTGCTTTGCTGGTCTGGAGTGCAGATCGTTTTGTCGACGGTGCTGCTGCGTCGGCGGTTCATGCCGGGATGCCGTTGTTGCTGGTGGGAATGGTCGTTGTCGGTTTTGGTACTTCGGCTCCTGAACTCTTGATTTCTGCAGTTGCGGCTTTCCAGGGAAACCCCGGCCTTGCCCTTGGCAATGCTTTTGGTTCCAACATCTCCAATATAGCACTCATCCTGGGTGTCACCACACTGATCAGCCCGATCCTGATTCCCCCTAAGATATTCAGGTTTGAATTGCCGGTTCTGACAGCGATCACACTCCTTACCATCTTGCTCTTATCGAACCTTTCAATCAGTCGCCTTGACGCGTTGCTGCTGCTGCTGGCCTTTGTTCTTGTCATGCTGTGGTGGATTACCAGCGGTTTGCGTCATAAGAATTCCATAAGATTAACTGATCCTCTGGAGACCCCTCAGGTCGCTGCAATGACATTAAGGTCAGCCTTGTTTTGGTTGGTCGTTGGGTTGTTTTTTTTAATTGTCAGTTCCAGAATGCTGGTGTGGGGGGCCGTAGAAATAGCATCGGCTCTCGGTGTGAGCGATCTTGTTATTGGCCTGACTATTGTCGCTATTGGCACTTCATTGCCGGAGCTTGCAGCAGCGGTTGCAGCGGCACGCAAAAATGTGCCTGAACTGGTGCTGGGGAATATTATCGGTTCAAATATCTTCAATACCCTGGCCGTGGTCGGCATAGCCGGTGTTATTCATCCCCTCAACATAGAGCCGGAAGCTCTTTATCGTGACTGTTTGCTGATGCTTATATTGACGTTAGCTCTTTTCCTGCCGGCATGGAAAGGCAGACATAGATTGTCTCGTAGTTTCGGTGTCATCTTGTTGCTGGTTTACGTTGCTTATCTTTCAGCTCTTGGCCTTCAGGCTTTTGGCTGGTCCTGAATAAATATTTTGCTAAAAACGGGTGAAGGGTGTGCCGATTGGATAAAAATGAGCGACCTCTTGACACCGGGCCGAATATGAATGATATTCTTAATATATGACTAATCAGAGAACGATCGACGAAATAGACTTAAAAATACTGACTATTCTTCAAGAAAAGGCGCGCGTTCCTAACGCTGAGGTTGCTCGCCAGATTGGCATGGCGCCCTCGGCGGTGTTAGAGCGGATTCGCAAACTAGAAGATCGAGGTATTATTGACGGGTATGAAGTTCGTCTTAACCCCGATATTTTTCAACAGGGATTGCTGGCATTTATTTATGTGAGTGTGCATCCCGGGTGCAGCGCTGTCATGACTACTGCACTTGCTTCTGTCAGTGGCGTTCAGGATGTTCATCAGATCGCTGGTGATGATGGTTATCTGCTGAAAGTCCGCGTTGCTGATAATGCCGTACTTGGAAGAATTCTGGCCGAAGAGGTCGGCCTGATTGAGGGGGTTCATCACACCAGAACCCAGATTGTATTAAACACCATCAAAGAAACACGAAAAATCCCATTGCCACCAATTAACTGAATTTTTTTAAGGAGTAAACATGCCTATTTCTACCGATTTTAAGTCACGCCTGTATCCCATTGCCACACAACTGGTCGAACACTATGGCACCCCATTTCATATCTACGATGAAATAGGTATTCGGCAGACTGGTGAAGAACTCAAACAGGCGTTTTCTGAGCTTGATGGATTTAGAGAATACTATGCAGTTAAGGCCTTGCCCAATCCCCGTATTCTCGGGATGATGGCGGAGATGGGCTTCGGTTTTGATTGCAGCTCCATTGCTGAGTTGATTTTAAGCCGCCAGGTCGGTGCTCGCGGTGAAGATATTATGTTCACTTCGAACAACACCAACCAGAAAGAGTTCGAAACAGCTCTGGGTGAAGGTGGCTGTATTTTGAATCTGGATGATATCTCCCTGATTGATAAGGTGAAAAACTTCCCTGAACTGGTCTGTTTCCGTTATAATCCCGGACCCAAACGGACAGGCAACGTCATTATCGGTAATCCGGTCGAAGCCAAATATGGTGTCAGTCATGAGCAGGTTGTTGACGCCTACCGCCAGGCACAAAAACGCGGTGCTCGTCGCTTTGGACTGCATACCATGGTTGCATCCAACGAACTTGATTATACCTACATGGTTGAAACCGCGCGAATGGTGCTGGATATTGTTGAGATGGTCAGCAATGAACTCAATATTGAGTTTGAGTTTGTCAATATCGGTGGCGGTTTCGGTATCCCGTATCATCCCGATCAGAAAGCTCTTGACCTTGAGGCCATGTCCGCGAAAATTGTTGATGTTTTTTCTGCGTTTAAAGCCAAGCATGGCTACGCCCCCAAAATGTATATGGAGAGTGGCCGGTATATGACAGGTCCCCACGGTTGCCTGCTGACCACTGCCATCAATCACAAGAATATCTATCGTAAATATATCGGCGTTGACGCCTGCATGTCGTCGCTGATGCGACCGGGTATGTACGATGCTTATCACCATATTGACGTTATCGGTAAAGAAGACCGGGCCGCCGATCAGGTCTATGATATTGTCGGTTCTCTATGCGAGAACAATGATAAGTTTGCTGTACAGCGGCCTTTGCCAAAGATCGCAGAAGGTGACATTCTGGCTATCCACGATACTGGTGCTCACGGACATGCCATGGGCTTTCAATACAACGCCAGATTGCGGCCGCAGGAACTCCTGCTAAGGGCAGATGGTACGGTCGAACTTATTCGTCGTGCCGAGATGCTTGAGGATTATCTTGCTACGTTGAGCTTTTCCGATAATCGTTTCAAGCCACAGCGGGGGTAGCCTTGGTCCCGGAACAGGACCAATCCGGTCTGGATAATAACTTCTTGCCGCTATTGACCATTGAGACCCTGGTCAATGGCGGTTCCGGTTTAGCCCGCCATGAAAATCGTGTCGTTTTTGTTCCTCATACAGCGGCAGGTGATGTTGTCCGTGCTCAGGTGGTTCGCAGTAAAAAAAAATATTACGAAGCAAAACTAGTCGAGGTGTTGCAAAGGGGTTCCGGTCGCCGCGTTCCTCCTTGTCCGGTTGCCGGCGAGTGTGGCGGCTGTCAGTGGCAACATCTGAACTACAGTGAGCAGCTTTTCTGGAAAGAAAAACTGTTTGTGGAAACGCTATGTCATCATCTGACTATGGATCCTGCGGCACTGAAGCCGATCATTCCATCTGCAAATGAATGGCACTACCGCAGTCGTGTCCAGATAAAATGCTATAACCACAACGGTAAATTTATTACCGGCTTTTATCGTCCACGTAGTCGTTATGTTGTTGATATCGATTCCTGCCCAATAACGGATGAACGTCTCAACGGTCTATTGATCGTGTTAAAGTCCCTGATTGCTGGATCAGCGTTCGCCGGCCATATTCCTCAAATTGACCTCTCGGTTGATGATGCCGGCAAGATCGCTGTCGTTGTTCATTATCTGGGAGCCGAACGGCAAAGGCTGATAGAAGTGTTGCGCCGGACAGGGCTGGATACAGAAGTTTTTGTCCAGTTCGGCACGAAAAGAAGTCTGCAATCCGTCAGCGGTGATGGGCTGCTGGAGATCAGGGTTGATCACCCGCAGATAGCCCTCAATTACCGCGTTGGTTCTTTTGCACAGATCAATCTCCAACAAAATAAAGTTCTGGTCGATCTTCTCACCACAACATTCCCCTGGAAGAATTCCCATAAAGTGCTCGAGCTTTACTGTGGAATGGGGAATCTGTCTTTCCCCCTTGCCCGCAGGGTCAAACATCTTGTCGGAATTGAGGAATCTGCCCGGTCGATTGAAATGGCACGCGCAAATATCATTACTAACGGGATGAGCAATCTTGAATTCGTAGCAGCTTCAGCCGAAGGTTTTTTAACAGATCACATCAAAGAGCAACAATATGATGTTGTTGTCCTGGACCCTCCCCGCGTTGGTGCCTATTCTGTGGTAAAGTGTTTAGCAGGGTCCGGGATTCCTGATATCCTCTATATTTCCTGTGACCCGCAGACACTTGCTCGTGATCTGCGAGTCCTTGTGCATGCTGGTTACCAGATCGTTTCCAGTCAACCTGTAGATATGTTTCCACAGACGCATCACTGCGAGAGTGTTACTTATCTGCATAAAAGCATTTAGCGTTTTTTGTGTCTGTTTTCTGTGCATCTACTTTCAAGAAATGATTGTTTTTTGTGCAGATCAGGCTTGGCTTTAATCAAACTGTATGTATGCCTGCTCTGAACCCACTCTAACTACTCGATATTTAAGACATATAAAATTTATAAAAAAAAACTTCAGAATGGCAAGGTCTTTGCTTTTAGAGGGTAATGATTATAGGGATCAATGCCCGGTCGAAACATTCATCTGATGACAGGAGGCAGTTGTTATGCGCAAGGTTGAAGCAATAATCAAACCGTTCAAGCTCGACGAGGTCAAAGAAGCGTTGAATGAGATAGGCATCCAGGGAATTACTGTAAGTGAAGTTAAGGGATTCGGTCGCCAGAAAGGGCATACCGAACTTTATCGGGGCGCAGAATATGTCGTTGATTTCATACCAAAAATCAAGATGGAAATCATCGTTGCGGATGATCTTGTCGCCAAGGTTGTTGATACCATTGCAGAAACAGCTAAAACCGGCCGAATTGGAGATGGCAAGATTTTTGTGACTCCTATCGACGAGGTCATCAGGATCAGGACGGGCGAGCGTGGAGAAGACGCCCTTTAATCATATTTTTTCAAACGGAAATTCGAAGGATGACTGCTTCCTGACAATTTCATTCATTCAAAGGAGATGTAGATAATGACACCAAGTGAAGTCGTCAAATTTGCCAAGGAAAATGATGTTAAGTTTATTGATTACAAGTTCCTCGATTTTATCGGAATCTGGCAGCATTTTTCCACACCGGTCAGCGAATTCGGAGAAGATGTATTCGAAGAGGGATTGGGGTTCGATGGCTCTTCAATTCGCGGTTGGCAGCCTATTCACAATTCCGACATGTTGCTGGTTCCCGATCCCACCACTGCTAAAATTGATCCCTTCATCGAAATGACCACGCTAAGCCTGATCTGCAATATTGTCGATCCGGTAACCCGTGAAGGGTACACCCGCGATCCGCGCTTTATTGCCCGGAAGGCTGAAGCCTACCTCAAATCAACAGGCATCGCCGATACCGCCTTTTTTGGCCCGGAGCCTGAATGCTTCATCTTTGATGATGTGCGCTATGCCTCCAGCGCCAATGAATCATTTTATTCCATTGATTCCGTCGAGGGGATCTGGAATACCGGCCGTGAAGAATTCCCCAACCTTGGGTACAAACCGAAGCACAAAGGCGGATATTTCCCGGTTGCGCCAACCGACAGCATGGTTGACCTACGTAACGAAATGATGATGGTACTGCAGGAAGTCGGTATGGTTGTTGAGTGCGGCCACCATGAGGTTGCTACCGGTGGCCAGTGTGAAATTGACATGCGTTTTGACTCCTTGCTGAAGATGGGAGACAATCTGCAATGGTTCAAGTACGTACTCAAAAACGTCGCATTCCGTAATGGCAAAACTGTAACCTTCATGCCGAAACCAATCTATAACGATAATGGTTCCGGTATGCATTGTCATCAGTCGTTGTGGAAAGATGGAAAGAACCTTTTCGCCGGCGATGGCTATGGTGGTCTTTCCAAAATTGCCATGTATTACATTGGTGGCATCATGAAACATGCAAAGGCACTCTGTGCTTTTACCAATCCGACCACCAACTCCTACAAGCGTCTGGTCCCGGGCTATGAAGCACCGGTTAATCTTGCTTATTCGAACCGTAATCGTTCGGCATCACTACGAATTCCGGTAACTGACAGTGAAAAATCGAAGCGAGTTGAATACCGCACACCCGATCCGTCAGCCAATGGTTATCTGGCCTTTGCGGCGATGATGATGGCGGGTCTTGACGGTATTGAAAACAAGATCGATCCGGGTCAGCCTCTTGACAAGGACATCTACGGCCTGTCGCCGGAAGAGTTGAAAGATATTCCTAATGTTGCTACTTCGCTGGCCGACGCTCTCGATAATCTGGAAAAGGACCATGCCTTCCTGCTTAAGGGGGACGTGTTCACCGAGGATGTAATTGAGATGTGGATCAGCTACAAGCGCAGTGCCGAGGTCGATCCGGTTCGCATGCGCCCGGTTCCGGAAGAGTTCAATCTGTACTTCGACTGCTGATTTTCAGTAGGTAATTAACAAAAGGCAAAAAGCCTCCGGTACGCACCGGAGGCTTTTTGCGTCAACAATCCGGAGCGAAACAGTATCGCTACAGTGGAAAAGCAGTTAGTTGGTTATCTATGTGACTCCAGTAAATCAGTAAAGAGAAAATAGATTCTGCGCCTATGCTTCGCTCCGCGCAGAATGGCAGCCGGGTTCTGCTCCGGACGACGGTGTCTGTGACATTCTGCGCAAAGTCGCAGGATCCAGATTGCCGGCGGGGAACATCGCTCTGGGATGACAGCATATTGGCTCACCGGCTCAATACTATGCTGCAGCAGCGCTGCCGGAGTTACTGACAATGTGCAGATCACGTTGCGGGAAGGGGATACTGATGCCTTCCTGATCAAAGCGCACCTTGATGGTTTCCTGTAGGTCAAAAAGTAAAGGCCAGTAGTCACCGCTATTGACCCAGGGACGAACAGCGAAATTAACACTGCTGTCGCCGAGCTCCAGCACACCGATTGTCGGTGCTGGTTCCGGCAGAATACGTTCATCTTTGGCGAGGATATCTTCCAGCACTGAGCGTACTTTTTTTAGATCATCGCTGTAGCTGACACCGATCACCAGATCGAGCCGACGTGTCGGCTTGGTTGAAAAGTTGGTGATTGTTGAACCCATGATCTGACCATTGGGAACAATAATCTGTTTGTTATCGCCTGAACGCATCTGAGTGCTGAAAATTTGAATCTCTTCAACAATACCGGCAACTCCACCGGCATCAATAAAATCTCCAACCTTGAATGGGCGGAAAATTATCAACAGGACTCCGGCAGCAAAATTACTCAGAGTGCCCTGCAATGACAGACCTACTGCCAGACCAGCTGCGGCCAGAATCGCAGCAAATGAGGTTGTTTCGATTCCCATCTGACCGATGGCGGCAATAATAACAAACACCATCAGTGCGACATAAAGCATGTTTTTTGCGAACTTGATCAGCGTTTCTTCAACGTGGGCTTTTGTCATCGCTTTGGCGGCGGAATTGGAGATAGCCCTCGCAATAAAACGCCCGACGACAAATATGACAATCGCCCAGAAAAGAGGTATTCCGTATGTCTGGATCAGTTGGTAAAAGAGCTCCGGAGAAACGTCGTTCATAAACCCTCCATTCATAAAAAAGTTCCGGTTTTGTCGAGTGGGGATCGCCCACCAGAAGTATGTAGGTGCAATGTGGATGCTGGTGGCAGTGCCCGTCCTACTGCCACCGCCAGTTAATAATAACAGAAAAATAATTAGTGCTCATCTGGAAACGCTGGATGAACATAAAGCAGTTTCCGGACGGAAACTAATTATAGTGACTTTTCCGCAATATAACTTTTAATTTTTTGCAGATCAGCCGTCATTCGTTCACAGCGCCGTCGCATGCTGCTTAATTTCTCAATTGCCTCAACAGGCGGCAGCTTGTCCGTAACTGCTTTGTCGATAGTTTCCGGAAACTTGGCTGGATGGGCTGTTGCCAGACAGATGTGTGGGACGTCATCGCCAACCTCATCTACAGCCCTCACCCCGACAGCCGTATGGGGATCCAGGAGGTAGCCAGTTTGTTTGGAGAAAGTTGAAATCTGATCAAGGGTCTGCTGATCATTGATGCTCGCGGCAACAAAGTCTTTTTGAATGTGGGTCAGTTGCTCTGCTGAAAAAATTAGTTTTCCGGTTTTTTTGAAACGCTCCATAGCCGCAACGACCGCCGCGGTATCGCCGTCATAGAGATAATAGAGGTAGCGTTCAAAGTTGCTGGCAACCTGAATGTCCATCGATGGGGAGAGCGAGTGGTGGACATCGGCAAGGGAATAGTCGCCGCCATTGACAAAGCGACTGAGGATATTATTGGCATTGGTGGCCAGAATGAAGCGCCGGGTTGGTAAACCCATTTTGCCGGCCAGATATCCGGCGAAAATATCACCAAAATTGCCGGTTGGTACGGAGAATTGCACTTCTTCACAACCGGTTTGCTCGTTAACTCGAAAATATGCATAAAAATAGTAGACGATCTGCGCCAGCACTCGAACCCAATTGATTGAATTGATGGAACCTAAAGCATGGGCCTGTTTGAATGCCTGATCACTGAAAATCTCTTTGACTATCGCCTGGGCGTCATCAAAGGTGCCATCAATCGCGATATTGAAAACATTGGCATCGGCAACCGTTGTCATCTGCATCTCCTGAACGGAAGAAACCCGCCCAAAGGGAAAAAGAATAAATATATTGATATTCTTTTTGCCACGCACGCCGGCGATGGCAGCACTACCGGTGTCGCCACTGGTAGCACCGATGATGTTGAGTTTTTTGTTGTCCCTGACCAGATAGTATTCGAACAAATTGCCGAGAAATTGCAGGGCAACATCCTTGAAGGCCAGGGTAGGGCCATGGAAGAGCTCAAGGATGTAGATATCGCCTTTTTTCACCACCGGGGTGATATCGGAATGATCAAATGACGCATAAGACCTGTTCACCAGGCTGCGCAAATCAGCAGCAGGTAGATCGGTTGCGTAAAGTGAGATGATCTCGTAAGCCAGATCAACATAATTCATCTTGCTTAAGGCCTTGAGCTGTTGCCTGGAAATTTGAGGTATTTTTTGTGGTAATAACAGGCCACCATCTGAAGCGAGTCCCATCATGACGGCCTCACTGAATGATAAATCCTGAATCTTGCCACGCGTACTGCAATATTTCATATAGTTAGTACCTCTTTGTTAATGCTGTTTCTATTGTAATTAAGAAGATGGTGTTAACCTGATAGTGAATTCCCTGCAAGCGCGCTGTCAGGCATGGCTATACTACTGATTATCATCAACAAATAAAAGTCATCAACATAAAAAAAGCGTAAGGCCCTTTTCAGGACCTTACGCTCCATGTGTCAGCTTATGTCTTTTACTCTAGTTTTGTTCTGCTTCCTGGGCATCAACAACAGCAACCGCCGCCATATTAATGATGTCAGCAACATCATCTCCGCGTTGCAGAACGTGCACCGGTTTTTTCATGCCCATCAGGATTGGCCCAATCGCCTCAGCGCCGCCCAGCTTGTTCAGCAGCTTGTAGCTGATGTTACCTGACTGCAGATCGGGGAAGATGAAAACATTGGCATCACCTTTAAGCATGGAAAAGGGGTATTGCTTCTCCGTCAATTCCGGATCGAGGGCAACGTTTGCCTGAACCTCACCATCAACAATCAACTCCGGATCGAGCTGCTTGACCAGTGCCGTAGCTTTTTTAACTTTCAGCGCCTGAGGTTCGGTACTGCTGCCGTAGTTGGAGAAAGACAGCATGGCCACCTTGGGAACGATGTCGAACTGACGTACTTTTTCTGCTACCAGAATGGCTGTTTCAGCCAGTTCCTCCGGAGTCGGGTCGATGGCAACGGTCGCATCGGCAATGAACACAACCTGCTTTTTGAAGACCATCATATACATGCCGTGAACTTTTGACAGATCGGCCTTCTTGCCGATAACTTCCAGGGAAGGACGAATTGTCTCAGGATAATGATGATTTATACCGGACAACATGGTATCGGCATCTCCCTGCTGGACCATGAGGGCGCCAAAATAGTTGTAATTCCCTTTGATCTGACTTGATGCGCCGCTATGAGTAACGCCCTTACGTTGCCGCATCTCAAACATTTTGTTGATGTATTCGTCACGTTTCTCACTGGTGGTCGGGTCGATAATAGTAATACCTTCAAGGTCGACATGCAGTATCTTGGCTTTATTGGCGATAGCGTCTGCATTACCAAGCAGAATTGGTGATGCGATTTTTTCTTCAACAAGAATATGAGCGGCACGCAGAATTTTGTCTTCTTCGCCCTCAGGGAAAACAATCCGTTTTGGAGCTGCTTTGGCTTTGTTGATCAGTGTCCGCATAACTTCCTTTGAACGGCCCTGCATAGCTTCAAGAGACTCACGGTACTTCTGCATGTCTTTGATGGGACGCCGGGCAACCCCCGTGTCCATTGCTGCCTGAGCAACCGCCGGGGCAACGTGGAGCAGAACGCGAGGGTCAAAGGGCTTGGGAATAATATAGTTACGACCAAACTGGATGTCTTCACCAGCGTAGGCTTTGCGGACCGAATCGGGAACATCCTGCTTTGCCAGATCAGCCAATGCCTTGACCGCGGCCAGCTTCATTTCGACGTTAATGGCACTGGCGTGAACATCGAGGGCCCCACGGAACAGAAACGGGAAACACAGCACGTTGTTGACCTGGTTGGCGTAGTCAGAACGACCGGTACCAATGATCACGTCGTCCCGCACGGCTTGTGCTTCGGGAGGTGTAATTTCCGGATCGGGATTCGCCATGGCAAAAACGATCGGGTTGGGCGCCATTGACTTCAACATTTCCGGTGAAAGAGCTCCTTTTGCGGACAACCCGAAGAAAATATCTGCATTTTTAACCGCGTCTTCCAGGGTGCGGTCACTGGTATCGGCTGCCAGGCGCTCCTTGTATTCGTTCATCCCTTCGGTACGACCCTTGTAAATAACCCCTTTAGTGTCACAGAGGATGACGTTGTCCTTATTGATACCCAGGGTGATTGCCAGACTGGCACTGGCGATTCCGGAGGCACCTGCGCCGTTGACAACCATTTTGACATTTTTAATGTCCTTGCCGACGATTTCCAGGGCATTGAGCATTCCCGCCGCGGCGATAATGGCGGTGCCGTGCTGGTCATCGTGGAACACCGGGATATCCATGATTTCCGCCAGTTTTTCCTCGATATAGAAGCATTCCGGCCCCTTGATGTCTTCGAGGTTGATACCACCAAATGTCGGCTCTAAAAGTTTAACCGTGCGAATAATTTCATCAGGATCTTTTGAGTCAATCTCAATATCGAAAACATCAATATCAGCGAAGCTCTTGAACAGAACTCCTTTTCCTTCCATCACCGGCTTACCGGCCAGAGCACCGATATCGCCAAGACCAAGAACCGCAGTACCGTTGGAAACGACCGCTACCAGGTTTCCCTTGGCGGTATATTTGTAGGCGTCCGCTGGATTCTTTTCTATTTCCAGACAAGGTTCTGCGACTCCGGGGCTGTAGGCTAGAGACAGATCCCGGCTGGTTGCGCAGGGCTTGGTGGTAATGACCTCAATTTTTCCTTTACGACCGCTACTGTGGTAATCAAGTGCATCTTGGCGCATTGACATAGAAGTGTTTCCTCCTGTAAGAGAATGTGAAGTGGCCTCAGATAATATGTGGTTGAGCATTGACAATAAAAAAGCAGCTCGACCATCTGAGTATGTTATTTAAAATAAAAAATTATAGTTTTGCTAAATTCCTGTCAAGGTGAAAGGGTCAACACTATGAATATAAACCATTCACGTTTATACGCAATGCTGGTGCCAAATTACGCATGGTCAACAAATTAAAGTAAAATCAAGTAGTTAAATTTTTTTATGCGACTTATGGTAATAATTAAATTAGTTCTTGAGGGTTTTTCCGCTTTAAAGGGCTTTTTTCCGCCACTTCAGCGCGGAGTTCAACTGGTGTTTTTATGAAAGTCGGTGTTCTTTCTGATACTCACGTAGCTACATTAGCTCAGGGGCACCAGTTGGCTGAAAAATTACTGGCTGGTCCTTTTTCAGAAGTGGTATGTATTCTACACGCTGGCGACCATGTCCACCCGGAGATTGAACTCTGTTTTGCACCCCGCTCCTGGTATGCTGTGCGTGGAAACATGGACCGGCTTCATGTTTGTCTGCCTGAAAAAAGAATCATCCGTCTTAATGATTGGCGTATTGGTATAACTCATGGCTGGGGCGGCAGTGATGATGTGCTTGATAACGTCATTAATAGCTTTTCGGGTGATATGCCTGATGTTCTGGTCTTTGGGCACAGCCATGTCCCGGAATGTCGCCGTATCGGCTCTACCTTACTGCTTAACCCCGGCAGTCCAACTGAACCCAGGTCAGCATCCGGACCGACGGTAGGAATTTTAACTATTGATGATCATGTCAGTGGAGAAATTGTCAGCCTGATCTAGGTTTTTTCCCACCGTAATACTTACATGACTTTTGTCATGGTTGGTCACAATAACTGATAAGAGGATTTGAACCGATGCTTGATATCTTTATGCGTGGCGGCCCACTGATGTATCCGATTCTTTTTTGTTCGATTATCGGTTGGGCTATTTTTATGGAAAGGGTCTTTGCCTATTTTCAGATCAGACGCGATATGTTGCTTTTACGGTCACGGGTTACCGCTCTATTGACGGATAACAACAACAACGATGCCCTGGAGTTATGTGCTCGGGGAAAATCACCTTTGGCCAGAATTCTTCTGGTTGTTCTCAAAAACCGGGGGGCTTCACGTTCGCACCTTAAGTCATTGGCAGAGGAAGTGGGTGAACGTGAAGCTGTTTCTCTGCAGCGCTACCTCGGGTTGCTGGCTACGATTGCCAATGTTTCTCCCTTGCTGGGATTGCTGGGGACAGTCCTGGGAATGATCAACGCTTTTAATGTGATCGCTGCTGAAGGGGTAGGTACTCCGGCAACATTGGGCGGGGGAATCTCCGAAGCCTTGATCACAACAGCAGCCGGGTTAAGTGTTGCGGTTCCGATGTTACTGGTCCATCGCTATCTGTCTGCACGGGCTGATCGTTTGACCCTTGAATTGGAAGAAGCAACGATGAAAATTGTCGATCAGGTTGAGGGCTGACATGGGTTTTCGTCGCAAGACCAGCGAAGCACCACGAATTGAACTGACACCGATGATTGATGTCGTTTTTCTGTTGCTGATTTTTTTCATGATTTCAACAACGTTCATCGAACGACCGGGAATGTCTATCAATCTCCCCGAAGGGGGCACACAACAGATACCTGCGGACAAAAAAGAGGTTCAGGTGTACCTTACCGAGGATGGTGAGATTTACCTGCAGAGCGAACTTGTTTCCCTGTCAGCCTTGAGCACTTATCTGGGAAATCTGGGCAGTGACATCACTCATGAAATGACTTTTTTACTGATGGCTGACAAGTCGGCACGTCACGGATGGGTCATCGAGGTGATGGAAGTTGCTCGCCGCAATGGTATCGTACGGCTTGCTATCGCTACAGACAAAACGGTAGATGAAGACACCATCAGAACACTTGAAGAAGAATAACCATCGGACAAAAAATCTACTCCAGCGGGCACTCTTCACACCAGTCTGGATAGTCATCTCCGGCTAGGTTATGAAAGCTCTCTATACGCCGCCGGAAATAGTCGAGATCGGCACAAACCGACCTGATTTCATCACTGACCGATGTACGTATCCAGCCATTGGCGGCATAGAATTGATAGAGACTTGCCACGCCGCGCAGTATCGACTCAAGCTCTTTCATGTTGGGTTCCAGTGTCCGGTGGATGTACCAGTTGCCGGCGAAGCCACGCACCTGAACGGCCGTTACCGCAAACATATTCCCACGCAGGCTGTCAATAACGAAATCCCGTAAAAAATAATCAGCCCCCCCGGCCAGGGATCCTGCTTCGAGTCGGGTGACCTCGGCAGTATCAAGCAAATGGCGATGGAAGGTTTTGAGCAGCTTCTGACAGAGTTCGTCGACGCGGATTTCGTCTTGCAGATCTGTTATCGTAAAATCGTCCGGTTTGATATCAGTCATGTGAGTCGGCAAGAATGACACCTTTCCCTGTTGAGGCCGCAGATACACAAACAAAAGCTCTTTATCGCGGCAAAAACCTTTGAACATACGCGGCAACAGTTAAATTCATAACCAAGGCATTGAAGGTTAAAACAAAAAAGTTTTTTCGCAGTTGACCTTAACCGCGCCATCTTTGCCGTTGACTTTTACCGCATCGAAACGCTGTTAATGACTTTTACCAAAAGATTGTCATCCCCGACTTTTAGCCTATTGACCACAGTCGGTCAAGAGGGAGACTCTAACGGTTGGTGAAATGCCGTTTTCACCCTTCACTCTTTATCCGTACCGTGCGGGCATAACCCGTCGCATCAAGTTGAAGCGATACAATCACCATTCGCTGATTTACACCATCGCCCACCTTTGCTATAGTTAGCGGATTTTATTTTTTGGCACAATAACCCGCTTGGAAGCAGACATGTCAACAACCACCCCTTTGATGCGACAATTCCTTGAAATCAAGTCCGATCATCAGGACGCCATTCTTTTTTTTCGTCTTGGTGATTTTTACGAAATGTTTATGGATGATGCCGTTATTGCGTCAAAAATTCTTGGCATTACCCTGACATCACGTAATAAAGGGGATGAAAATGCCGTGCCTTTGTGCGGTGTTCCTTATCACAGCAGCCAGGGATATATAGCCAAGCTCGTTGCGGCTGGACATAAAGTGGCCATCTGCGAACAGGTTGAAGATCCGAAGACCGCCAAGGGTATAGTCAAGCGCGAAGTTGTCAAGGTTGTTACACCAGGGCTGATTACCGATACAGACAGTCTGGAGCCCAAAGAAAACAATTACCTTTTGTCTCTTGCTGTTACTGAGAATGCTTTCGGCATCGCTCACGTCGATATCACCACCGGCTCCTTCCGCGTTACTCAGGTTGAAACTTATGCTCAGGTTGAAAGTGAGATCAGTTCGATCCGACCGCGCGAAATTATTTTGAGCGAAGAGGGCGGGGGCAGTCAGCTGAAGCAGGAGCTGCTGAAAATCTTTGCTTCCCTGATGTGCAACCAGTTGCCGGAATGGGTGTTTGCCAGCGATTATGCCAATGAGCAAATCTGCTCTTTTTATTCTGTGGCAAATCTTACTTCATTCGGGTGTGAAGATCTGCCGGCAGCGCAACATGCCGCGGCAGCAATCCTTCACTATCTGCAACAGACCCGCAAAGATCATCTGCGACACCTGCAGGCTCTTAAAACCTATCGGGTGCTTGATTACATGCTTCTTGATGATGCTACCCGACGCAATCTTGAGCTGACCGCAACTTTACAGGACGGGAAGAAAAAAGGATCACTGCTCGGGGTTCTTGATCGAACAGTTACGGCCATGGGGGGGCGGACCTTACGGCACTGGATTCATTATCCTCTGATCGATCTGGAGCGGATCAAGCAGCGTCAGGCTGCGGTTACCAAGCTGGTTGATAACAGTCTGCTACGTATGGATCTGCGTGAGGCCCTGGATGGTGTTTATGATCTTGAACGCCTGAATGGCAAGATATCTATGGCCGGAGCCAATGCCCGTGACCTGGTATCGCTGCGCGACTCTCTGGCACGGATACCGGTAGTCACTGATCTGCTGGCTTCGTTCGATGATCCTTATCTTGCTGAACTGCGCCATAACATTGACCCCCTACCTGATCTTGAAGCCTTGCTTGGCGCTGCGGTTATTGATGATCCCCCTGTTGTTATTCGCGAAGGAGGCATCATCAGGGATGGGTATAGTGAAGAACTGGATGAGTTGCGTCTGATCAGTCGTGAGGGTAAGGGCTGGATTGCCGCCATGGAAGTGAAAGAGCGCGAGCGGACGGGCATTTCTTCATTAAAAATCAAGTACAACCGGGTCTTTGGTTATTTTATCGAAGTAACTCATCGCCATCTTGAGCGTGTTCCTGATGATTACCAG
>SLDV01000078.1 GCA_007125165.1 Geobacteraceae bacterium | reverse complement strand
ACCGCTTCCACCTGTCAAGGATGACCCCGAATATCATGCTTTACGCGCGGCTATCTATCAGGAGCTGGGCGAATATTCACAAGCGGCAGAGGTTTATGCCCGGTTGCTTGATCAGCGACCGCGTGAGTCCTTGTGGTGGATGGGGCTGGCTATCGCCCTTGAGCAGCAGGGGTTGATCGGCGGTGCTCGTGATGCTTATCGAGCCGCTCTTGATGTCAGCGGTTTGCGTCCCGATCTGGAGCGGTTTGTGCGCGAGCGCCTGCAACATCTGTAGCGCAATGTCAGGAGAAGATCATGTCTAGTGACAAACCCGCCGGTGTGCGGCAGAAAATACGTATTGGTGATTTGCTGGTAAAACACGGCGTCATCAGTGAAGATCAGTTGATGTCCGCTCTAACGCGGCAGAAAAAAACAGGTGGAAAACTGGGTAATACTCTGGTCGAGATGGGGCTGGTGAGTTCGCAGAAGTTTCATGAATTTCTCGCCGATCAGCTCAACCTGCCGTTTATTGACCTGAAGCACTACAGCTATGATGCTGAGACTGTGCGGCTACTGCCGGAAACTGCGGCTCGGCGTTTTCGGGCAATCGTCCTGAATCAGGAGGGTGCACAGTTGCTGGTCGGTCTTGCTGATGCAACAGATCTTCACGCTTACGACGAGTTGAGTAGAATCCTGAAAAAACCTCTGCGGCTGGCGGTGGTGTATGAGTCGGAGTTGTTGCGGATCCTGGACATCGTCTACCGGCGTACCCAGGAGATCGTCACCCTGGCGGAAGAGCTTGGTGAGGAGTTGTCGCAGGGGGACAGCAATCTGGAACAGTTGCTGACCACCGCCGATGTCGAAGACGCCCCGGTGGTGCGTTTGTTACGTTCCCTGTTTGAAGACGCCGTCCAGGTCGGTGCTTCTGATATTCATATTGAACCGGATGAAAAGGTCCTGCGGATACGTCAGCGGATTGATGGTGTGCTCCACGAACAGGTGATGAAGGAAAAGCGCATCGGCACAGCCCTGGTATCCCGGCTGAAACTGGTGTGTGGCCTTGATATTTCCGAACGTCGTCTGCCCCAGGACGGGCGCTTCAATGTGCGGGTCAAGGGCCACAGCGTGGACATCCGGCTTTCTACCATGCCGCTGCAGTACGGTGAATCGGTGGTCATGCGTCTGCTTGATCAGTCGGGTGGCCTGCTCGACCTCGGTCACATCGGCATGAATGAAGATATTCTGCGGCGCTTCCGCGCTCAGCTCAGCCAGCCCCATGGCCTGGTACTGGTCACCGGGCCGACGGGTAGTGGTAAAACGACAACCCTGTACGGTGCGCTGAATCAGCTTAACACCTTTGAAAAAAAGATCATCACTGTCGAAGACCCGGTCGAATATCGCCTGCCGCGCATCAATCAGGTGCAGGTGCATCCAAAAATTGGTCTTGATTTTGCCCGGGTGTTGCGCGCCGGTCTGCGTCAGGATCCCGATGTTGTTATGGTCGGTGAGATGCGTGACAAGGAAACCGCTGATATCGCCCTGCGTGCCGCCATGACCGGTCACCTGGTGCTTTCGACCCTGCACACCAATGACTCCGTCAGTACCGCCCTGCGCTTGATCGAAATGGGCGCCGCCGGCTACGTGGTGGCCAGCTCCCTGCGCTCGGTTCTGGCCCAGCGTCTGGTGCGCCGCATCTGCGACAGTTGCCTCACTACCGATAACCTGGAACCGGGCGAACGGGCCTGGCTCAAAGGCTATCGTGGCAAGGTCAAACGTCCGGAAGGAGCCTTGAGCTTCAAAAAGGGGCAGGGGTGCCCCTCCTGTAACAACACCGGCTATAAAGGACGGATCGGCATTTTTGAACTGCTGGAAATTGACTTTGAGCTGGCCGATGCCCTGCGTCGTAACGACAGTTCCGCTTTTGCGCTGGCCGTGCGGCGCTTGCCTGACTTTGTCAGCCTCGGTGACAGTGCCCTGAAACTGGCGCTGGAAGGGGTGACCACCATGGAAGAGGTGCTGCGCATTGCCGGTCAGGTAGCGGAGAATCCCATGGCAGAACGGATCAGTGTTGATACCTCTGCTGTTACGCCAACGACCACTCAACATCAACCGGCTGAACAGGATCACTGATGCCACTGTATCGCTACAAAATCAGGGACGAGCAAGGCAATACGCATCAGGGGGAGAGCGAAGCTTCTTCCGCTGAGGCGCTGGCATCCCTGTTTCAGTCGCAGCAGGCAATTCCCATCGATATTGTCGAGATACCGGCCAAAGCATCTCTGTCACTAAAGAAGTTGTTCAAGTTCCGGCTCGATGCCAACGTTACCCTGGATGATCTCAATCTTTACTGTCGCCAGATGTATACCCTGATCAACGCCGGAGTGCCCCTGATCAAGGCATTGCGGGGGCTGGTGGCTACCAGCCGGAACCCATCGCTGGGCAAAGCCCTGAACGAGGTGGTGGAAGATCTTGAGTCGGGGATGGAGCTTTCCGGTTGTTACAGCCGTCATCCCAAGGTGTTTCCGGCGCTGTTGTGCCATATGGTGCAGGTTGGTGAGGTTACCGGCAAGCTTGATCAGGTATTTATCCAGTTGGCGGTCTATTTCGAACGGGAAAAAGAGACCATCAATCGGGTCAAGTCGGCGTTGCGTTATCCGACCTTTGTTATTGTGGCCATCCTGTTCGCGATTATTTTCGTCAGTCTCTTTGTTATCCCTGCTTTTGAACGGGTTTTTGCCAGTGCCGGGTCTGATCTGCCCCTGGCAACGCGCATTCTGATGGGACTGTCATCATTTATGCAGAATCAGTGGCCTTTATTGCTGGTTGGTAGCATTCTGATGGTGTTTGTTGTGCGGCGGACTCTTAAAACCACCAAAGGACGCTACCTCTGGGATAAATACCAGTTGAAAATTCCGCTGGTCGGCAGCATTTTGTTGCGTGCCACCCTGGTCAGATTTTCCCGTGGTTTTAATATGAGCTACACCGCTGGTGTTCCCCTCTCGCAGGCCCTTGGACTGACGGCCCGAGCGGTGAATAACACCTATGTGGGGGGAAAGATTGAAATGATCCGCAACGGCATCGAACGCGGTGAATCCCTGACCCGCAGCGCCACCAAAACCGGCATGTTCACGCCGCTGGTGCTGCAGATGCTGGCAGTGGGGGAAGAATCGGGTTCCGTCGATACCATGCTCGAAGATGTGGCGGAGTTTTATGAGCGTGAAGTTGATTACGATCTGAAAAACCTCTCCAGTGCCATTGAGCCGATTATGATTGTGGTTATCGGCGGTATGGTGCTGGTACTGGCGCTTGGGGTGTTTCTGCCCATGTGGAATCTGGCGAGTATCGCGCGGTAGCATTTGGTCCACGGAAAGCACGGAAAGACACGGAAAAAAGAAATAAATAATAGCGAAGGCGTTATTTGCCAAACAGGCTACATCATAGGAAAAAACCGATTGGAACTAATCTGCCATGATACGTTCTTATCCCCTCTTCCTGAGGGAGAGGACCAGGGTGAGGGGGAGCTATTAACCTTTTCAGGCCCCCTCAACCGGCTTTCAGCCACCTTCTCCCCCAGGAGAAGGATTCATTAGCGGAAGATTGGTGCTAATCAGCAGATAAGGTATTACACGGACAGGCTTTTTTCATAATTAATCTTGACATATACGGAAAGATGAGAGACATTACATAAGTGACCACTAATTATGGGCCGATTATGCACAGCAAGCATCAGCGTGGCCTGACTCTGCTTGAACTGGTCGTGACTGTTCTGGTGATCAGCGCGGTCGGGCTGGTTGCCCTGCATTATTATTACAAATTGATGGTGGATATTGAACGCACCACCATGGAACGCGATATCAGCGCCATGCGCAGCGCCATCGGCCTGCAGATCGCCGCCCACTATGCCGGCGGCAGAATGGCGGAGCTGGAAGGTTGGACCGGTGGTAACCCGATGGTCCTGTTGGTGGAACCGCCCGAAAACTATATGGGCGTTGTTGAGCAAGTTGATTTAGAGCTAAAGAAGGGCAGCTGGTATTACGATAAGAGCAGGGGGATTCTGGTTTATCTGGTGCGTAACCGCCTCTTTTTCGAAACGGAGCTTGATAGCCCGGCGCGCGCCGAATTTCAACTCGTCGCACAATTTGCCGAGGGGCAAACAGCTTCAGGGCAGCGACAGGTCAGAGGCCTGGAATTAAGAACGATTCACCCCTATCGTTGGGTTTCTCCCTGGGGGTGAAGTAAATCGGATAGATGGTGTATCAGAAGCACCCTAATTCACATTAATAAAAAAGGAGTACAACAGCATGAAAAATCAACAAGGTTTCACCCTGATTGAACTGGTCGTTGTTATCGTTATCCTCGGGATTCTGGCGGCGGTGGCGGTGCCGAAGTTTATTGATATTCAGGTGGATGCAAGAAAGGCAACTATTAATGGAATGTACGGTGCAGTACAGAGTGCGACGTCGTTGGCAAGAGCACAAGCTCTGGTAAAGGATCAAACAGGAGCTACCGGCACAATTCAAATGGATGGAGAAAATGTTGGATTGGTATTTGGTTATCCTACCAGGATTACAATTGAAGATGCTGTTACTACTGAGGGCTTTTTCTTTGAAGCTGGTACTAATGCAGCAGATCCTTCTTATTTTTATCTTGGGTCGGATAATACAAGAACTGATTGTCGTGTTTCCTACGTAGAAGCTGCAGACGGGACAACACCTCCTGATATCGGTATTACTGATGACTGTGAGTAAACAAGGCTGGGGTGTTAGAGTAAGTTTTGGTCAAATATTAAACGGAGCCGCATGGCTCCGTTTTGCGTTAAATGCCAGAGCTTGAATATATGTCCATTCGTAAAAAAAAACCTTCTGCCCGTGGCTTCACCCTGATCGAACTGGTGGTGGTTATGGTAATCCTCGGCATTCTGGCGGCGGTTGCGGTGCCGGTGTTTTTTGATCTGGATACCTATAAGGATCGTGCGGCTTATGATGAGGTGGCGAGTGCTTTGCGCTACGCGCAGAAGTTGGCGGTGGCGAGTGGCTGTGAGGTGCGGGTTGAGTTGACGGCTGATGGCTATGCTTTAAAACAGCGGGCTGGCGACTGTCATACCGGAACCTTTACCGCCATCAGCGGCCACCCGGTGACCAGCGGCAGTTTTTCCGGAATCAGTATCAGTCCGGCGACCAGTATCAGTTTTGATGCTATGGGGCGTAGTGCTGGAGGAGCAACCGTCAGTGTCGGGGCCAAGCCCATCACTGTT
>SLDV01000034.1 GCA_007125165.1 Geobacteraceae bacterium | reverse complement strand
TAGCTCATGTTATTTTGTCGGAAGGCCGCTGGTACAAACCTTTCGTTGGTGACTTTAACGACGGCGTTAATCGATTCAAGGTCGGTGAAAAAGTTGATGAAGGCTCCTTCACCGAGAAGCATACCCATGGTCTGGTCAAGTGGTGGAACCTTGAGCTTTTTGACAAAACTCCCGAATGGGCTGCTGAAAGGGCCGGTGTTCCTGCTGAACAGATTTATCGTGTGGCTCGTGATTTTGCTGCCGCCGCGCCCAAAGCTATTGCCTGGGTTAGTGCCGGTGTTGGTATGTGGGTACGCGGAGCCTATGCTGCGCAGGCGATTCATGCCCTTAACGGCCTGGTGGGTTCTGTTGATAACGAAGGCGGTATTTTCCAGCATCAGGGCATACCAACCGCCAGCTTCCCCTCTATCAATCCTTATGTAGATGACCTGGCCAAGAAGCACTCGGCCATGGCAAAAATTGACCAGCGCGGAACCCTCCAATATCCGGCGATTAACCGCCGTTCGGGGGGGGGAGTAGTAACCAATCGGGTGGCTGATGCCATCCTTGACGAGGACCCCTACGATCTCAAGGTTGTCATTGGTTATTGGAATAATTTCGTCTTCTCCTGCTCTGGTACTGATCGCTGGGAAAAGGCCATGGAAAAAATTCCTTTCTTCGCCTCCATTACGACCCACCCGGCAGAGACAACCATGTACGCCGACATCGTGCTTCCGGCGACCGTCCATCTATTTGAAAGAAACGCCTATATTACGACCAAGCAGAATCTCCACAGCTATCTCGTGTTGCAGCAGCGCGTGGTGGAACCGCTTTGGGACGTTAAGTCAGACGAAACGGAAATCGTCTGGTTACTGGCCGAAAAGCTCGCAGCACGCGGGTTCACCAATCTCCTTGACTGGCTGAAAGAATTCAAAGACCCGGAAACCGGAAAAAATCCGACCAATGGTCGTGAATTCGAGGACATTGCGGTACGCACTGCCACCTATCCTCTGTGGTCGGGCCAAGCAGCAGATCGCGGTGACGATATCCGCAGTTGGGAGGAATTTAAACGTCTCGGTGTTTGGCACGCAAACCGCCATCCATACCGCACCCGCTGGGACAACTTCAGTACTGACACCAAGAAGTTCGAGTTTTACAGTGAAACCCTAAAACGGGTTCTGGGAGAACATGCCGATAAGCATGGAGTCAGTGTAGATGAAGTCATGCGCATCACGAAATACACCGCCAGGGGTGAGGTTGCTTTTATCCCCCACTATGAACCTGCCTACCGATGGGGAGATGAAAAGGAATATCCCCTGATTTTTGCTGAGGCCAGATCACGGCTTAATCGCGAAGGTCGTTCACAGAACAGCCCCTGGTATTATGAACTCAAGAGCTGCGACCCAGGCGATGAAAACTGGGCGGATGTCATCAAGATCAACCCTGAGACTGCTGCCCGATTCGGCTTGCGCAACGGCGACCAGATACGAGTCACCTCGCCAACCGGAAAAATCGAAGGAAAACTGAAACTTTGGGAAGGAATTCGTCCTGATGTTGTATTTAAAACCTTCGGTCAGGGCCATTGGGCTTACGGATCGGTTGCCAGCCTTGAATTCGGTAAAAAACCTCGAGGCGCTAACAACAATGATCTTCTGCCACCTGATTACGAGTACCTCAGTGGCTCCACAGCACGCCACGGTGGCGTAACTCGCGTTAAAGTCGAAAAAATTTAATAGGGGAGGCCTAAAATGCCCAAATATGCAATGATCATAGACTTACAGAAATGTGTTGGTTGCGGCGGATGTGACCTCGCCTGCAAATCAGAAAACAATGTCCCGGATGGTTTTTTCTGGGCACATCACACAGTTAAGACTGTGGGTAAATTTCCTGACGTGAAGTATATTCACGTCCCGACTCTCTGCAACCATTGTGAAAACCCCCCTTGTGTCACCGCCTGCCCTACAAGGGCGATGTACAAGGACAAGGACGGCATCGTCAAACACAACCCACGCAAATGTATCGGCTGCAAAACCTGTACACTGGCCGATCCCTACAAGGTTATTTTTTACAACAAAGAACGTCCTCATAGCGAATGGCGAAACAATAAGCCGTTAATCCAGGGGATGACACCATCTGCAGAGGAAACTGCGCAGCAATCAGGGGCGCCCTATCCCTACTACAATCCGGAGCGGGCCTCTACCTACCAGGGCATTCGTGATCGTGGAGTTGTAGAGAAATGTTCATTCTGCGATCATCGCGTTAACCATGGCCTGCTCCCACATTGTGTTGAAGCCTGCCCGGCTGATGCTCGTATTTTCGGCGACCAGAATGACCCGAACAGTCAAGTCAGCATTCTGCTCAGAAAATACCCGGCAAAAGTCATGCTTCCGGGCTTGGGTACCAAACCCAAGGTTTACTACATACGTGAGTATAATCGTGTTTGATGCGACTAATGATGTCAGTATGCAGACCAGAGGAATCATCTATCGACTCCTCTCGGTCTGCTACTTTGAGCCCGAAGCGGAGACGCGCGACCTGCTGGTGAACCTGCGTGACTGGATAGAAAAGGCTTACCCGCAATACAGGGAGCGCGCTGAGGGTCTGGTCTCCGTTTTTGGTCAAACCGACGAGGACATTTTGGCCAGAAAAGTGGAGCACACCAGCCTTTTTACTGGCCCATCCCAGCAACTTGCGCCGCCCTACGGATCAATCTATCTCGATGCGCAGTCACGCTTGATGGGCGATTCAACCGCTCAAGTGATGAACCAATATCGTCAGTCAGGTCTGGTCGTGGATTATCAGGAACCCCCGGATCATCTGGCCATTGAACTTGAGTTTTTACATTTTTTGGCTATGGAATCTCAAACGAACTCTGAAGCACTTGAAACCATGGAAGTATTTGCTCGAAATCTGGTATTACCCTGGGTGGGGAAATTTGCTGAAAAAGTCAAGCAGATCGACAAAAGTGACTTTTACAGTGACCTCACAGAATTAACAGTAGACTTGTTACGACAAGATTTCTCCTGATTTTTTGAAATTTGCGAACAGGCTGGTCAGGAGTTGATGATTCAGCCGGTCTGTTCGCACTCTTTACAGGATCAAGATGACGCAACTCAGGAAATTGTCGTTACCACGGAGGAATTGATAAAATGAAAGATCCTTGTACCGCCTGCAATCTTTGTGTAGAATTCTGTGGTCAATCGGCTATTACTGTCACCACGCTCTAGGGTGTGATTTTTTTTGGACAAGCGTTATGCAGATTTCGCACAACCATCAACTTACTGATCTCAGCGACGTTACCGGAGTCATTTTAGCGGGTGGTCGTAGCCGACGCATGGGGCGCGACAAGGCGACCCTGACGGTTGATGGGCGCACCCTGTTTGAACGCATGCATGATGCCTTTGATGGGGTTTTTGAACAGATACTGATTGCCGGCGATCGCCCCGACCTTGCCTCCGCAGCCGTGCCCTGTTTTGCTGACGAATTTCCCGGTAGTGCCCTTGGTGGTATACATGGCGGACTGAAGGCTGCGCAAACCCCCTGGATCTTTGTCGCCCCCTGCGATCTGGCTGCACCCGACGCAAAACTGATCCGCCACTTGCTCCCCTACCGCCACAACTACGAGGCCGTTGTACCACGCACGCCGGCTGGTTTTGAGCCGGTGTTTGCCCTGTATCACAAAGATTGCCTGCCAGTGATGGAACAGATGCTGCGCGCCGGCAATTATCGCATCTACGATTTTTATGATCGCATCCGCGTGCGCGTTGTTGAAACCCAGGAAATGCCGGCCGGCTGGGAAACCTCACTGATCAACCTCAATTCGCCGCATGATCTTCAGCAACTGGGCCAGGAGGCATGATGACACCACCCGTTATTTCCATCGTTGCCAAGAGTGGTACCGGGAAAACCACCCTGCTGGAAAAACTGATTGCGGAAATGAAAAGGCGCGGATATCGCGTCGGCGCGATCAAGCACGATGCCCACAGTTTCAGCATTGATCACGAAGGGAAAGATTCGTGGCGACTGACGCAAGCCGGGGCCGATACCATGCTGATCACCTCACCCGCCAAGATTGCCATGGTCAAGCAGAATCAGGGCAAAGAGCCGGACCTCGACGAAACCGTCGCGACCTACTGCCGGGATGTCGATATTGTTTTAACCGAAGGATTCAAGCGCAGCAGCATGCCGAAGATCGAAGTCCATCGGCGTGAACGCAGTGCAACCCTGCTGTGTCGCGGCGCAGAGTATGATTCCACTCTGATCGCTGTAGCGTCCGACGAGCCGCTTGAAATCGACGTGCCGGCATTTGATATCAACGATGCTACCGGCCTCTGTGACCTGATCGAAACGAAGTTTCTGTCATGAATGATATCCAGATCCGCAGCAAAATCTGGCTCGAGGTCGACGGTGAACCTTTTTTGGGTGGTGGTCGTCTGCGTCTACTGCGCGCCATTGCGGCAACTGGTTCAATCAACGCGGCATCCCAACAGCTCGGCATTTCCTATCGCAAGGCCTGGAGCCAGTTGCAGGAGATGGAAAAACACGGCATCCCTCTGGTAGAGCGTGAAAAAGGCGGGTGCGGCGGCGGGCGCTCCATCATCACCCCGCAAGCCAGAGAATTACTGAGCAAATTCGATGATGTGCAGGAAGGGTTGCACGAGATGATCGATGACAAGTTTGACCAGGTTTTCAAGCCGGATAGAAACTGATTCAGACGGATATTAACCATCAACAAAACTATTGGGAAACCAGGAGAAAACAGTGATTAGCTACCAGCAGGCCGTTGCCGACATCTGCAATACGATCAAACCGTTACCACCGGTTCGGGTGCCTCTGGCTGAAGGATTGGACCGGATCCTCGCGGAAGATATTTATTCGCAGCTCGATCTGCCGCCGTGTGACAACTCTGCCATGGATGGTTATGCCTTTGCCTGCGGTGGAGTCATTGACGGTTGTCTGCACGAGGTCGGTTTTCTTCCGGCAGGAGGAAACTTCCAGACTACGACAAAAAACGCAGAAGCGGTTCGCATCATGACTGGCGCTCCGATGCCCGGCGGCTGCGACACGGTTGTTCCGGTGGAAGACATTGAGCAACTGGGGAACAACCGTATTCGCTTGCGCAAGGAACTGCGACGCGGCGCCAATGTCCGCTATTGTGGTGAAGAACTCAAGGCCGGTGAAAAAATCCTGTCCAGCGGACAACAACTGGATCCGGCGGCTATCGGCATGCTGGCTTCGGCCGGAATTGTTGAGATCAACATTTATCCCGCTCCGCGAGTAGCTATTCTCTCCACCGGTGATGAGCTGGTGGAACTGGGGGAGACCCCTGATAACGGCAAGATCATCAACTCCAATGCCCACCTTCTCGCCGCCTGTTTACGCCGGGACGGTTTTACGCCTGTCCTCCTTGGCATAGCCAAAGATCAACCGGGAGAACTGGAAGCCTGCATGCGCAAAGGACTCGATGCCGACATGCTCATCACCACCGGTGGTGTTTCCGTTGGTGATCGTGATCTGGTCCAGCAAACCCTGAATGAAATCGGCATGCAAACAATCTTCTGGAAAGTTGCCACCAAACCGGGAAAACCGACTTTGTTCGGCATGATTGGGAATCAACCGGTCTTGGGCCTCCCCGGCAATCCGGCCGCATCTGCTGCCACCTACGAACTCTATGCCCGGCCCGCCTTGAATCTGCTGTCGGGACATCAGTATCCGCTATCTCCAACCCTCAAGGTCAAGCTGGCGTCACCGCTCGATGCCGGCGGTAAACGTCTGCATTTTCTCTGGGGTAACCTGTGTACTGTTAATGACGAACTGCAGTTTCTGCCATCAGAACGCCAGGGTTCAGGACAGAATCGCAGCGCTGTCGGCGCCCAGGCTTTATTTCCTCTACCCATAGATTCACCACCCCTTGCCGCTGGAGCGTATGTTGAAGTGATCATGCTGCGCCTGCCACAAGGGCAAAAACTCTCTTAACTGAAGACAAGGAGCGCTTATGTTTGGTCTCGGAACGCAGGAACTGTTGATTATTCTGGTATTGGTCATGGTTATTTTCGGCGCCGGAAAAATACCTCAGGTTGGTGAAGCCCTGGGTAAAGGAATACGCAATTTCAAAAAAGGAGTCAGTGAAGCCCAGGAGATCGACTTCACTGATCTGGGCGACGAGAAAAAATCCGAATCGCCCTCAGATCGCCATGAAAGATAGTTTTGGGCGCAACATCAATTATCTGCGCTTGTCGATCACTGATCGCTGCAACTTGCGTTGTCATTATTGTATGCCGGCGGCAGGAATCCAGTCACAGCACCATGACGACATCCTGCGTTATGACGAAATGCTGCGGATTGTTGCGGCTGCGACCACCCTGGGCATTCGCAAGATCCGTATCACCGGTGGGGAACCACTGGTACGCAAAGGGGTTATCGGCTTTTTAGAGCAACTGGCAGCCCTTGAGGGCATTGAAGAGATTGCCTTGACGACCAATGGCATCCTGCTGGCAGATTATGCCCGGGCTTTAAGCGACGCTGGGGTTAATCGTCTCAACATCAGCCTCGACTCCCTTAACCCGCACACTTTTAACGAAATTACCCGCGGTGGTGAACTTAAACGAGTACTGGCGGGCATCGACGAAGCTGAACAGAGCGGCATGAAAATCAAGCTCAACATGGTAGCCATGCGCGGGGTTAATGACCATGAACTGCTTGATTTTGCTGCCCTGTCACAACACCATCCCTGGTCGGTACGCTTTATCGAGTACATGCCGACGATTCGTGAACAACAGTGGCAACAGAGGATTATCAGCGGCGCGGACATTCTTGTTTTACTGAACAAACATTATCAACTGGAGCCCCTGACCTCTGATCATTTCTGTGGTCCGGCGCGTCCGTACCGGATTGCCGGTGCCGCCGGCACCATCGGAATCATCACCCCCATGAGCGAACATTTCTGCGGCTCCTGTAACCGCATTCGGGTGACCTCGACCGGGCAGGCCAAAAGCTGCCTGATGTCGAATGAAAATATCGATCTGCGCCCAAGCCTTGGCGTCCGGCAGCAAACTGAATTGATTGATGCTCTCAAGAAGGTTATCTGCGGCAAACCCGAGTACCACCGACTTGGCTCCGATCCTGATTCAACTACTCCATTTTCCATGGCCAGCATAGGAGGATAGCAGCATGTCCGGCGAAATCATTGCAGTCTGTATCAGTGCCGCTAAAGGTGAGCGCAAAACACCCGTTGACAAGGTTCTGTTGCGCGAAAATCATGGAATTGTCGGTGATGCTCATGCTGGAGACTGGCATCGTCAGGTCAGCCTGCTGGCCAAGGAGAGTATCGATAAGATGCGTAAGCTGGGGCTGGATGTTGACAATGGCGATTTCGCCGAAAACCTCACTACTGCCGGAGTGAACCTTCCGGCACTGGCGATCGGAACCAGGCTCAAAATCGGCGAGACCCTGCTTGAAGTGACCCAGATCGGCAAGGAGTGTCACACCCGCTGCGCTATCTATTATCAGGCCGGTGACTGTGTCATGCCCAAGGAAGGAATTTTTGCCAGGGTGCTCAACGGTGGCGAAGTGTCACCGGGGAACGAACTTCAGGTGCTAGCTTGAACCAGCCCGACTGTCAAGCACCTGCCTCACCCGAGCAAGCAATTCCAGCATCTTCAAGGGTTTCAACAAAAAAGCACGGGCTCCTAAAGCTTTAGCCCCCTCGGCATCGATACGGCTACTATATCCGGTACAAAGAATAACGGGCAGATCAGACCGGATCTCAAGTAATCGCACGATCAGTTCCTGCCCGTTGAGTTCGGGCATGGCCTGATCGGTAATGACAAGGTCAAATCGGTGCGGGTCTTCTTGTACAAGCCTCATAGCCTGTGAGCCACCAGTAGCGACCGTTACCTTATACCCGCCCTGTTCGAGCATTTGCCTGCCAACATCGGCAACCATAGGGTCATCATCAACCAACAGGATATGTTCTTCACCCTCAACCGATGCGGCAAACGCTTCGTCTGCAATAGTGTCACCTGCTTCGTACACAGGGAAAAGCAGCGTGAAAAGAGTGCCGCGACCGGGGGTACTCTCAACTTCAACCAGACCCACATGCTGATCCATCACCCCCTGTACCGTTGCCAACCCCATCCCGGTTCCAGAATGAACATCCTTGGTGGTAAAGAAAGGATCAAAAATCTTATCCAGCAGCTCCGGAGCAATACCACAGCCGGAATCTTCTACGGCGATACGAACGTAGCCGGCCTCAGACCGCTCCACATGAGGAGGTAATGAGATCGACGACAGATCTGGTCGACTGACACTGATTACAAGCTCCCCCTTTTCCTCCATCGCATAAACGGCGTTGTTACTCAGATTGATCAGGGCTTCCTGGATCTGGGTCGCATCCCCGCGAACATGTAACTCGTCGGCATCAGGTTCAATCTGACACCGCAAATGCACCGTCGCCGGTATTGTCAATTGCAGTAACTTGACCGTCTCCTTGACAACCTCAGCCGGACAGACCTGCTCTCTATTGACAACCCCCTTGCGGCTGTACACCAGAACCTGTTGAACCAGATCGCGCGAACGCAGGGCAGCGGTTCTGATATTTTCCAGCAACGGATTGATTTTATGTTCCTGATCGACGCGGCGCTGCGCCAGCTCCACGCTGCCAAGGATAATGGCCAGGTTATTGTTGAAATTATGAGCCATTCCTCCAGCCATCAGGCCGATCGCCTCGACCTTGTATTTCTGCCGTAACTGAGCTTCAAGTTCCTGGCGCTGCTGCTCGGCAGCAACGCGCTCACTGATATCGATATGAAGTCCGATAAAGCGTTGGGCCGTGCCATCTTCCGCGCGCTGGATAACCTCACCCTTATCCATAATCCACAACCAGCTACCGTCAGCAGTAAAAAAGCGAAACTCGCTTGTATAATGTGTGGTTGCACCTGCTATACAGTCACGCAAAGCTGTTTCAGCCGCTTCGATATCATCAGGGTGAACCCGTTGTCGCCACTGTTCATAAGTGGCAGCAAATGCATCAGGTTCGTAACCGGCTATGCGGTAATAATTGGGGTCAAAATAGGTGCGCTTCTCCGCAATTTCCCAGTCCCAGAGGCCACAGTTAGCCCCTTTAAGGGAGTAATTCAAGCGTTCCTCGCGCACCTTCAGTGCCTCATAAAGTTCACGATAGCGCGCTTCACTCGCAGATAAGGCGCTGGTTTTCTGTTCTACCACCTGTCGCAAGCGCAGGTTCCAGACAATGACCAATACCAGAAAACCTGTTGCTACGGCCAGATAGGGCCAGATGCGAGGCCATATTCTTTGCGGGGCCTGGTATTTGACCCCGATCCATTTCCGATTCAAGCGCTCTATGACCCCGGATTCCTGTGCAAGGGCTATCCCCTTGTCCAGGACACTCAACAGCAGTTCGTTGCCATCTTTGACCGCCATAGAGTTCAGGCCAATATAAAGTGGTTCACCGACTTTTTTTATACGATCGGCCAAATTGTTGCTGAACAGATAATATTGAACAATCTGCTCATCGCCAATGAGGGCATCGGCTCGACCCTCGATGACAGCTGCTGTCGCCTCGGCAAAATCACGCGTCGGCACCTTCTCGAAAGAAATCCCCGCCCTGACCAGAAAGTTATACGCATAGTCCCCCTCCTGCATGGCAATTCGTTTTCCATTCAGATCTCTGAGCTGCACAATATCAGGCCGCTCCGGGGTAACAAAAATGGAGGCCGGAACCTCGAACAGGGTGGTAGTAAAATCGAAGGTTTGATCGCGCAAGGCACTGTAGAAAAAGCTGGTGAGCACATCGGCCTGACCCGTTTGGATCGCCTGTTGTGCTTCAGCGAACGACATATCGATAAAACGAGCACGAAAGCCGAGTTCGGTCGCCAGCCAGGTGGCCAGCTCGATCGTCATGCCGTCACGCGATCCATCAGCATGGACAAATTCAAAAGGGGGGTAATTCGATTGACTGACAAAGACAACGGGACCGTGAGCGTCAAGAAATGCGCGTTCTTCGGCGGTCAGATCGACACCAGCATGGAGTGACATCAGGGGGGAAAACAGAAAAATTAATAATATAAGACCTTGTATTTGAATCATCGTTGACGGTTATGCGCGATTTTTGTCGCCCCTTGCCGAGGAAATTGCATCCATCCTTAGTAAATCCACTATAACGAAGCTCGTCCAATCATTGCAATTTAAAATACAGGTTCATCTGTGTTATTGTTAAATGATGGAATATCGAACAAGGAGATCAGCATGCTACCGGCAACCCTGAAATGCCACCTGCCATCATCAATAGTGGCGAGACTTTCTCTCTTTCTGATTCTGCTGCCCCTGCTGGCGGTCCTCGCCGGGTGTTCAACACACGCCTCCAGAACCCAGGAACTCCTGGCTACTGACTTTCAGCATCTCGATGATGAGACCCTGTTGCTGCACTATTACGAAGTTGAGGAGCAGATTGTTCTGACCGAGCAGCGGCATTCATCCCCTGCTGTCAGTCTCGGTTTCGGTCTGGGCAGCTATGGCGGGCGCAGCTCCGTCGGTGCCGGTGTCGGCGTCAGCACTTCCGTCGGTCAACCGGAATCAGGAGCTGACCTTCGTGCTCATCGGAACCGGGTGCGCCTTGAGTTACAGAAACGCGACATCACCCCTTAAAAAATGTTCCGGCTACCCACTTTGCTTGCAGTAAAGCTCAAAAATCTTTCACCACCCGTTCGCTTCACTCACTAGAGGCACAGAGACACAGAGAACCCCAGGTTTTTTTATGAATTTCTCAGTGGCTCTGCGGTGAATGCTATTCTGATACTTTTTCATCCAAATCAGATGCAAACGCCGCAACGACAGCAACCAGGAACACAGGGCGGGGTCAGACGCTGCTGAGCAGCGCGCTGATATTCATTCCACAGGTACTCGCGCCGCACCCCGGAATCAATAATCTCCCAGGCAAAGGCTTCACCTTCTCCACGCTCACGCGTCAGCTCAGTGGCCAACGGCCATTTTGCCGCGGCACAAATCTGTTTTAAGCTGCCCCCCCTGGCTAATTCCGGCAACATGGCAGCAATGCGTCGATCACCACGGGAGAGGAAGGCCTGAAGGATCGCCAGGCGTACCGACTCCATCATAAAACGGGTGTTGGGAATCCGGCTGCATGCTGACTGCAGAAAGCGCCCCTTTTTCTTCAACGCTTTTTCGCTCTCCATGCCTGCCCACTGAAAGGGGGTAAAAGGCTTGGGAATAAAGGGGTTCACACTGACCGTCAGATGACCGATGTGCCCTCGCAACACGCCACTGCTCCGGCGAATGGCAGCGATCGTTTGCACCAGGGCAACGATGGCTTCGATGTCGGCCATCTGTTCAAACGGCAAGCCAATCAAAAAATACAGTTTCAGATGCTTGATGCCACCATCATCCAACAGCCTGACGGCTGACAGAATCTGATCTTCACTCAGGCCCTTATTGATAACATCACGCATCCGCTGACTGCCGGCTTCAGGTGCAATCGCGACACTTTTGTGGCCGCCTTGAGTGAGCAGGGCAACGGCCTCGGCATCGATCGCATCAAGACGCAAACTTGAGACCGAAACCTCTCCGCCCCGCGCAATGATCCTCTGTTGCAGCGGTACAATCTGCGCATAATCAGCCACGGCGGCGGCGACCAGACCGATACGATTTCGCTGACATAAACCCTCGCCGACCTGATCAAGCAGATTGTCGAGACTGCGTTCGCGCGGTGGCAGGTAGACAAAACCGGCGGCACAGAAGCGACATCCCCGCGTACATCCACGAGATACCTCAATCAGAGACATATGGCCGAACTCTGCGGATTCAGACTGCACGTAGGTGCGACTGGCAGAGTTGTCAAGCTGGCGAAGGTATTGACGCTTGATCGTTTCCGGCACCGTCGCAGTGCAATGATAAATCACTCCAGCGGCTGTATATTCGGGCCGATACAGGGATGGAACATAGATCCCCGGAAGCTGCGCCAAGGTCTGAAATAGCGCGCTCCTGTCTGTAACCCGCTGCTGTAAAACATCCAGCAACGGCGGCAGAATCGGCTCCGCTTCACCGACAGCAACCAGATCAACGATAGCGGCCAGTGGTTCGGGATTGATAAACGCACAGACCCCCCCGAGCAGAACCAGAGGATATTCCAATCCACGCTGATTGGCAAAAAGTGGTATTTGTCCGGCACTGAAGATATGTGGCAGATGCAGATAATCGTTTTCAAAGGATATTGACAGGGCGATGAGATCAAAATCACGCAAGGGCCGGCCGGACTCTACAGAAAGGAGGGGCTTAAGTGACGTCTGATCCTTCTGATCCGGAAGAAAAAAACGTTCGCAAAGGCAATCATCCCGTTGATTAATAAGATGATAAACCGTTTGAAAACCAAGGTTGCCCATCCCCTGCTGGTAACCATTGGGATAAACCAGGGCAATGCGATAACGCCCCTCTTTCCAGGAATGATACGTAGCGCCATCTTCCCCGGCACGATGCAGATGACTTGTTGAAACGATTTTATTGACCATCTTCCAAGTTATACACCATTGTTATGGTGACTGAAAAATAAAATGGCAGAAGTGTTTTCATGTGCGATCACTGCAGTCAATAATAAAAACATAGAACGCTCTCCCCCTCACCCTGGCCCTCTCCCTCAGGGAGAGGGGATAAGATTGCATCTATGGAAGATTAGTTCTTCTCAGTAACTTCAAGGCAACTACCTGAAATCACTTTCTTTGAAAATAGAAATTGCTTTATGAAAATTCGCCCCAAGGGGCGTGGGCCGCTAATCAGAAAGAAAAAAAAGGGCCATACAAGATGGCCCTGGACGAGGGAGTCGTCGGGATTTGAATACAAGGTACAGAAACGCTGTACATCCGCCGGGCGGAGAACCGGCATACATCACATCATGGCAGCACGAGAACCTGCTGCACAATTAATAAAACAAGGAGATATAGATACTGTCACCTCTGCTGCCACACGAAGGCACAACACCGCGACAGCACTGCAACGACCAGTTCGTTATATTCCGACAGATGACCATGCAACATAACAGTTGTGCATACGATCGACTAATCGTCTTGCAGAATCTGGTCAGTAATCCAGCAAAAAAATCAATCAACCCGGCGACGCAGGAAGGTCGGTATATCAAATTGCTCATCATCAACAAACAGATCGCGATTCTGGCTCGGCAGATCGCGACTGCGACGACCATGAAATTCATTTTGCTGATTGCGAATATGGGTCGGCACATCAAGCTCACGCTTGTGCTTTACCACCGGAGGAACGTAGGGAGTGCGCTGGACTTCAGCCAGTTCTTCAGGCTTTGCGTCCTTCTTGAATTCTTCGCCAAAGCCCGTAGCAATAGCGGTTATCTTTATTTTATCACCCAGGCTCTCGTCAATCACCAGACCAACAATAATATTGGCATCTTCATGAACTTTTTCGTGGATGATCGTTGATGCCTCTTCAAATTCTTCCATGGTCAGACTGGACGATCCGGAAATATTTACCAATACGCCCATTGCACCGGAAATGTCGACCTCTTCAAGCAGCGGGCTACTGATAGCGTTATATGCAGCTTCGGCAGCACGTCGCTCACCTTCGGCGACACCGATCCCCATCATTGCCATGCCACGATTGCTCATTACCGTGCGCACATCTGCGAAGTCAACGTTGATCAATCCTTCGGTAATGATCAGGTCCGATATTCCCTGTACAGCCTGGCGCAGAACATCATCAGCCGGCTTGAAGGCATCGAGAATACTCATGTTTTTACCTGCCAGGCCAAGCAGTCGGTCATTTGGTACGACGACCAGTGAATCCACAACTTCACGCAAATCTGCGATACCGGCATCTGCCCTTAGCATACGCTGTTTGCCCTCACGGGTGAATGGCTTGGTGACGACCCCGACGGTCAAAGCTCCTACCGCCTTGGCCGCTTTGGCAATGATGGGCGCCGCACCGGTTCCGGTGCCACCTCCCATACCGGCAGCGATGAAAATCATATCAGCCCCGGCAAACAGCTCCTCCAGGCGCTTAACATCCTCTTCTGCAGCCTGACGGCCAATCTCCGGATTGGCGCCGGCACCAAGCCCCTTGGTCAAATTTCCCCCAAGCTGAATTTTCATTGGTGCATCGCTACGCCGCAGAGCCTGAGCATCGGTGTTTGCAACAAGAAAATCCACTCCCTCAACATGATTGTGGATCATGGTATTGACAGCATTACCGCCACCACCACCGACACCGATCACCTTGATTTTTGCTGTCTGATCCAGGCCTTCTTCAAACTGAAACATGACTCCCTCTTGTGTAGGCATGACTGCCCTCCCTCAAGTTGCGTTCCCGCTCACTCCGCGATCCCGGAAACTGGTTGTGTTATACTATACGTAAGTTACCAAAACTTAGCATATTTTACAAGTAATTATTATATAATTATTTATCAAAAAAAGTCGCTGAACATTTCTTTCATCCGCTTTGACACTCGCTCAAACATGTTATCTTCACCTACCTTGAACTTCTGTGCATGAATGTTCATGCTGCCATACTTGACCAGGCCCACCCCCGAGGCGTAAATAGGCGAATTTACAACATCAACCAGGCCGCCTATTTCAATGGGGGTGCCCCGGCGCACGGGCAGATTGAAAATCTGCTCCGCCAGTTCCGGCATCCCCGGCAGAATGGCCGTACCTCCGGTCAGCACGACACCGGAAGCAATCAATTCGTCGTATCCGCTCTTGATAATTTCACGATTGATCAACGAAAACATCTCTTCAACCCGTGGCTCGAGAATTTCAGCCAGCAACTGACGTGACAAAATTCGCGCCTCCCGACCACCGACAGAAGGGACCTCGATGGTCTCATCCTTGCCAACCATGGACGTTAAACAACAGCCATAGGCCTGCTTGATTTTTTCCGCCTCAGCCATGGGGGTTCTAAGTCCGACCGCGATATCGTTGGTGAGGTGATCACCACCAATGGACAGGACCGAGGTATGCTTAATAGCGCCCTCTGAATACAGCGCAATGTCGGCGGTTCCGCCACCGATATCAACCAGCGCAACTCCCAGTTCTTTCTCATCAGAGGAAAGAACCGCTTCACTGCTGGCAAGCTGTTCAAGAACAATGTCAGCGACATCAACCCCGGCCCGGTTACAGCTTTTGATAATGTTCTGGGCACTGGCTACCGCTCCGGTAACGATGTGAACCTTGGCCTCCAGGCGCACCCCGCTCATCCCCAGAGGTTCACGGATGCCATCCTGATCATCAATGATGAATTCCTGCGGCAGGATGTGCAGCACTTCACGATCCATCGGAATCGCAATAGCCTTGGCAGCATCAATCACCCGCTGCAAATCCTCACTAGTTACTTCGCGATTTTTGATGGCGATCACACCCTGCGAATTCATGCCGCGGATATGCCCACCGGCGATTCCGGTAAAGACCGATTTTATTTCACATCCGGCCATCAGCTCCGCTTCGCGGATAGCTTTACGGATAGCGGCGACTGTCGATTCAATATTGATCACCACCCCCTTGCGCATACCGCGTGACGGACTGGTACCGATACCCACCACCTCAAGGCCATCATCGCCCATATGGCCAACGATGCAGCAGATTTTGGTGGTTCCGATATCCAACCCAACAATCAAATTATCTGTTTTTTTACTCATGACACCCCCTTGGTATCAGCTTTTGGCCGCTCTACCCGGCCGTTCAATGCGCACAATGACTTTTTCGTCAACATTCAGATCGATATATTCGAGCATCCTCATTTTTGGCCGGAGCAGAGCGTAAATCCGCTCCAGACGGTCGAGCTTCTCGCCGTAGTTCCCGTAACCGAGCCGTATCCTGACCCCATTTTCAGCAGTGTAGACAGACAACCCGCCGCCGGGTTCCTTATGAACTTCAGACACTTTGTGCAGCCCGAACAGTTGTCGCTGCTGCAGATCCATCATCAGGCCTACTACCTGCATTAATTCATCGCGATCCTCCTGCCGTGCCAGCTCCAGGCGCGTCCGATCAAATCCTGTAACTACCGGAAAATCGAGACTGTCCGACCCATCCAGCACTTTAAAAACAACGGCGTCGGCATCCAGGTAATAGAGAAAGCCCAGATTAACAATGGCTACCGGTTCCCGCTCAACCACCTTGATGCGGACCTGTCGAGGAAAAATTCGTTCGATACGTGCCTCTTTCACCCACGGATTTTCGGCAATTTTACGGCCGATTAAATCCAGATCAAGACTGAACGTCGACATCCCCGACCGGACATCAGAAAGAGCCACCAGCGTTTGCTCGCACAGGCGCTGGTTCCCTTCAACGCGAATCGTATCTATTCGAAACTGGTCTGACGCCAGCAGAAATTGCACCAGAAAAAAACCTCCGACAACGGTGAGCGCAACACTGAACAAGCCAACTCCGATGTGCAGGCAACGCCGCAACAGGTGCCGCAGGTTAATCGGCTTGCGCTGCTTTTTGCGCCGATTGCTGCGTAATTTTTTGTTAACGACTTTCTGTTTCAGATCACGCATTCTTGAACTCTGTTTAGCTTCCGCCTAGTCACTACATTACGTTCAGACGAAGTTTCCGGATGAACACTATTTATCCAGACCCGCATCAAGCAACATCATCTCTACCAACTGCTCGAAACTGATTCCTGCTGCAGCGGCGGCTTTTGGCAGCAGACTGGTCGCTGTCATTCCGGGAATCGTATTCACCTCAATGCAAAAAAACTCTCCGGCTGACAACATGAAGTCAACGCGGGCAGCCCCACGGCAACCAAGAGCACGGCAGGCCCGCAGAGCGACACCTTGAATCTGTTGCGCGATAGCTTCTTCCAGGGGTGCAGGGACCAGATACCGGGTACTGTCACTGGCATATTTGGCCTGGTAGTCGTAAAAACCTCCCTGTGGCACAATCTGGATAATCGGCAGCGCCCGACCATTGACCACCGAAACCGTCAGTTCATCACCAGCGATGTAGTCCTCCACCAGCACCGCTCCGTTCAGCTTGCTTGCCGCCATGATACCCTCTTCCAGTTCATCCGGATGTCGGGCAATGGTGATGCCGATGGTAGATCCCTCACATGAGGGCTTCACTACTGCAGGCAATTGGCGGCAGCGCTTCAATAAATCGGTTATGGTCTCTCCTGCCTTGACGTAATCAAAGCCGGGAGTCGGCAGCTCGTGATACAGCAGCAACTGCTTGGTGATTATCTTGTTCATTGCCATGCTTGAGGCCAACACACCACTGCCGGTATAGGGAATCTGCATCACTTCAAGCAGCCCCTGAACCATGCCGTCTTCTCCTCCCTGACCGTGCAGAGCAATAAAAGCCACGTCGATACCGGCATCGAGGAGTTGGCGCGGCAGTTGACGATCCGGGTCAATCATAATCGCCCTGTATCCTGATGCCGTAAGAGCTTGCAACACGGCCTGTCCGGTTCGCAAAGAGACTTCACGCTCAGCAGACCAGCCCCCGGCCAGAACACCGATTTGTTTTTGTTTCATCTCCTGGGAACACCAGATATTCATTTCCCGGACTCCCTTGAGCGCAACCTTGCGGCGACCAGATCACAAACCTGATTTACATTGCCGGCACCCAATGTGATCACCATGTCACCGGGCTGTACCAGCTCAGCGACCCGATCTGCCGTCATCTCGAGGGTTGCACAATAGTCAACGGCCTTATGGCCATGGTCGACAATGCCGGCAACCAGCGCTTCACTGTCGGCACCTTCGCGTGTCTCTTCCCCGGCGGGGTAAACCTCAGTAAGGATAAGGACATCGGCATCATAAAATGCTGTCAGAAAATCATTGAACAAAGCTTCGGTGCGGCTGTAACGATGAGGCTGAAAAACAGCAACGACTCGCTTTCCCCAACTACTTTTCGCTGCTGCCAGGGTCGCTTTGATCTCTTCAGGATGGTGACCATAGTCGTCGATCACCATGATATCCCCGATGGTATGACGTACCTCAAACCGCCGCTGCAATCCTCCAAAACGCCGAAAACCTCCGGCGATTGCTGAAAAAGGAATTTCCAATTCATGGGCAACGGCCAGCACCGCCAAGGCATTCAGGACATTGTGGCGGCCGGGCATAGCAAAAGAGATCCGCCCGAGCTCCTGTCCCTGATAAAATGCCGTAAATGTTGTCTGCCCCAGCGATTGCTGAATATCCTGAGCATAAAAATCGGCCTGACTGCTGAATCCATAGGTTGAAAAACGTTTTTTAACTTCAGGAAGGATCGCCTGGATATTCCGATCTTCGAGACACAGGATAGCGCGCCCGTAAAATGGAACCTTGTTGATAAAATCGACAAAAATCTGCTTGATCTCCTCAATCCCTGAATAATAATCAAGATGGTCAAGGTCGATATTGGTGACTACGGCAATGGTCGGTGTCAGCAGCATGAAAGAACCGTCCGACTCGTCCGCTTCTGCGACCAGAAACTTTCCGCGCCCCAGCTTGGCGTTGGAGCCAAAGGCATCGAGCTTACCGCCGATGACCGCCGTCGGATCGATTCCGGCATGCTGCAATACCACTGATGTCATGCTCGTGGTCGTGGTCTTGCCGTGAGTACCGGCGATGGCAATGCCGTACTTCATGCGCATCAGCTCTGCGAGCATCTCGGCACGAGGGATAACTGCGATGTGACGGCGATGCGCCTCGATCACCTCCGGGTTGTCTGCCTTGACTGCCGTTGATGTCACCACGACATCTACATCGACAAGGTTCTCGGCACCATGCCCGATAATAATCTCACCGCCAAGAGTCGCCAGCCTGCGGGTGATTTCCGTATCACGTAAATCCGATCCGGATACGCGGTATCCGAGGTTCAGTAACAGCTCCGCTATGCCGCTCATGCCGATACCACCGATACCGACAAAGTGAATTTTGCGAATCCGACCGTACATCAGCTCACCTCCGCTGTGACTGAACTGTTTACTAACTTTCGACACTCAGTCAGGATTTTTGTGGCGGCATCCGGACGGGCGATAGATCGACCACGCTGTGCCATCAATTGCAAATGTTCCCGGTCTGCCAGAAGAATCCGCAATTCTGTTGCCAGGCGAAAACCGGTCAGATCCTGCTGCTGCAAAACAACCGCGGCGCCGGCACGCTCAAGGGCACGGGCGTTGGCATTTTGATGATCACCGGCAGCACGGGGAAAGGGAATCAGGATGGCCGGCCGGCCGCAGACCGTCAGTTCAGCCAGGGATGTCGCACCGGCGCGGCACACTACCAGGGACGACCGGGCGTAGGCCTCTGCCATATTGTCGATAAAAGGGACTATCTCCGCCCGCAGATAACCAGCGGCGGCATAGGCCTCTTTCACCCAGAGGTAATCATCCTCTCCGGTCTGGTGCACAATCTGCGGCGGCTCCGGCCAGTTCAGCAGTTCAGACAGACAGGCGATCATCGCCTCATTGATTGCCCTGGCGCCACGACTGCCGCCAAAAACCAGAACCTGCCCCGGCATGGGCAATTCCTCGTCTATTTGATCAAGTCCCTGTCGCAGGGGGTTTCCAGTCAGCCTGACCTTGTCACGCTGAAAATAATTAAGCGTGTCGGCATATGATATGCAGATCGTCGCTGCGCCTCTGGCCAACAGTTTATTGCTCAGCCCCGGGATGGCATTCTGCTCATGAATCAGGTAGGGAACGTGAAGAACTTTTGCCGCCATTAACACCGGCACTGAAACATAGCCGCCGAAACCGACCACCAGATCAGGTTTGAATTGTCGCAGGATACGCTGTGCCTGAAACAGGCTGCGGATCAGCTTGGGAATCAACTCCAGTCTGCCGCGCCAGCCGCGACCGATGACTCCTACCATGTCAATTGTTTTGAGCGGCAACTGCAATTGCGACAGCAGTCGGTACTCTATTCCCCGCCGGGTTCCGACAAACAGTATCTCGGCGTTCGTATCCCGTTTCAGCAACAATTGTCCCAGGGCTACTGCCGGAAAAAGATGTCCACCGGTACCGCCGCCGGCCAGTAACATTCTCATGGATTCCTCTTCAAATGACTGGAAATATTCAGCAGAATACCAACCGCCAACAGGCTCGTGAGCAGACTAGTACCACCATATGAAATAAACGGCAGGGTTAATCCTTTAGTCGGCAACAATCCCATACAGACAGAAATATTAACGAAAGCTTCAAGCCCGATCAGCAAGCTGAGACCAAAAGCGAGGTTTCTGCCGAAAGGCTCTTCACATTGCAGTGCGATCCGGATTCCACTTAAGACCAGTAACAGGAACAGCGCCGACACCACCAGCACCCCGATCATTCCGAGCTCTTCGCCAATGACTGAGAAAATAAAATCGGTGTGTGCTTCCGGCAGGTAAAAAAGTTTTTGCTGGCCGACGCCAAGCCCTTCACCTCGGACTCCACCCTTGCCAAAAGCCACCAGACTCTGAATGATCTGAAAACCGCTGTCGTAAGGATCAGTCCAGGGATCGATGAACGCCATGATCCGGCGGCGACGGTAATCGGAGTTCATCACCAGAAAATAAAGCACCGGCAATGACATCAAGATGGTCGGCAGAATATACAGCCAACGCACCCCGGCAACGATCAGCATGGCCAGAGCCACTCCAGCAACGATCATGGCACTGCCAAGGTCAGGCTGTTTCAGCAACAGGAACAACAGCACCGCCAGAACAATCATGTACGGCAGGTAGCCCTTGGTCAGGGATCTTACCTTTTCCTTTTTCCGTGTCAGAGAATGTGCGAGATAAAGCACCAGGGTCAACTTCACCAGTTCAGCCGGCTGCAGGGTGAACCCAGGCAGACGCAACCAGCGCACTGCGCCACCGACCTTGACGCCCATCCCGGGAACCAGCAACAGCGCCAACAGAACAATGCTTAACAACAGGCTGGCAACTGCGAGCCGTCGCCAGTTTTCATAGTTAAAATAAGTGGCCAGGCAGAGGACGCCAAAACCGGCAAGGGCATACAAACCCTGGCGCTTGAGAAAAAAGAAACCGTCCCCGAAACGCTCAGCGGCCATGATTGCTGATGATGAATACACCATGACGACGCCGATACAGGTCAGGGCAACGGTCATCAGCAGCATGCTGGTATCGATATTGCGCTGCAGGGTCATGTCGTCACTCCTGCTGCGCCAAGATTATTTACCAGGGTGGAAAAAACCGTTCCGCGGTGTTCATAGCTGTCAAACATGTCAAAGCTCGAACAGGCTGGTGACAACAACACAGTGCCACCACCTGCAGTTAATCTATAAGCTGTTTCTACAGCCTCCAGCATACTTTCAGCGCTGTGGATTTCGCAGCAACCGGCCAGAGCGGAGCTCATTTTATGCCGCGCCTCGCCAATCAGAATCAGATGGTTGACCTTTTGCTCCAACAGGGGACGCAGGGGAGCATAATCGCCTCCCTTATCTTTTCCTCCGGCAATCAGTGTCACCGGAAAACTGAGACCGGCAAGACTTTTCACAACACTGCCGACATTGGTTCCCTTGGAGTCGTTGTACCAGCTCACGCCGTCAAGGGTCCGTACCAGTTGCATTCTGTGCGGCAGCCCGGCAAAAGCACAGATCGCCGACCAGGCAACATCTCCCGGGCATCCCTGCACCAGCGCAGCAGACAGCGCTGCCATGGCATTTTCCACATTATGTTCACCGGCCAACTGCAATGAGGGCAGAGGGAAACATGCACAGTCCCCTTTCCAGTTCCACTCCAGTTGCTGTCCTTTTCGTGTCAGTCCGTCTATCTTTTTACCCGACGCTGAAAACCAGGCTCTTGTGGCTTGAATATCTTGACACAGATCGACCACAGCTGGATCATCTGCATTGAGAACAGCCACGTCTGCGGCCGTCATATTGTTGAACAGGTTGTGCTTCGCAACGTAGTAGGATTCCAGATCAGGATAGCGATCGAGGTGATCGGGACTTAAGTTGAGCACCAGAGCTGTCTGTGGATGGAAAGTATCGATCGTCTCGAGTTGAAAGGAGGAAAGTTCAACAACAATAACTTCGTCCTGCTGTCCGACAGCGGCGACAAAAGGGGTCCCCAGGTTACCGCCGACAAAAACCCTTTTTCCCCACGCCCGAATGGCTTCGCCGATCAGGCTGGTAGTGGTGGACTTGCCGTTGGTACCGGTGACTGCAATCACCGGTACATTGATTTCCCGACTGGCGATTTCAACTTCACCCCATACCGGGATACCGCAGGCGATGGCCCGCTGCACCGCTGCATTCGTCATGGGAACACCGGGACTGACGGCAACCATATCCGCCTTTTCAATAATGGACAGATCGTGTCCACCCAGATCATATTCAACCGCCAAACCGGCCAGCGTCGGCAAACCGCCAAGATCCTCCAGTCGGCGCAGATCGGAGAGGACAACCTCGGCTCCACGCTCAACCAGAAAGCGCACCAACGCCTGGCCACTTAAGCCGGCACCAATAACGATTACACGCTTCTGCTGGTAGTTTGTTTTCATCGTAATTTCAACGTCGACAGGGCGACCAGCGCCAGAATAATGCTGATTATCCAGAACCTCACGATAATTTTAGGTTCCGGCCAGCCCTTTAGTTCAAAATGATGATGGATCGGTGCCATGCGAAACACTCGCCGTCCCCAGTAGCGAAACGACACCACCTGAACAATGACCGACAACGCCTCAACAACAAAAATGCCTCCCACGATCACCAGGACAAACTCGTTCTTGGTAATCACTGCGATAGTCCCCAACGCTCCCCCCAGGGACAGGCTACCGACATCCCCCATGAAAACCTGCGCCGGATAGGTATTGAACCAGAGGAAACCAAGCCCCGCACCGACCATGGCACCACACAGAATCGACAATTCGCCGGCCCCCGGCACACTGGTGATTTGTAAATACCCGGCCAGATTAACGTGGCCGGCCACATAAGCCAGCAGCAGAAAGGTGCTCGCGGCAATAATCATCGGACCGATGGCCAATCCATCGAGGCCGTCAGTCAAATTGACCGCATTGCTGGCGCCGACCATCACCAACATGGCAACGGGGATGTAGAAAAGCCCGAGATCAGGGCTGACATTCTTGAAAAAGGGAACACTCAGATGGGTTTCAACCAATCCGCTGAAATACAATAGCAATGCTGCTACCGCCGCTATCAGCAACTGCCAGAACATCTTCTGCCGGGCCGATATGCCATCACTATTTTTCCGTACCACTTTGAGATAGTCGTCGATAAAACCGATAGTGCCATAGCCCGCGGTAACTAAAAGACAAACCCAGATATACAGGTTGGTCAGGTCTGCCCAGAGCAGGGTCGGGAGGATAATGGCCACCAGAATCAGAGCCCCCCCCATTGTCGGAGTCCCTTCCTTGACAAAATGGGACTCAGGACCAACCTTGCGGATTGACTGACCTACCTGCAACCGCTGCAAGGTGGCAATCAGCCAGGGCCCGAGCATGAAAGAAATCATCAGCGCCGTAATCGTTGCGTAAATGGTACGAAACGTGATGTAACGAAACACATAGAGAGCTGAGAATTCCGTATGGAGCGGATAAAGAAGATGATACAACATTGTTCATGCCCCCTTTTCAGCAACATCGGATTGCGCTGCTTTAAGTACCTGCACCAACCGATCAAGCTGCACACCGCGTGAGCCCTTAACCAGCAATCTGTCTCCGGTTTGATGGCAGTCCTGCATCAGATTAATAGCTGCAGTAACATTGGCAACTTTATAAATCTGTTCTTTGCGCATACCACCCTTAAGTGCTCCCACCTCCAATTCATCACCATGCTTGCCCACAGCAACAAGAATATCGGCGACTCTGGCAACCCGCTCTCCCAGCACCCGGTGAAGATGGCCTGCATCCTCCCCGAGCTCGAGCATGTCACCAAGAATCGCTATTTTTCTACCCTGGCCCTTTAGCGCATTCAATGCATCCAGGGCCGATCGGGCCGACAGAGGATTAGAGTTATAACTGTCGTCGAGCAAAAAACCACCGCTTGGCAGGGGAAAAAGATTCATCCTCCCTTCAACCGGAACAAAACCAGCCAGCCCTTGAATGATGTTGTCCAACGAAACCTCAAGCTCCAGCGCTACCGTCGCTGCAGCAAGAGCATTGTGGACATTGTGCACTCCCGGGACCGGCAGACGCGCCAGGCTCCTTGTGTCTGATACCACCAGGTCAAAACGGATGGCGCCCGGCTCAACGAAAATGTTCTCGGCCCGCACTTCAGCTTTTTCAGTAAGGCCATATGTTCTTTTTTTCACGCCGTTGGCAACTGGAAGGCGAGCCACTCTTTCATCGTCCAGATTAATAATCGCCGTCCCCCCCTTGAGACCAGCAAACAGTTCCCCTTTGGCGCGTGAAACACCATCGAGACCGTGGAGTGTTTCCAGGTGCGCCTCCCCGATGTTGGTAATAATCCCCATGGTCGGCTGGGCAATTTGCGTTAACCGCTCTATTTCACCCATGGCGCTGGTCCCCATCTCCACAACTGCCCATTGATGTTTTTTTTCTATCCGTAACAGTGTCAACGGCAAGCCAATCAGATTGTTGAAATTTCCGAAAGTTTTCAGTCCTGGAGCAACACGGCTGAGAATTCCGGCAAGCATCTCCTTGGTACTGGTCTTGCCGGCCGATCCGGTAATGGCCACCAGCGGTCCATGGAGTTGCAAACGATGTGCTGCGGCGATGTCGCCCAGTGCCCGCAAGGTGTCAGAAACTCTAACGACCGGCACACTTAATCCTTCTACAACTTCTTCACTCAAGCATGCCGCTGCACCATTTTTTACCGCCTGGCTGAGATAATCGTGACCATCAAAACGTCCGCCACGCAAAGGGACAAAGAGGGCACCCGGAACCATGTTACGGCTGTCGGTGCAAACCCCTTCAAGTGTGCAATTGGTTTTTCTGCCGCAATATTCCCCTCCGACAATACGGACAATTCTTTCGAGATCAAACATAAGCCTGACCTCCCGGGGACATCGCTTCACCAGCTTCTGTCAATGCTCGCTTGAGTTCTTCGCGATCGTCAAAATGTATCTTCGTTGTGCCAAGGATCTGGTAATCCTCATGTCCCTTACCGGCAACCAGGAGAAGGTCCCCATCACCTGCAAGTCCGGCGGCAAAATCGATGGCACTGCGGCGGTCTGGAACAACAACAAAACCCCTGTTATCAGCACCTGCTTCAGCCAGGTCAAGCTCGTGACCTCCTGCTGCCAGAGCGCCTTTGCGAATCTGCTCAAGGATGACGTAAGGATCCTCGGTGCGCGGATTATCCGAAGTAAAAATTGCAAGGTCTGAATACTTCACTGCTGCTGCTGCCATCAAAGGACGCTTGCCGGGATCCCGGTCTCCACCACAGCCGACCACTGTATAGAGCCTTCGATGTTCTATGTCAGACAGGGTCTTGAGTGTCTGCTCCAGGGCATCGCCGGTATGAGCGTAGTCGACCAGCGCGAGCACCCCGCGGCGATTGTCTATCCGCTCCAGCCGTCCCGGCACCTGGGGAGCGATACTGATACCTGCTGCTATCTGGTCGCTGCTAACCCCGAGCTGCTGAGCAGCGGCTACCGCCGCCAACAGGTTGCTGACATTGAAATCACCGATCATCGGACTGTCGATCAGGACATCCTGACTCTTGTTAGTAAAGACACCGCGTATCCCGTCACGAGTTACCGAGACTTGACGCGGATGCAGATCACAGGATGGCGTGGTTCCGAAAGTTACAGCAGCAGGAAGGCTTTCAAGCAATCTGATTCCATATGAATCATCTGCGTTAATCACGGCTGTTCCCTGGCCGAGAAGGTCCCGGAAAAGTCGGCACTTGCTGTTGAAATACTCTTCCTGTCCGGCATGGTAATCGAGATGCTCTGGTGTCAGATTGGTAAAAATCGCCAGGTCAAATGTGAGCCCGTCTACCCGATGCTGATCAAGGGCATGGGAAGAGACTTCCATAACGAGCGCATCGGCACCCTGTTCACGAAATTCAGCCAGTGTCTTCATCAACTCAAGGGATTCCGGAGTGGTGTGGGTCGCCTCATAACAAAGATTGTCACCCAGACGATAAGAAACGGTTCCAAACACCGCTGGAGAATAGCCCGCTCTTTTAAGAATGGCCTCAACAAGATAGGTAACCGTAGTTTTACCATTAGTGCCGGTGACGCCAACAACAGGAATTCCCTGCCCCGGATAACCGTAATAATGAGCAGCCACCTTTGCCATCGTCCGGCGCACATTGTCAACACGAACAAAGCAACGGTCAGCAACAGGCGGCAGGCCGTCAAAGGATGTTGTTACAACGACGCCGGCCCCAGCCGCAAGGGCATCCGCTATATAGTCACGACCGTCAACTCTGGTTCCGGGCAGCGCAAAAAAGACAGCCCCTTCCACCACCTGACGCGAATCACATGCAAGCCCTGTGATGGTCCTGTCTGTCAAGCCCTGAACTGCATCGGACTCAATGGTATTGAGCAGCTCACGCAACTGCATCGATACGACCTTTCTGCTATATTCAGGCGCCAAAACGCACCCAGGCTTCCTTACCGTAAGGTATGGCCTCCCCCGCCCGCGGAAATTGCTCAACGACGCGGCCACTGCCGGTCAACTTCAGATTCAACCCCTGTCTCTCCATCGCCTGCAGAACCTGGCGATAACTCATACCACGAAAGTCCGGCATCACCAGACCATCCCCGCCATCTCTGACTGGCAACAGAGGCGCCAGATCAGGAAGAGGCTCTTCGTATGCCGGAGCCGATGCCAGGGTCGTGACATTCTCACGCGGCAGAATACGCAGATGATTCAGCGTCTGACTGGCCACTCTGGCAAAAGCCGGGGCAGCAACCTGACCGCCATAAACATCTCCCTGCGGCTCGTCCACGGTCACTGCGATCACTACTGCCGGATTCTCTGCCGGCACGAAGCCAATAAAAGAAGCAATGCGTTTGTCTACGGAATAACCCCCGGTTACCGAATCAACTTTCTGTGCCGTCCCGGTCTTACCGGCAACCCGAAAACCAGGAACAGCCGCCCTGATGCCGGTGCCTCCCGGCTCGGTAACAGCAACCATCATGTCGCGCACCTGGGCCGCCGTCCGTTCTGAAATGACCCGGTGACGCACCTCAGGTAAACGTCTTCGAACCACCCGATGGTCCTCATCCGTGATGGTCTCCACCAGGTATGGCTCCATCAACAATCCACCATTGGCGATAGCCGCCATGGCCGTCGCCATTTGAATCGGTGTAACACTTAACCCCTGCCCGAAAGACATGGCAGCGAGATCAATTTCGAACCAGCGTGACGGAGGGCGAATCAAGCCACTGACTTCTCCTGGGAAATCAATCCCGGTCCTGGAACCAAAACCGAATAACCGCAGATAGCGATAATAACGATCACGCTCCAACTCTTTGCCAAGCTTGACGAAGCCAATATTACTGCTGAACTTCAGCATTTCTCCAAGGTTCAGGTCACCGAATTTTCTATGATCACGAACGACACTACCGCCGACAGAATAACGTCCCTGCTCACAATAAACTGTCTGCTCAGGCGTCATCAGCCCTTCTTCCAGCACACCGGCCAGAAGAAAAGGCTTGAAGGTTGAACCAGGCTCATAAATGTCACATATGGCACGATTACGCCGCTGGTCAGCCGGATAACGTCCCGCCAGATTCGGATTGAATTCAGGCCAGCTTGCCAAAGCCAATACCCGACCGCTGGCCGGCTCCAGCATCACCAGTGTGCCGCCGATGGCATTTGATTCACGCACAACGCGCACCAGCTCTTTTTCAGCGATATATTGAAGCGATCTATCCAGAGTCAGTTGCAGATTGTGACCAGTCGCCCCCCCCTGAACCGATGCCTCTCCAGTAGCCATCTCACGTCCACGTGCATCCTTGATCGACAGCAACAGTTCCGGCTCACCCTGAAGCAATCGATCATATTCCAGTTCGATACCTTCGAGGCCGCGCGGGTCAAGACCGGTGAAACCAACCACATGTGCGCCTATCGTTGACTGCGGATAAAAACGCTTACGCTCATTGACAAAAACCAGTCCGGGGAGTCTGAGCTGGCGGACTTCTGCCGCGACATCAGGGTCCATCATGCGCTGCAACCAGACAAAGCGCCTGCCGGTGGCGGTCAGTCTTTTGAATAGCTCAGGTTGGGGAATATCCAGTATCGGCGCCAGTTTTTTTGCCGTCGCAGCGGGATCCTGAATCAGTACCGGATCGGCGTACAGTGAATCAACCTGAAGACTGACTGCCAGGGGGCTTCCATGGCGATCGACAATACTTCCCCGGCGGGGGGCCAGCTTGACCACGTGGTTGCGCTGCTGGTCAGCCCGGGCTCGCAGCTCCGGAGCCTCTACAACCTGCAATTGGTAGGCGCGCACAGAAATAACGCAGAAAGCCAGAATAAACAGCACTCCAAAAATTCTGATGCGTAACTGTCCCGTTCCATGCGCCATTAAAAGATATTACTCCACTCGAATGATTTGACCGGGTGCCGGATCCCGGAATCCCAGTTCGTTTCTGGCCAACACTTCAATCCGCTCATCACGGGACAAAAACGCAACTTCCAGGGCCAATTCTTTGACCTGTTGACTTTGTACCCTTAGATCCCGCTCCAGGCGGGAAATCTCGTATTCCAGGCTGATGGCATGAATCCTGGACCAGACAAACAGCAGCGACAACAGGGACATGAGAATGATGACCACCAGAACAGGACTCAACCGCGGTCGATGCAGGGAAAAACCACTGATTTTAATACGTGTTTGCGGGATCGCTTCAGACATGGCTAACCCTTTCTAGCAACGTTGAACCGCACGCAAAATGGCACTGCGCGAGCGTTGGTTCATTTCAATTTCTGTCGCTGTGGCCTTCACCCCTTTACGCGTCAACAGAACAACATCGGGTTGATGTCGGCACTGACATACCGGTAACCGCGGTGGGCAGATGCACCCTTGCGCCCGCGCACGAAACAGTTGTTTGACGATCCGATCTTCAAGAGAATGAAAGCTGATAACCACCAGACGGCCTCCAGGCTTGAGCAGATCGATGCCGGCACTGACACCGCGCCGGACCTGATCAAGTTCATCATTTACATAAATACGCAGAGCCTGGAATATCCTGGTTGCAGGATGGATACGGTCGGGCCGGTTACCCCCCGGGACGGCCTCACGAACCAGGTCTGCCAACTGCGTCGTCGTTGTAATCGGGCGCTGCTCACGCTGGACTGCTATTCTGGCTGCTATCCTGCGACTGTAGCGTTCTTCTCCGTAATCAAAGAACAGTTGGCGCAACTGCGCCTCGTCCATCTGATTGACAACCTCGGCGGCAGCGATTCCCGCCTCCGGATTCATCCGCATATCAAGGGGTGCGTCGTGCCTGAAGGAAAAACCCCGCTCTGGGGTATCGAGTTGATAGGAAGACACGCCCAGGTCAAGCAGCATTCCATCGAGGCCATCAATGCCAAGCTGTGCTAATAATTCTGCCGCCTGATCGAAATCGCTGTGGTGCAGACTGACACGATCACCATAAGACGCCAGCACCTCTTGAGCATGGCTGATTGCCGCCGGGTCCCGATCGATCCCGATCAATTTGCTGCCCGGCGCCCTGTCAAGGATCAGTTTTGCGTGACCAGCACCGCCCAGGGTTCCATCAAGATAAATACCGTCCGCCTGTGGACTCAGCCAATAAAGGACCTCATCAGGCAAAACCGGAAGATGCGAAAAAGAAACCGACCCCACTCCTAGAAACCAAGATCTGCCTGGCCTTGAGCATCTTCACCAAGCAAGGCTTCAGACTCGGCAACAATCAAGGCGTGAGACCGCTGGCTCCAGACCTCTATTTTCTCAAACATGCCAATGACCACGGCTTCCTTGTCGAGCCCGGCATGCTCGCGTAACGCCTGCGGAATCTGGATACGACCCTGGGCATTGAAGTGACATTCACGGGCCGGAGCAAGCCGATTGCGCAGATTTGCTTCCCGCTTGGGCCCCGGCGACATCGCCAGAACATTGGCACAGATCTCGTCCCAACGCTGGCGAGGATAAGCGACCAGGCCGTTTTTGTAACGGGTCACAACCAGACTGTCACTGTCGTAATCCTGGCGCAGCTCATCCCGAAATGGCGCAGGAATGCTGACCCGCCCCTTGAGATCGATGCTGACATTATATTCGCCGGAGAACCTCACATGACACTCCTTGACACTATTTGACACCAGTGTTGAAAATATAGCGGTGGGGTCATGAAGTGTCAAGGGAAAATCTGTATACGACTTCTTTTGGGAGAAAAGAAAAGTATTGCTAAGACAGGGACTTGGACTTAGTGACTGGATTGCGGCCGGGGAACGAATCGGAACTGGTCAATTTTTATGGGCTATTATGCTTTTCCTGATGCTCCTGTGACTGATCGGAAAGAATAATCTCTATCTCTTCGATCCGCCTCTCCTCCATGCGCAGAACCCGAAAACGAATGGGACCTTCATCAAAAACATCTCCCTGAGCAGGTATCTTGCCACTGAGTTGAAAAATGTGACCGGCCAAAGTCGTCACCTGATCCTCCGGAAGCTGGAGACCGAGACGTCTGTTCACTTCACGCAGGGGCATGGCAGCATCAATCAGATAGTGGCCGGCGCCGAGTTCTTTAAATTCGATTTCTGCGATATCGTATTCATCGTTAATGTCACCCACCACCTCCTCAACCACATCCTCAAGGGTGACAATCCCCTCCATACCACCGTATTCATCGACAACGATAGCCAGATGCTCACGTTTTTTCAAAAAGCTTTGCAACAGAACACCAATCCGTTTCGACTCCGGCACATAATATGGTTTGCGACAGGCCTGCTCCAAAGAAAAATCAGCCGCTCGCTGAATGTAATCAAGAACATTTTTCGAATGCAGCACGCCGACGATATTATCAAGATTATCCCGATAAACAGGAAAGCGCGAATGCCGTGCTTGCCTTACCGCATTGAGCACCTCTTCAAAAGATGACGACGCGTCGATCCCGACCACCTCAGTACGGGGAATCAGGACATCGCGCACCCGGGTTTCGGATAATTCAAAAATTCCGTGCAGCATGCGCTTCTGCTCGGCGGCAACAACCCCGGATTCTTCGCCGGCCTCAATCAACGCCTTGATGCCATCTTCTGACACGTGGAGGCCTTCGGCCTGATGCTTGCGCAGAAAACTGGTGAGGAGCCGCGACGTGCCGGCCACGACGCGTATAACCGGTGCCATAACAAACAGGAACCCCCGCATTGGTCGCAGCACGATGAGAGAAAAACGCTCCGGATACTGAGCGGCAAGAGTCTTAGGACAGACTTCAGCAAAAATCAGCAGAATCGGTGTCAGAATCAGAATCGTCAGCCACTCCCCCCGCTCGCCGAACAAGCCGACAAATAATCCGGCAGCGATAACCGATGTGGCAATGTTCACCAGATTATTGCCAACCAGAACACCGCTCAAGGTTCGATCAGGATTGTCAACCAGATCTGCCAGCTTGTCCGCTCCGGGATGATTTTTCTGCTGTAGCAGCCGTAGCCGCAACCGATCCAGAGAAGTTAACGCGGTTTCCGATCCGGAAAAAAAACCGGAAACCAGCAACAGAAAAAAAAGCGCCAGAACGCGCCAGGTTATTTCATCCATCGAAGTGAACCCCTTTTTTGTCGATCCCTGTCATGCACGGCTTCTCTCCACCATCCTGGGGACTGCTTTTTTCTTTAATACAATCAGCCTTGTCTGGTACAACAAGGACTATCGGCAACGAAGGTCAGTTCCGGCAAAATCAACCCTGTTGACTCGGCTGACGATAGCCGTGGGCGACAATGGTACGAAGAATTCTAGCGTAACTTTGCCACAAAGTGAAATCTGCTGGAAAAACAATCAGCACACGTAACGTCGTCTCTTTAAAAGGATATTGGCATGTCATCCCAACCGGAAAAGATACCCGTCGCCATTCGTGAACGTCATCAACAGTTGTGCAGCCAACTCCATCGCCACAACTATCTTTACCACACTCTTGATCAGCCTGAAATCTCCGATACGGAATACGATCGACTTCTTCAACAGCTTCTGCTGCTTGAGCGAGAGTACCCGGACCTTGTCAGTCCGACATCGCCATCCCAACGTGTTGGCAGCACTCCCCTGGACAAATTCTTGCCGGCAGCCCATGGTGAGCCCATGCTGTCGCTGGAAAACGCTTTCACTACTGACGATTTACTCGCCTTTGACGTGCGGATCAAGCGTTTTTTAGGAACTGCTGTTGAAATCGAGTATCTCTGTGAGCCTAAGCTGGATGGTGTAGCGGTCGCACTGACCTATGAAAAGGGAAAACTGATTCGCGGAGCAACCCGTGGCGATGGAACCACGGGGGAAGATATTACCCAGAATGTGCGCACTATCAGGAATGTCCCCCTACAACTCCACAATGACTTCCCTGAACTGGTCGAAGTACGGGCGGAAGTCTATATCCATCTCGATGATTTCCGGCGCCTCAACCAACTACGCCGCGAAAACGGGGAATCACCTTTTGCCAACCCCCGCAACCTTGCCGCCGGTAGCCTGCGCCAGCTCGACCCCCGCCTCACGGCGGAACGACCACTGAAAATAAGTTGTTACGGGATCGGCAGGCTGATCGGGCAAGCACCACAAACCCATCAGCAACTGCTTGAAAATCTGACGCGCTGGGGCCTGCAGGTCAACCTCGCTGAGACCCACTGTGCCGCAAATATCAATGTGGCGATACATCAGTATCAGCAGTTGCTTGAACGCCGCGAACAGCTTACGTACGAAATCGACGGCATGGTGGTCAAAGTCAATCACCGCGATCTGCAAGAAGAACTCGGCGTAAAAAGTCGTACCCCACGCTGGGCTATCGCCTGCAAGTTTCCCCCACGGCAGGCAGAAACTGTGCTTGAATCTGTAAGACTGCAGGTTGGTCGAACCGGTGCTGTCACCCCAGTCGCCAATCTTGCTTCTGTCAATGTCGGTGGTGTCAATGTCTCCAGTGCCAGTCTGCATAACTGGGATGAAATTGAGCGCCTCGATGTTCATATTGGCGATACCGTTATTGTTGAACGCGCCGGTGACGTTATCCCGGCGGTGGTACGGGTCGTCAAGGACAAACGAACCGGCACTGAACAGGCCATCCCACGGCCTTCGCACTGCCCCGTCTGCAGCTCACCCCTGATGCAGGAAGTGGATGAAGTCGTACCTCGCTGTCAGGGAATCGACTGTCCGGCACGGCTGAAGGAATCCCTCAAGCACTTCTGCTCACGCGGCGGCATGGATATTCAGGGAATGGGGGGACGCTATGTCGATCAGTTACTGCACCTGAACCTGGTCGGCAGCATCGCCGACCTCTATCGCCTGAAAAAAGAAGGCCTGTTTCAGTTTGAGCGTATGGGGGAAAAGCTGGCCGATAATCTGCTGGCTGCCATTGACAACAGCAAAAACCGACCGCTGGCCAATCTCATCTTTGCTCTCGGCATCCGCCATGTCGGTAGCCATACCGCGAGGCTACTAGTTCAACAGTATGGCAGCCTCGACAAGCTCTCCAGCGCGACATACGAAGATCTCATCGCAATTCACGAAATCGGGCCACAGGTTGCGGGCAGCATTGTCAATTTTTTTGCTGCGGAAAAAAATCGCGCCCTCCTGGCAGAGTTGTCAGAACTGGGTGTCGCTCCGCCCACCGAAAAGCGGCAGCCGTCCGGAAAACTCCTCGCGGGAAAAACCATCGTCTTTACCGGTAGCCTGGAACGCTTCACCCGCAAGGAGGGAGAAGAGCTGGTCATGCAGCAGGGAGGACGGGCCAGCGGGTCAGTCAGCGGCAAGACCGACTATGTCGTTGCCGGCCCCGGTGCCGGCAGCAAGCTGGACAAGGCCCGAGCATTGGGAGTGACCGTGTTAAGCGAGGATGAGTTTCTTGAACTGATAACACCAGGAGAAAATCAATGACCATCATCAGCGCCAAGGTGCGGATCAGCGGACGGGTGCAGGGAGTCTGGTTTCGTCAGAGCACCAGGGAAAAAGCTAGTGAACTGGGCATCACCGGCTGGTGTCGCAACTGCCCTGACGGCAGCGTTGAAGCGTTATTTCAGGGGAAGAAGGAAGTTGTTCAGAGCATCATCGACTGGTGCCATGAGGGGCCGAAGATGGCACAGGTTGATCAGGTTGATGTTGAATGGCTTGATTGTGCTGATGGATTCAGTGTCTTTGAGATACGTGCATAAGTCATCGTAATGATGTGATCAGACCAGCCACGGGCGCATTTGCCCAAAAACAAGGGCTTCATCTTCGCTCAGCTGTGCTTGGCGACCGATATCAGCCAGCAACGAGCCCAACTTCACTGTTACCCCACTGAATTCAACCCTTACGCAACGGTAATGATTCCCGGTAAACCTCGCTACCGGCGACGCCCTGATCGCGCGCGACCTGTTTGACAATGTCTTTCCAGTTAAGGTCAGTAGTCTGGCGCAAGTGGAGTAATTGCTCTGTGATCGTCATCTCCGGGGCCTGACGAGGGGCCGGTGCCACCATGACAACCAGCTCCCCTTTTACTGCTTCCCGCTCGGAAAAACTGGTCAGAGCTTCTTGTGCCGTACCGGAAAACAACTCTTCATGGCGTTTGGTCAATTCACGCGCAATAGCAACCCGGCAGTCACTACCACAGATGTCAACAATATCAGACAAGGTCGCCAGCAAACGGTGAGGAGCCTCGTACATCACCTGGGTCGCCGTTTCATCACTACAGCGTTGCAGCACAGTCCTTCTGGCCTGAGCTTTGGCAGGCAGAAATCCGAGAAAGCGAAACCCTTCCGTCGGCAGTCCGGCAATGGATAAACCGGCGATCACGGCAGAAGATCCGGGCACGGCAACGACCGCAATCCCTTCAAGGTGGCAGCGCTGTACCAGTTCATAACCTGGGTCTGCGATACAGGGTGTACCGGCATCGCTGATCAGGGCGACATTTTCACCACCTTGAAGGCGCGCCAGAAGCTGTTCAGCGCGCTCTTTTTCATTGTGATCGTGATAGGAAATCAGGCGCGTAGCAATGCCGTAATGGGTCAGCAGTTTGCGACTGTGGCGGGTATCTTCAGCAGCGATCAGGGCCACCTCCCCCAGCACCCTGACCGCCCGATAGGTCATGTCTTCCAGATTACCGATAGGCGTCGCAACAACATAGAGGGTTCCGGTCACCGCAACTGCTCCAGTTCCTGCAGCCACAGGTCGACCATAGCATCACTGGGCATGCGCCAGTCGCCGCGGGGTGACAGCGCCACGGTACCAACCTTGGGGCCATCCGGGAGGCAGGAGCGTTTGAACTGCTGGCTGAAAAAACGCCGGTAGAACTGTTTCAGCCAGGCAATCAACTGCTCTCGACCGTATTCAGCAGAAAACACCTGCTCAGCAAACAGCAGCACTTTTGCCGGCGGGTAGTGCAATCGCACAATCTGATAGAGAAAGAAATCGTGCACCAGGTAAGGGCCGATCACCTCTTCCGTCAACTGGTCGATTTCACCATCGGCAGTTGGTGGCAGCAGTTCCGGTGAAATCGGTGTGTCACAGACATCAAACAAGACCCTGGAAATATCGCCGCTGAATTCTTCGTCCGCACACCACTGAACCAGATAACGCACCAGAGTCTTGGGCACCCCGCTGTTGACCGCGTACATGGACATATGATCGCCGTTATAGGTGCACCAGCCCAGGGCCAGTTCCGACAGATCGCCGGTACCGATAACCAACCCGGAGACCTGATTGGCAATGTCCATCAGAATCTGGGTGCGTTCGCGCGCCTGGCTGTTTTCGTAAGTAACATCATGCTGTTCAGGATCGTGTCCGATATCACGAAAATGCTGCTCCACGGCAGTCTGAATGGGAATTACCCGCAGTGTCACCCCCAACTCTTCGGCAAGCCTTTCAGCATTTGATCGTGTCCGGCTGGTGGTACCAAATCCGGGCATGGTGACGGCAACAATCCCGGCTCGCGGCAACCCGGCGAGCTCGTAGGCTTTGACTGTCACCAGCAGTGCCAGGGTGGAATCAAGACCGCCGGAAAGGCCGATGACAGCAGCACGGGAACCGGTATGACGCAGGCGCCTGACCAGCCCACTGGTCTGGATCTGAAAAATCTCGTGACAGCGTCCCTTACGCTCGTCAACGTCAGGAGGAACGAAGGGAGTTCGCATCAGTGGTCGCAATAATCCGGAGATGGAAGCCTGATGCAAAGGGATCGGAATAATTCGCACCGGGCGTTCAGGAGCGCTGGCGGCAAAAGGACGGTTACGCTGCCGCTCACTCTGCAGTCGGGCAAGATCAACATCGGCGATCGCCATTTGGCTGGTGAAGGAAAAACGTTCCGTCTCGGCAAAAATCCGGCCATTTTCAGCAATCAGGGAGTGTCCGGGGAAAACCAGATCGGTCGTCGATTCGCCCGGTCCGGACCCGGCGTAAACATAAGCGGCCAGACAACGCGCCGACTGCGAAGCCACCAGATCCCGACGATACTCATGTTTGCCGAGGGTTTCCGGGCTCGCTGACAGATTAAGCAGCAAACTGGCGCCGGCCAGTGCCTGATAGCCACTCGGTGGCTGCACTGCCCACAGGTCTTCGCATAATTCGATACCAATCATCACCTGCAGATTGTCCGCTGCCGCAAAAAGCAAATCTGTACCAAAGGGAGTCACAACGCCACCCAGGGTAACCATTGAAAAGTTGGCGTCACGTGCTGGTGAGAACCAACGCTGCTCGTAGAATTCTCCGGTGTTGGGCAAATAAGTTTTGGGCACCAGCCCGTGAATTTTTCCGTGACTGACCACGGCGGCACAATTGAACAGACGCCCCGACGCTGCGAGTGGCAGTCCCACTACCATCGCAATGGGAGTCGTAGTCGTCCATTCTTTGAGCTCAAAGAGCACTTCGACAGCACGCCGTTGCAACACTTCCTGAAAAAACAGATCACCACAACTATAGCCGGTCAGACTCAGCTCTGGGAACACGATCAGCGAACAGGCTTGATCGGCTGCCCGACCAGCAAGCCGGCAGATCTCGGCAAGGTTATTCTCGGGATCAGCCAGATGCAGCTCCGGTGCAGCGGCAGCAACACGCACCAATCCGTAGCGCTTTGGATCGATGGCCATATCAGTCGCCATTTTAGTCATTCAGACTCATCTCCTTGGCTAGGGAAGGATTCAGCTGGACAGGGCAAAAGCATCCTGTATGTGGGTAATCTCCGGTGCCTGCCCGGAAAACAGCAGGATGGCGATAACATCGAAACGAGGGTGCTGTCGGGATTTCCCCTCTTTTTTCAGATACCATTGGGCGACACGGATCAATTGGCGCTGTTTGCGTAACCCGACGGCCTCCTGGGGCAATCCAAAAGCTGCACTGCGACGGGTTTTGACCTCAATAAAAACCAGATTGCGGCGATCACCGGCAATAATATCAATCTCCCCCAGAGGACAGCGAAAATTACGCTCAATGAGAGTATAACCTTGATCGCGCAAATATGCAGCCGCAACCTCTTCACCACGCACGCCTAGTGCCAGGCGCTGTTCAGTCACACAGATACTCCCTGACCCCGGCGAAGGTTTTTCGATGCAGGGGGGTCGGCCCGAGTTCGGCGATGGCCTGGCGGTGCCGGCGGGTACCGTACCCTTTGTGACGGGCAAAACCGTATCCCGGCAACTGCCGATCGAAACTGAGCATGATCCGATCACGGATGACCTTGGCGATCACTGAGGCAGCAGCAATGGAAAGAGAACGGCTGTCTCCCTGCTTGACACACTGCTGTGACAACGCCAGGGGAATAGCGGAGATACCGTCAATGAGAAGATGATCAGGGCTGTCTGGCAGGCGATTAACGGCACGGCGCATGGCTAGAAGGGTTGCCTGAAGGATATTGAGGCGATCAATTTCCAGCACAGAAGCAACTCCCACGCCGATCGCTCGAGCCTGTCGGCGGATTTCAGGGTAAAGGGTCTGGCGCTGTCGGACACTGAGTTTTTTTGAGTCCGTCAGACCGGGCAGGCTGAATTGCGCGGGTAAAATTACAGCGGCCGCAACCACCGGTCCGGCGAGAGGGCCACGCCCCGCCTCATCGATCCCGGCGACAGATCGAAACCCGCGCTGCCGAGCCCGTTCCTCAAACTCCAAAGGAGAGACAGGTGGAGATTCGAACAAACTCAACGTCTTCATCCTGGTCGCTACCTCGACTTAAAAAGCCCCCGACACGGGTGTCGGGGGCCTTACGAACAACTGGACAAAATTTAAGCGGTACGTTTTTCTGCAATCCGGGCAGCCTTGCCACGCAGGTTGCGCAAATAGTACAGTTTGGCGCGACGGACTTTACCAACCCGCACCAACTCAACCTTTTCAACATTCGGCGAATGGAGGGGGAAAATTCTCTCAACTCCGACACTGCCGGACATTTTACGCACCGTGTAGGATGAACCTATTCCGCCGTTGACACGCTTAATACAGATACCTTCAAATATCTGAATCCGCTGTTTGTCGCCTTCGGTGATCTTAACGTGTACCTTAAGGGTATCTCCGGCCTTAAAAACGGGGATATCCTTGCGCAGCTGTTCTTTTTCCAATCTATCAATGATGTTCATTCCTGTCCTCCTGAAAAAGTTCCATCCATGTCTTTCGACACTGCTTATATTCCGTTACGATTGGCCTGCTTCACGCTGCAGTCGCTCAATAATGCGACGGTCAGCGGCACTCAGATCAATCTTTTCCAACAAATCAGGGCGACGCAGCAAGGTACGCAACAATTGTTGCTCACGCCGCCAGGCATTGATGCGGCCATGATCGCCCGAAAGAAGTACCTCCGGTACGGCAACACCATTAAATTCAGGTGGTCGGGTGTACTGAGGGTACTCCAACAGCCCATCACTGAAAGAATCACTTGTCACACTGTCTGATGATCCCAGAACCCCCGGCACATAGCGGGCAATAGCATCAATCATCACCAGAGCCGGCAATTCTCCTCCGGTCAACACAAAATCGCCGATGGAAAACTCTTCATCCACTAATGTCGTGCGAATCCGCTCATCAAAACCGGCGTAACGCCCACACAGAAAAATCAGCCCCTCTTCAGTCGACAGACGCTTTGCATGGTGCTGCTGAAAAGGAACCCCCTGGGGTGTCATTAACAGCACCCGGGCCGCCGGTGTGCGCTCTTTAAGTTCGGTAACCGCCCGGTAAAAAGGTTCGGGTTTCATCACCATCCCGTCACCACCGCCGTAAGGAGCATCATCCGTAGTCAGATGTCTGCCTTCGGCCCAGTTACGCAGATTGTGAGATTCAACCTCTATTAACCCCTGCTTCAAGGCCCGCCCGAGGATACTCTCACGCAGTGGTGATTCGAGCAGCTCCGGAAACAGGGTGACCACATGAAAAATCATTCTTTTTCCGGCACCAGCCCCTCGGGCAGATCGACCTCGATCATCTTCTGATCCAGATCAATCGACAGGATAAATTTTTTTACGGCCGGGATAAGCACCTCACCATAATCACCTTCAACGATATAAGTATCGTGGGCGGCAGTAGTAAACATACTGACCAGGTACCCAAGATCGCCGAAGCGCCGATCAGTCACACGAGAACCCGACAATTTGCTCCAGTAATATTCATCTTCATCCAACTCCGGCAATGCTGACTCCGGAAGCTTGACCTTACTGCCAACCAACGGCTCTGCCAGAGCGATACTCTCATAGTCGATCAGGCGCAACAGAACCGCTTTCTTGTGAATAATCTGGCGGCTGATGCGGGCAGTAATAGTCGGGCCCACGGGAGGCTCCAGCACCACCTCATCCACTTCCAGCAGAACCGACAGGTCGCCTGAATGCGATTTTACTTTGAGATCACCACGCAGCCCATGGGTGCCGACAACATCTCCGACGTGAAGCAAAGGGCTCTGATTACTTTGCTGATGTTCAGAATCAAGCAAAGCCCTGCCCCATTATTCCTGCTCTCGCCACATTCTTATGCTTCGGTCGCGGGCTGGCCTTTGAATTTGGCCCAGACACCCGAGTGACGCAACAGTCTACGCACGGTATCCGTGGGTTGCGCCCCCTTCTGAAGCCATTCCAGAGCGCGATCTTCTTTAAAATCGACCAAAGAATTTTCGAGGCGGGGATTATATTGTCCCAGCGCTTCAATAAACCGGCCATCCCGTGGGAAACGCTCATCGGCTACAACAACCCGATAAACTGGTTTTTTCTTGGCGCCACCGCGGGCGAGCCTGATTTTTACTGCCATGCTGTCTGTCCTCCTGGTGTTTCACATGAATTATTGGCGGTACGTTGGATAAAATGAAAACCTTACCTCGTTATAACTACTAAAACGGGAGCTGCCCACCGCGACCAAGCATTCCCTTGAGCCCCTTAGGGCCCATTTTCTGCATTTTTTTCATCATCTTCTGCGCTTCAACAAAACGCTTTAACAGTTGGTTGACATCCTGAACTCTGGTGCCGCTCCCCTTGGCAATACGCAGTCGGCGGGAACCGTTCAGAATCCGATGATCCATTCTCTCACGGACTGTCATCGACCGGATAATGGCTTCAATCTTCTTGATTTCATTTTCCGGCAACTGCATCCCTGGAGCCTGTTTCATCATTTTGCCGGCTCCGGGAATCATCTTGAGCAAAGAGTCAATCGACCCCATCTTCTTCACCATCTGCATCTGTTCAAGAAAGGTTTCAAGGGTGAAGCCTTCCTTGCGCAGGCGTTCTTCCATGGCAGAGGCATCGTCCTCCTCCACCGCAGCTTGAGCTTTTTCGATCAGGCTTAAGACATCCCCCATTCCCAGAATTCGCTGTGCCATGCGATCCGCGTGGAAGGTCTCAAGAGCGTCGAGTTTTTCACCCATACCGACGAGCTTAACCGGCTTGCCGGTTACCGCACGAATCGACAGCGCCGCGCCCCCTCTGGCGTCGCCATCCATTTTGGTCAGGATAACGCCAGTCAGTGGCAGTTGTTCGTTAAAGCTCGCCGCAACGGTTACCGCATCCTGCCCAGTCATGGCATCGGCAACAAAAAGGATCTCCTGAGGAGCAACGGCCTCAATAATCCCCTTGAGCTCTCCCATCAGCTCAGCATCGATATGGAGTCGACCGGCGGTATCGAAAATAATGGTATCGTAACCGTTCAGTTCGGCGTGCCGCCGTGCCCGCGCACATATGTCGACCGGATCGTCTTCTGTTGATGAATCAAAGACCTCGATTCCCAACTGACGCCCCAGGGTCTTGAGCTGTTCGATGGCCGCTGGACGGTAGACATCGGCAGGCACCAACAACGGGTTCCGTTTTTCGCGTCGCAATTTAAGCGCGAGCTTACCACAACTGGTAGTTTTCCCCGCACCCTGCAATCCGCACAGCAACAAGGATACAGGCGGCTTGGCCGCCAGTTTCAGGGAGTTATCTTCTCCTTCTCCCATCAAGCGGGCCAGCTCTTCGCGAACAATTTTAATGATCTGTTGCGCCGGAGTCAGACTTTTCAAAACGTCCTGACCAACGGCACGCTCGCTCACCGTTGCAACAAAGTCCCTGACAACACGAAAGTTCACATCGGCCTCAAGCAGAACCAGGCGAATTTCCCGCATGGTTTCCTTAATCTGCTTTTCGGTCAGATGCCCGTGACCACGCAACTTTTTAAATACTGCGTCAAGCTTGTCAGAAAGATTATCAAACATAGGACCTGTTGCTACAACTCACAAAAGAGTAAAAGTAAAATTTATCATCCCCTGTTGTCAAGATAAAACACCAGCACAAGAGCCCCTCAATTTGCCGGCTTGTAGGCTCCGGACTGCATCACCCAGAGCGCTACAATGGGCAGGTCGGCCTGGTTGAGCAAAACCTCAATCTCGGCACGCACATCCGGGGCAAAACAGAGAGCCAGACCACAATCGGCACTGATCTGCCGCGGCGCCGGAATCAAGCAAAAAGAAGCGCCTGCTTCTTTTAATATTTTCTCCGCCTTAAGAACTCGATGAACTGAGTTAAAAACAGCGACATAATCTCCTTCTTTGACCACAATACCTCTGCAAATCTCTGATTGACACGTCCGCTTCGGTCGCGCATAGTGCCACGTTTGCACAGCGGGCGCAAGAGACTAATGCGCCGATCGATTGACAGTCCGCGAATAGCGCAGTAAAGTCACGATTGATTTCTCATAAGCCGCCCGAAGGGGAAACCGTTGCTGCCTGACAACCAGATACTACCATTGATCATACTGCTTTCAATCGCCTTCACCAGCAACCTTCCTTTAGGCTACTTGCGTGAAACCGCGCCCAAATATTCACTTCGCTGGATTGTTTTTATCCATGCATCCATCCCCCTGCTGATCATCATCCGTCAACTGTATGGATTCAGTTGGCACTGGATTCCTGTCACCCTGGCCTGCGCTGTCATCGGTCAGATTTTAGGCGGCTGGATGCGCCGTCGAGCACAACAATGAACAGGACCAAACGTCCATCACTGAAGCGGGCACAAAGTGTCAGCAGCCTGCTGAAAGAAATGCTTGGCAAGCCTGGATTCGGTGAACAGATCACCCGTCATCAGGCCTGGCTGGTATGGGACAAGATTGTCGGCAAACAGATCGCAGCACGAGCACGACCGTTGCGCCTGCGCAAGGGGGTTCTGGAAGTAGCGGTCGACCATCCAGTATGGATGCAGCAACTGCAAATGATGAAACCACAGATACTCGCCAAAATCCGGGACGAAGTTCCCTCGGCGGATATTACCGACCTTTACCTGCGAAAAACGTCCCAGGTTGCAGCTCCTGTCTCAGCGGTTCCGACGCCGGACAAGTCGCGCCCCCTGGAAGGCATCGAACTCAGCGATAACGAACAGTTCCGGATCGATGAACTGGTCAAAGATATTACTGACCCCGGACTACAACATGAATTGAGGCGGTTTTTCATTCTGCAGTCGAAGCTGAGTAAAAAGCGTCATTCTTAGCGGGCTGCTCCCGGAAGGCTGTATATCCGCTCGATTTCTTCGGTATAAGAACGGCCCTCATGATGGTCCGAATAAACAATCAGAGGTCTTTCAACCTCAATTCCGGGGCGCCCTCCCTTACAACCTTCCAACAGCACCAGACGTGCACTGCTTGTAGCGGTGGAATGCACCAGTCTAAGTCGTTTCGGCTCGATTCCGGCCTGCGTCATGGCAGCTAACAGGGGGCTCAGCCTCTCGGCCAGATAGACAACGCTGAAAACCCCGCCCGACCTCAGTAACCAGCCCGCCGCAAGGGCAAAATCCTCGATCGTGCCTGCTAGTTCGTGTCGAGCCAGAGCACGCTCGCCATCCGGCGCAATTCTGCCGCTGAAAGCCGACCGATAAGGGGGGTTACTCACCACCAGGTCCATGGAGCCACAAGGATGAAGTTTTTTTATGCTGCGCACATCCCCCTCAATAATGGTGACCCTGTTTTCAAGTCCATTCAACTCAACATTACGCCGGGCCCGCTGTACCATGCTGTGCTGAATCTCAAACCCATAGATCGCCTCGGCACGGGTTAAATGTGACAACAAGAGCGGCAGCACACCATTTCCCGTACCCAGATCAGCAATGCAACGGTACTTTATCGAGCAAATAAAGCCGGCCAGCAGGACAGCGTCGATGGAATAACGATGTCCGGATTTTGCCTGCCACAGGTGCAAATTCCCGGGCATCAATTGATCAAGGGTTTCATTGGCAGACATAGGTACGCAGCGACCCCGAAAAAAAAGCGTCAACCCCTCTCGAATAAAGGTTGACGCTTAAAACTCAATCAACAGTAAAAAAATATTACCGGCAATTTATCTCTTGTGGCACTCGTTACAGGTCCCCCTCATGCCGGATTCCTTATGACAATCAATACAGAAAGCATGAAAGGCACCCCTGGCATCCTTGGTTGATGATGCGGTAGTGCCGTCATGACAACTGCGACAAGAGTCGGTGGAGCCATCGTGATGACAGGACACACAATCGCCTGTAGCCACATGAGCCGCATGATCAAAGGTAACGTTACCGTTTCTGGCCTCAAAAACAATTTCATTCGGTGCCGCAATAGCGTACACAGCAAGACCGACCACAGCAAGAACGGCCAACAACACAGCAAATTTCTTCATTATTACTCCTCCTGGCAAATTAGTTCATTGATAAAAGCAGTACATAACCCTGACCGCAACATTAGAATGGCAGGCATCAAATGTCAATCAAAAACTGTATACAATATACACTTAGGCCAGCCCATCAGTGCGCAATTTTTCCTGCAATCGATCAGATTTTTGTACCACTCCAACTGCCATTTCCTGCTTGAACTCATCGAGTTTCTGCTCCAACTGCTGGTCTGTGGTCGCGAGCATACGCACAGCAAAGAGTCCGGCGTTACGTGCCCCCGCAGGCCCGATAGCCATGGTCGCCACCGGGATGCCGGCCGGCATCTGCACCATCGCCAGCAGGGCATCGAGCCCACGCAACGAG
>SLDV01000036.1 GCA_007125165.1 Geobacteraceae bacterium | reverse complement strand
GTCGCACTCGTTGGCAATCAGAAATTCCAGTTGTTCTTCGGTTTCAACCCCTTCGGCGATAGCTGCCAGCCCCAGGTTGTGGGCAATATCGACGATACTGGCAACAACAGAGGCTCCGGACGGGTCAGTAATAACATCGTGAATAAAGGATTGATCAATCTTCAGGCTGTCAACAGGGAAGCGCCGCAGATAATTAAGGCTGGAATAACCGGTACCGAAATCGTCCAGACTCAAGTGAACCCCGATATTTTTGAGCTCTTGTAACGTTATTCTGGCTCTTTCCGGGTCATCCATGATCATGCTCTCGGTCAGTTCCAGTTCCAGCAGATCGGGACTTAACCCGGCACCCTGCAATACTTCCATCACTGTGGCCGCCAGATCACCCTGACGAAACTGTCGTGCTGACAGATTGACCGCAATACGGATGAGGGGCAACCCCTCGGCCTGCCAGGCCAGACTCTGGCGACAGGCCTCTTCCATGACCCACCTGCCGATGGGAACAATGAGGCCGGTCTGTTCGGCAATCGGGATAAATTTGCCCGGAGAGATCATCCCACGCGTAGGATGCTGCCAGCGCAGCAGGGCCTCGCAACCGGCAATAGTTCCCGCGGTCAGGTCAATTTTAGGCTGATAATACAGACACAGCTCATTATTGTCGATGGCCTGATGCAGATCATTTTCCAACTCCAGAGTATCAAGACCCGCCAACCCCATTTCGCTGTCGTAGTAACAGACCCTGTTGCCTGTTTTTTTTGCCTGATACATGGCAATATCGGCATAACGGATCAGAGTGGCACCATCCTGACTGTTGTTAGGATACAAACTGACACCCATACTGGCGGACAGGTTGAAGCGGCGATCGCCAAACTGATACGAGGTGGACAACATCAACAGGATATTGTTGAGAACCGTGTTGACATCGTCATACGCGGCAACCTGGGTCAGCAAAACAACAAACTCGTCACCGCCGAATCGCGCAACCGTATCGGTATCACGCACCGCGCTCCTGAGACGGGCAGCCACCTGACATAAAAGATCATCCCCCAGGGCGTGCCCGAGGGTATCATTAACGACCTTGAAGCGATCCAAATCCAGCAGCACCAGGGCAACGATGCGCTCCGACCGCTGGGCGTAGTGAATGGCCTGGTCAAGGCGATCCTTGAGCAGGACCCGGTTGGGTAACCCGGTAAGCAGATCGTGGGTGGCCTGATATTCGAGCTGCTTTTCGTACTCTTTCTGGGTCGTTATATCCCTGGCCACATGAATATAATATTCCCGGTCGCTGGTAGACGGGAAGGGAGTGGTCGTCAGCTCATAGATTTTCCCTTCCTGCTTATGTTGCACAATCCCCTTGTGGGTTTTGCCATCCCATATGGTCTGCACCTGGGGACAATCGACACAAATATTGCTCTTGCCCCACAGAGCTTCGCAGCAGCGCTTACCGATCAGAGTATCGGAAGACTCTCCGCTCAAAGCACCTGCAGCCTTATTGGCACGAACAATACGCATCTGCTTGTCGTGGATGGTAATGACCTCGTTCATGGCATCAAAGGTCGTCTCCCACTCACGTCGTGCCTGCTCAGCCTCCTCTTCAGCCCGGTGCCGCTCCTGCAGGGTTGTCCATTCACGCAGGGATCGCTCTATAATACGTGGCATGGCCATGAAGGTTTCAGGTGTTTTGACAATATAGTCAAGAGCGCCGGCCTTGAGAGCCTCGACAGCCAGGGCTTCGCTCCCCTGGGAGGTCATGATCAGCACCGGACAAGAGATTGTCTGAGCACTTTCTTTTAAAAATTCGATTGCCTGACCATCGGGCAGATTCAAATCAAGCAACAGAATGTCGGGGCAAAAGGGGCCGATTTCAGCGCGACATTGTTTCAAACTGTCAGCAACAAGAACCTCGGCCGGATGCCCATTCGACATCAGGTAGCGCTTGATCACACTGGCGTGGGCGGCGTCATCTTCGACGACAAAAACGCGGGTTACCTTTCTATCCACTAGCGACTCCCGTTATCTGACTTACAACTTACGGACACAGACGCACAATCTCGGCGGCAATCTTCTGCAACGGCAATACCTGTTCCGCCCCACCCAGCTTGATAGCCTCTTTCGGCATCCCGAAAACCACACAACTGTCCTCATCCTGAGCAATCGTCCGGGCACCGGCATCCCGCATTTCCTTCATTCCCCTGGCGCCGTCATCGCCCATGCCGGTCATGATGACGGCTACGGCATTTTTTCCGGCGTAACGAGTGGCACTACGAAACAGGACATCCACTGAAGGACGGTGACGTGACACCAGCGGTCCATCTTTTATCTCTACATAGTAACGGGCGCCGCTGCGTTTAAGCAAGGCATGACGATTTCCGGGCGCCAGCAAGGCGCGGCCCCGCACCACAGTATCACCGTTTTCGGCTTCCTTGACGGTAATCTTACACAAGCTGTCAAGACGTCTGGCAAAAGCGGCGGTAAAACTCTCCGGCATATGCTGAACAATGACGATACCCGGCGTATCCGCCGGCAGGGCTTCCAGGAAAATCCGCAGGGCCTCGGTGCCGCCTGTTGAGGCACCAACCACAACAATCGACTCAGTTGTCTGGATCATCGCCTTGCCGCTCGACTTACTCAAGACAGCATCGGCACTGAGTTTGGGTTCGACACTCATGGAGGGCCGCTGTACGACGCCAGGCTTGCTGCAGGCAGCAGCCTTGACCGCGTCACAAATGCGAACTCTGGCTTCCTGGAGAAACTGCTTGGTGCCCAGGCGCGGCTTCTCGATAATCTCGACCGCACCATATTCCAGGGCTTTCAGCGCAGTCTCAGAGCCGCTTCCAGTAAGACTCGAACACATGACCACCGGGATCGGGTGCTGGCTCATGATCTTCTGCAGAAAGGTCAGCCCGTCCATACGTGGCATTTCCACGTCGAGGGTAATAACATCGGGGATATCCGCCTTCATTCTCTCCGCAGCAACAAAGGGATCACTCGCTGTTGCCATGATCTCGATATCCGGGTCGGACGACAGCACATCAACCAGCGTCTGACGCACCACGGCTGAATCGTCGACAATAAGCACCTTGATTTTTTTTGCCATGTATTGCTCCCTAGGCAATCATCATACGACGGCGCTGGAATCCCTTGCCGTTCAGGGTTAAATCTCGCGCAGACTTTTGCTCAACCGCTTGAGAAAAACCTGTCCGGTATGAGGAAAAAAAACCAGCTTGCGGCCACGGTCGCCACCCACATCACTGGCAACAATTCTCAATCTGTAGCTGCCGAGAACCGCCAGAGCCGATTCAATATTCTGTTGACCCACCGATTTAAGACGAACATTGGTGGCAGCACGCAACACATCGGCGCCGCCAAAGACCTTGGCAATCAGGTTGTGTCGTTTAATGCGGTGTGCGTCAAAGCGGGCCACCATGTAATGAATCGCACTGTCAACATACTTAAAATCTTTCCGTTCAGGTCGCTCCTGTGGCCTGATGTTATACGGCAACATGGCATGACAGATTGTGCCCACCTGATGCTTCGAGCTGTACAGGACAACCGCGATACAAGAACCCAGAATCGTCGCAATCTCTGCCTGTTCCAATGAAAACACCAGATCGCCCGGCTCCAGATAGATTCTGGACAGCCCGGTCGCCTCAGTCATCGACCCGTCATCCGGTAGATGGTGGGAGCGACCTGGGTCAAGGGCACCTCACAACCGTGTAACGACTCCGAATGACCGAGAAACAGATAGCCGCCGGGCTGAAGATGGCGGCAGAACTTGTTGACCAGCCGCTCCTGGGTCGGGCGATCAAAGTAAATGATGACGTTACGGCAAAAAATCACATCCTGTTGTTCATCAAAACCGAAGTCGTCATCCATAAAGTTCAGCCGCCCAAACCTGACCATGTTCCTTTGTGGCAGCGCAACACGCACCACCGGGTTATTTTTGTCCTTGCTTTTCAACAGGTATTTGCGCCGCAGAGGAAGAGGAACCGGGACGATGCGATCCTGGTGATAAACACCCAGTCGCGCCATATCCAGCACCCGCTGCGAAATATCCGTCGCCAGTATCTGCGGCATAATGCGTCCCTGTGCGTACTGAGCACTGAATTCAGTCAAGACCATCGCCAGGGTATAGGGCTCTTCACCGGAGGAGCATCCCGCACTCCAGATTCTCAGCTTGCCGCGCTCCGCCGTTCCCTGCCGCAGGATCTCCGGCAAGGCCGTCTGAGTCAGGTAAGTAAAATGTGCCGGTTCCCGAAAAAAATCAGTCTTGTTGGTGGTCACCGCATTGATCAGGTGCACCATTTCATGATCACGACCGTGCTGGCTGAACAGATAGTCGCAATAATCTCCGTAACTTTCAAGCCCGAGGTGCCGCAAGCGCTTGGACAGCCGCCCCTCCAGCATCGTCGTCTTGCCGTCGGGGAGCTTGATCCCCAGCTCAGCGTAAATGAAGCGGCTTAAACGCTCAAAATCTTTTTTGGCAAGACGCATAACTCATCCTCTCGACCACCGCAGTTACATGCAATTAAATTTCAATGGTTTCTGCATCCTGCGACTGCGTGCAGGATGACATCATCGTAATGCCGGAACGCACAACTGTAAGTACTTTGACAAAACCTGTCGTCATTCTGCGCGGAGCACAGCGCAGTCGCAGAATCCAGGTGCTGCTGTAAAGTCATCAACGGGGCTGCACAAAGCGGCCCCGCTGATGGCCGGTCGATCACTTAAAACTGCTCAAACTCATCGTCCAGCTTGTCCTTGCCTTTACCCATGTCAAGCTGCAAGCCCTTACCGGTAGTCTTGGCAGCGCCTTTAGCCGCCGGAGCGTGGCCTATCCGCGCTGATGCGACAGGCTGCTTATGCTGACGTGGAGGGGCGGTCGAAATGAGGCCGGATACCTTGAAGAAGCTGATGGCCTCCTGCAACTGCTCGGCCTGGGAGTTGAGCTCCTCAGAGGTGGAAGCCATCTCTTCGGAAGCCGAGGCATTCTGCTGAATCACCTGGTCAAGCTGCTGAATCGCCTGATTGACCTGCTCGGCGCCGGCATCCTGCTCCTTGCTGGCAGCCGCGATCTCCTGCACCAACTCGGCGGTTTTCTGGATGTCGGGCACCATCTGGGCCAGCATCTTGCCGGCCTGCTCGGCAATATCAACACTGGAACCGGACAGGTCACTGATTTCAGCCGCTGCGGTCTGGCTGCGTTCGGCCAGCTTGCGCACCTCGGCGGCTACTACCGCAAAGCCTTTGCCATGTTCTCCGGCACGCGCCGCTTCAATGGCGGCATTCAATGCCAGCAGGTTGGTCTGCCGGGCGATTTCTTCAACAATGGAAATCTTGTCAGCAATCTGCTTCATCGCCGCCACGGTCTG
>SLDV01000085.1 GCA_007125165.1 Geobacteraceae bacterium | reverse complement strand
TTGTTCAGCCGGAGAAATCATCAGCACATGGGTTCCGGACACAGAAGAAAAAACGGCCTGTTCTGCTTGTAAAAAGCTCCGTGTTCGCGGCAGGAGCCGATAAACAGGCGACCGACCTGCCACTTTCGCCGCATAGCAGGGATCAGCCGCATAATAGACATCAAGCCCCGGCATTTTATTAAATCCGATCAGGCCATCATAATTATCCCCATCGATTATTGTTCTTACATCCCGGGCAAAGCGTTCGTACTTGCGGTAATTAAGACTGCTTTTTGCCGGCAGACAGATGATGGATAAGCCGGCAGGGGCCTCTCCTGTTTGCTCAAGAGTATAAATATCCACCCGATGCCCACGGCGTACACACTCCTGGGCAATCTTGATGCAATCGCGCTGCAGACCCCCATAGGGGAAATATTTAAAGAGGGCAAAAGCAAGTTTCATATAAAGAAAACGATCATTTTCTCAGCAAATAATCACGTTGACTGAGGTTCTTAAGTTGTTGTCGGGTCAACTCGGCCTGGCTTGCATACCCTTTCCAGAAGACATCGGTATTTGCCTGGTAAATCTGCAGATCCTGTGGATGACGACACAACAAATGGCTGAAATTGCGGCGACGCTGAAAAATGTTAAGTGGTCGACGCTGTATGCGCATGTCAAGTATATCAATCAGGGCAAAACGACCTGAAGGCTGAGCCACAATATTGTTCCAATGCAACGAACGAAACAGGACTCCGCGCTGGTGCAGCAACGCAATAAAAGCCCCTAAATCTTCTATCAGAGACGATAACTGCGTTTCGGGTTTTTTGCACAAGGCTCGCAATGTTTCCCCTTCCAGATAAGGATACCAGACCAGTTCTCGAGGAGGATCGCTGCAGCGACCATAATCTTCTACAGTGATGGTATCAATTCCGAGTTTTTGCAACTGTTGTGCATTATCGTTAAAACGCTGCGCCGGCGGGAAAATGAGCGCCTTTGAGAAGAAATGCTTGCGACGGAACAATTTAACTATACGGCGATCATCGGTAAGCAGAACCTTCGGACCAAAGTGGTCCTGTTCAATCAAGCGCGAATTATCAATCAGCGCCTGATATTCCTGGGGACTAATGTCTCTCATTGTGTGTTGTCAGTCTGCGCCGTTCCGGCAGGCTGCCCTTCTCTATTTAACAGCTCTTTGACAGCTTCAACCACCTGATCCGGCGTTATCGCGGCGGCACATTCCGCGTCCATGGGGCATTGTTTACGCATACAGACGGCACACTCCATCGGTACCTGCAACAGACGATGATCATCTCCCCTCGGTCCATTACGATAGGCGTCAGTGACCCGATACATCGATACGGTCGGGGTGCCCACGGCAGCAGCAATATGGATCGGACCAGTATCACAACCGATGACCAGATCAGCACGTTCCAGCAAGGCCACCAGATCCTTCAGGGTTCCACGGGGCCAGACAATCGCTCGACCGGCGCCGGAGGAAGAAATCGTTTCGGCGGCGCTTCTTTCCTCCTCGTTACCCCAGGTTAACAACATATCAATATCGTTGCCGGTTGCCAATTGCTGCACCAGGGAACACCAGTTTTCCAGGGCCCAGAGTTTGGTTTCCCAGGTTGTTCCATAATGGCACACAACCAGAGGGCGTGTTCCGATCCCTCGTTGTTGCAGCGATTTTTCGAGATGCTGCCGCGCCGTTGCACCAACGACCAGCGGTCCTGCCAGTGGTGCGTTATTCCCGCTTGTAAAAGCAGCACGGGCAACGGCAAGTGATCGTTCACTGACATGATGCTCGTTATGTGACAATGTAACCTTGACGTGGGTCGCCAGCAGTGCCGGCCATTCGCGTACGCCGTCACGAGCAAAACCATATCTTCTTTTAGCACCGGATAGCAGGGTTAACAGACCACTCTTGCTGTTGCCCTGCAGATCGAGAGCGATATCATAGGACTGTTTGCGTAATTTCCCGGCAAGGGATGCTAACCCACGCACGCCGCCGGTAAGTCCTTCTTTGCGCCATTGTTTCGTATCAACCTGAAGGACACTATGAATCGATGGATGATCTTCCAGTAAAGAAGCAAAAGGTTTTTCCACCAGCCAGTCAATTTGTGCCTCTGGGTCCGCACTCTTGATCCAGGCCAGCACCGGCAACGCATGAACCACATCACCCAAAGCACTGGTTTTAACAATCAGCACCTTCACCGACGACTCTCCAGTAGTTCACGCGCAGCGACAACGACCCGATCCGCCGTTACCCCTTCCATACACCGATGGTCAATCGGACATTGGCGCAACATACAGGGAGAGCACTCAACCTCATGACGAACTATGCGACATTTATCTGTCCGCGGTGAGGTCGTGGTATGGTCTGTCGGTCCGAATACGGCGACAATGGGCACACCCAGTGCCGCGCCTACATGCATCGGTCCGGAATCGTTGGTAACCATCAGAGTGCAGCGTTCGAGGACAGCCATCATCTGACGCACACTGGTCTGGCCGATCAGATTAAGGGCCTGGTGTTTCATCGATGTGACAATATCGGCACCAATCTCGGCCTCAGCGGGGCCACCGGTTAGAACAACCTTCATACCGTATTCTTGTGCAAGAGTATCACCAACGGCGGCGAAGCGTTCAGGAATCCATCGCTTGGCCGCTCCATAAGCAGCCCCCGGGTTGATTGCCAACCAGGACCCGCCAGTCAAAAGATCGGCGGCCCACTGTTGTTCATCAGGCTGAAGAGAGAGTTGCGGCGAAGGCTTTTCGCCGGCCAAACCGAGGTCATCAAGCATAAACAGATAATAATCGACATGATGCAGGCCATGCTTGCTGTCTCTCGCGGGTACGCCCATATTGAGCAGCAACCTGCGGCCATCGGTTTGATAGCCGGCACGATAAGGGACTAAAGCCAGTACTGCCATAATCGCTGCCTCAATAGCATTTTGCAAGAGGATCGCCAGATCAAAGCGTTCGCGCCTTAACAGCTTGCAGAAACCTAGAAAGCCTCTGATGCCGGCGTGTTGTCCTTTTTTGTCGAAAATAATGACCCGATCGCAACAGGGGTGATGAACAAAGAGTTCGGCTACCAAGGGGTTGGCAACCACGACAATTTCAGCATCCGGAAAAGCCGCACGTATACGCCCCATGGCCGGAGTTGCCATAACAGCATCACCGATCCAGTTCACCGCACGCACGAGAATACGCCGGGGAGATTTGTTTTTTAAATGATTCAGAGTTTTTGCCATGAGGATGATGTCAGGGGCTGTTCCGACTGGACACTATTTGACTCGCCGGAAGGGTTATTGCAGGAGCAAGAGAGTTATTCGCACGGTTTTGCTTCATCTACCAGCATGATGGGAATCTGATCACGCACCGGATATTCCAAAGCGCAAGAATCACAGATTAAAGCATCCTTCTCCGGCACAGACACCAACTTCTGTCGACATTTGGGACAGACTAAAATCTTCAGCAATGAATCGGAAATCGTCACTTTTGTCTCCACAGTCTGCGGTTGATCAATTGCATCAGTTCCCCTCCTTCGACAATGTCAAGATGGAGACAGACATAATAACAGGGTAATTCAAACATATTGTCAGAAAGTTTAACAGCGTCTTTTTCTGTGGTCAGCAACACATCACAACCAGCTGCCTCAGTGGCAATCGATCTCAATACTTCAGGCACATAGGCAACATGATCCGGTAGCGACCTGTTCCTGACAGGAACAATTCCCAGACTGGATAATCCCTCGAAAAAACGCTGGTTGTCGGCTAAACCGGCAAAAGCGTAGACCTTCTTATTATTCAACTTATTCACATCACAGGTCGTACCCTCAAGGTCTGTTACCATCGAAGAAAGGCAATGCCGACTATGAAAAGTTGGCAGTCGGAGGTTGGGCAGGTCGGCCTTTTCCGTCGAACGGGTCAGCAGCAGAGCATCAGCCCGATTTAATGCCGATTTGCGTTCACGCAATTTGCCGGCCGGAAGGGTCCATCCATTGCCAAAAGGGTCTGTAGCGTCAAGAAGCACAAGGTCGAAATCGCGCGCAAGGCGGCGGTGCTGAAAAGCATCATCCAGCACGATAACATCCACGTCAAAATGGTCTTCAACGTAGCGAACACCTTCGGTCCGACGACGGGCAACCACGACAGGACAACCGGGGTTTCTCCTGGCCAGCAACAGCGGTTCATCGCCGCATTGATCTGCCGTCATTGTCATCTGACAGCCATCAGAAACTACCGCAGCAGCCTCCCGGTAAGAACCTCCGTAACCACGGCTGATGATTGCCGCCCTTTTACCCTGTCCGGCAAATCCCTTGACCAGCCAATCTACCGTAGGGGTTTTACCGGTGCCCCCCACGGCAATATTGCCCACGGAAACAATCGGCAAAGAAGATGGATATGATGATAGAAGTTTTCGGTCAAAAGCCCGGTTCCGCAGCTGCAACGCAAAGGAATAACACCAGCTTAGCGGCAGAAGAAGAAGGAGCAACAACTTTAACCCTAAAGGCCTTGGAGCGCTGCTGCTCATCTGCTGATGCAATCGGGAAAAAACTCCGTTCACTATTTCATGATCCGCTTGAGTTGATTGATCGTTCGCTGTGTCGCGCCGGCATTTTCAGCAATCAGCGTCCGGCCTGCCTCCCCCATGGCACGACAGCGACCCGGATCTTCAAGCATGGCCACGAAAACCTGTGCCATTTGTTCAGTGTTTTCAACTTTTATTCCCGCGCCGGCACGAATTAATTTATCGGAGATCTCCTTAAAATTATGCATATAGGGCCCAAAGACGACCGGTCTGGACACCAGTGACGCCTCCAGAGGATTGTGTCCCCCTATCGGCACCAGACTGCCGCCAACGAACACCAGATCAGCGACACCATAAAGGGGCAGAACTTCCCCCAGAGTGTCGACAATCAGAACCTCGTGAGCTGACAGTAAAGCACTTTCCGCTCCCAACTCACTCCGCAAACGGCAGGGGATAGACGACTCTTTAAGCAGAGATTGAATATCGCGGCGACGCTCCGGGTGGCGTGGTATCAGAATCAGCAATAACGGCTTTGCCAGCTTTTCTGCAATCAATCGCCAGGTCTCTAACAAAGGACCCTCTTCTCCCTCATGAGTACTGCCGGCAACCAGCACCAGAGCATTTTCCGGAATCCGGTACAGATTTTTTTTGGCAGCAATATCTTGTCCGGAAAATTCCAGAAGTTGCTGATCAAATTTCAGATTTCCGGTGTTCTCTACACGTTCGGAGCGCGCGCCCAGGGCCAGTACACGCTCAGCATCGACTTGTGATTGCATGCAGAAAAAACTAAAACAATCAAGAATCGGTCGTAAAAAAAACCGCCCCTTACGATAACGCGGGTAGGATCTGTCAGACAATCGTCCATTAACCAGCATTAGTGGAATGTCAAAAGCTTTGGCCTGGGCAACAAAATTCGGCCAGATTTCCGTTTCAACAATCAGGATGGCCTGTGGCTTTATCAATTCGAGGGCTTTACGCACTGTCCAACTGAAATCGAAGGGAAAAAACAGGCACATATCTACCTGCTTGTTTTCCATTGCCACGGCGTGCCCGGTTTCGGTCACGTTAGTCACCAGAATCAGATGCTGTGGATAGGTCTGTCGCAGAGCGTTAATAAGAGGGATAGATGCCCGGGTTTCACCAACCGATACGGCATGAATCCAGACGACCTGGGCCTCTTGCAAGCGGGTCAATTGTTCCGAAGTGTAATACCCCAGTCGCTCGCGTATGCCACGCCTGCTTTTACCGTAGCGGAAACCCCTTAACAGATAGTAAGGGACTAAAAACAAGCCTGAAAGCAGCAATGTCAGGTTATACAGCAGTCGCACCCTGAGACTCCAACCATGATTCAGCTTGGCGCTGGTTTTCTTCCATAGCCGCATGCAGTCGTTTGCGGCACTGTTCCAGTGATTCCTCTCGCGAAAAATACTGGGGCGGACCATAACAATATACAGCTTGTGCAAAGGGATAAGGGAAAAGAAAACGATCCCAGGAACGAAAGCGATAACCCCTGCTACAAACATAGGCAAGAGGGACGATCGGGCGCCCACTGACTCGGGCCAATTGGATGACACCATCCTTGAGCTCGTGTTTGGGCCCTTTGGGACCGTCTGGTGTCACCGCCAGATCAACTTTTTCATCCGCCAGTTGCATCAACTCACGAAAAGCCTGGCGTCCCCCACGTGAAGACGACCCGCGCACCGTTCCATGTCCGAAATGCTCCATCGTACGGGCGATCAAATCACCATCTTTAGAGGCGCTGATGAGTATTTTCGCGCCGGGCCCACGGTATCCTTTGATCATCAGCAACAGTTGGTCATGCCAGAAAGAGAAGATCAGGTAACGCCCCTTCTTCCATTCTGAATGCAGAGCCTCTTCCCCGTAGATTGTTTTTCTCTGACTCAAGTATATAAGGCGAATCAGCAGAGATCCAACCCAGGGCACAACAGTAATGAGAAGTCTGTGTTTCAAGCTCATTCGTCTTCACCCTTGAACTGTGCATCATAGAGGCGCGCGTACAGCCCCTGCTTACGCAACAGTTCATGATGAGGCCCTTCTTCGACCGTTCTGCCGTGATCCAGAACCAGAATCCGGTCAGCATGCATGATCGTCGACAGGCGATGGGCAATAACAAAGGTGGTACGGTTTTTCATCAGGTTGATCAGCGCCCGCTGAACCATCGCTTCACTTTCCGTATCCAGCGCGCTGGTCGCCTCATCCAGCAGAAGAATGGGTGCCCCACGCAAAATCGCCCTGGCTATACAGATGCGCTGACGCTGACCGCCGGAAAGGCGTACACCACGATTGCCGATCATCGTATCGTAACCCTCAGGCAGTTCCTTGATAAATTCTGTTGCGTATGCCTTTTCTGCTGCTTCCTTGACAGCTTCCATATCAGCATCTGGGGAACCGTAGCGAATATTATTCGCCAGAGTATCGTTAAAGAGAAAGGTTTCCTGATCAACCAGAGCGAGATGTTGATGAAGGCTTTTCTGTGTCAAGGAACGGACATCATTGCCATCAATGAGTACGCGCCCCTGCTGAGGATCGTAGTAGCGATTAAGCAGACCAATAAAAGTGCTTTTCCCCGCACCGCTGGGTCCAACCAGAGCAATGACCTCCCCCGGCGCCGCGGTCACTGAAAAATCAACCAGAACCGGTTCCTGTTCATAGGCAAATGTCACATGCTCAAAGGTTACACGTCCCTGACATTCCAGCAGATCGACTGCATCCGGGGCATCAACAATTTCAGGGGCTTTGTCTAGAACCTCAAAAACCCGCTCGGCCGCTCCTGTGGCCTTTTGAATTTCATTGTTGACCTTGGCCAGCTTTTTAAGGGGTTTATACAGCAGGACAATGGCAGTCAGCAGAGAAAACATCTCTCCCTGACTGATATCCCCCATTAACACACGATTCAATCCGTACCAGAGAATAAAAGCAACTCCGATGGAGCTTAATATCTCCAGCAGAGGAGATGTTGCCGCTGAATAACGAATGGTCTTGCGGATAAATGAAAAATATCCGGCGTTGACCTTGGAAAATTTTTTGGTTTCCTGCTCTTCACAACCGAAAGATTTGACCACCTTGATACCGGAAAAGCTCTGTTCCAGTACCGACGTGAGATCTCCCATAGCCGCCTGACCACGGCGCGAATATTTTTTTATCTGTCTGCCGATAGCTGCTGCGGGCAAAGCGACAGCGGGAACAACAATAAAAGCAAACAGGGTCATTTTCCAGTCGAGATAGAGAGCATAACCAATCAGGGCAACAAAGGTCACTGACTCACGTAGCAGAGTCACCAGGACTTCTGCAAACACCGACTGCATAACACTGATATCATTAAGAATACGTGACATCAGATTGCCCGAAGATCGGGTCACATAATAACGCATGGAGAGGCGCATGGTATGGTCAAAAACCTGATTGCGGATATCTTGAATGGCTCTCTGACCGGCAATGCGGATGCAATATTCCTGAACGTAGTCCGAGATCCCTTTAAATGCTGTAATACCTACAACCAGAAAGGGAATAAGTTGGGCGAGACCAAGGTCTCCAGCAATAATCAGATCATCAACGAAAGGCTTGACAATATAGGCGATCAAAGCGTTGGAAGCAGCCACGCCCAGCGAGGCCACCATCGACAGAGCGATGATCCATTTATAGGGTGCCGCGTAGGAAACAATCCTTAAATAGATGTTTCTTTCTCTGCTCATATGAATCAAACAACCTCTTTGCGGTCGTATCCGATCATCTCAGTGACCATGTCGGCCACACGCTCGGAGCATCCCGGCTGTCCCAACTGTGATCCAACTTCAGCAAGATCTTTTCGAACCCGTGCGGCGTAAGCGTCTTCATTTAACAACCGTAGCAACTCCTCACAGATGGCGTCAGGAGTTGCATCATTCTGAATAAATTCACGGACAATTTTACGACCGGCCACAATATTTGGCAGTCCGATATAAGGCACGTTGATCAACCTTTTTCCTACGGTGTAGGTTACCGGATTCAATTTATAAATGATAACCATCGGAGTCATTGTCAAAGCGATTTGCAGCGTAACTGTTCCGGATACAGTGGCAATGGCGTCACAGGCTGACGCAGCATCGTAAATTGAACCATCGACCAAGGTCACTTCGACCCCGGAAGTTGCAATATTGCTACGTAACAAATCTGGAGAAAGAGATGGCGCAACCGGCATCAGGAACTGTACGTCCGGACTCTTCTGCAGCACAAGTTTCGCCGCTGTGAGCAATGTGTCGAGACAGTACCTTATTTCACCGCGCCGGCTTCCGGGAAACAGCCCAACGACTTTGTTGGACGGATCCAGATTGTGTTGCCGCAAAAAAACATCTCTTGACGTCGTAACATAAAAATCGGTCACTAACGGATGTCCGACATATTGCACCTCGATATCAAGGCCGCGGTACAAGTCAGGTTCAAAAGGAAACACCGCTGCCAACCGATCAACTACTTGGGCTATCTTGCGAACCCTGCCACGCCGCCAGGCCCAGACCTGCGGACTGACGTAGTATAAGACCGGCACGCCTGCTTTTTTTGCTTTAGCAGCCAGGCGCAGATTGAATTCAGGAAAGTCAATCAGCACCAGAATATCCGGTCGATTTTCACTACACAGGATCGTTTCGAGCTTTTTAAACGCTACATAAATCGGTTTAAAATGACGAACGACTTCGACCAACCCGACAACGGCAAGTTCCTCACCACGAAAAAGGATATCGCACCCTTCCGCTTCCATCAGCCTTCCACCGACACCGCAAAAGGCAATGTCCGTTCGAAGCGCACGTAAAGCCTTTATCAGACGTGATCCGTGTAAATCGCCGCTGGCTTCACCGGTAACGATCATTATCCTGCGCTGCTCGGACGACTTATTGACAGTCTGGATCATTCGAGAGAATCACCGATAATCTGACAGATGTGCCTGATCTGCTCTTCCGTCAACTCCGGATACATGGGTAAAGAAAGAACCGATTGGGCCAGATCTTCAGCAACAGGGCAGGCCTCCGGGTACTGATCCCGAAAAACCTCCTGACGATGCAATGGGATAGGATAATAAACAGCGCTGGCAACACCGGCATCAGACAGCGCAGACTGTACCTTGTGGCGATTTTTCAGCCTGATTGTATATTGATGATAAACGTGCGTTCTCCTGTCCCCTTCATAGGGCGTAATGACAGGATGGTCTTTTAAGTAGTGGTGATAGGTTTGGGCATTCTGGTGACGGTGCTGGTTGAACGCATCAATATAGCGTAACTTGACGCGCAAAACGGCCGCCTGCAGTTCATCAAGACGACTGTTATAACCAATGACGGAATGATGATAGCGCTCACGACTGCCATGGTTGCGCAGGACTTTGAGTTCCTGAGCAATATCAGCATCGTTCGTTGTCACCATCCCCCCATCGCCGAAGCAGCCAAGGTTCTTGCTGGGGAAAAAAGAATAGCAGCCGGCCTGCCCGAACGTGCCTGATGACCTGTCACCATACCTGGCACCAAAAGATTGGGCGCAATCTTCAATCAGCTTCAGATCATAGCGATTGCAGATGTCGATGATAGCGTCCATATCTGACGGTTGACCAAACAGGTGCACGGGCAGAATTGCCCGGGTTCGATCCGTTATAGCGCTCTCTATCTTTGCGGTGTCGAGATTAAAGGTCTTTTCGTCCACATCGACAAAAACCGGACGTGCTCCGACATAGGCAATGGCTTCAGCTGTTGCAATAAAGGTAAAAGGAGATGTGATCACTTCATCGCCCGCACCAATGCCGGCAGCAAGCAGAGCCAGATGCAAGGCATCCGTTCCCGATCCACAGCTCACCGCAAACTCTGCGCCGAGGAAGGCTGCAACCTCTTCCTCAAGGGCCTGCACATTGGGGCCGAGAATGAACTGGGTTGAGTCGAGGACACCATGCAATGCCACATCAAATTCGTTTTTATATTTTTCGTACTGTTGTTTTAAATCTACCATCGGAATGTTCATAGATATTTTCCTGTAAGGAAGACCGGGTTGCAGTGAAGGCGTGGAGGCAGTCGGACCAGGGTCGGAGCTCAGTATTTGATCTCATGGTACAGTTTACGGGTAATCCACAGAGCAGCTTCCAGCGCGCGTTTACCGTCTTCTCCGCTGACAACAGGGGGCAGCCCATCCCGGACGGACCGAACAAACGCCTGAATTTCAGCAAGCAGGGTATCACCCTCTGAAAAGGTTGTCTCCTCCATCGTAACATTGGGAATCATGGGCACGGGGACGCCCTCGCCGCCTTTACGAAAGACCCCTATCTGTCGCGTTTGATAATCGATGGAAATATAAGCGTCCGGTTGAAAAATTCGGATACGCCGCATGGCCTTGTGACTGACGCGACTTGCGGTGATATTAGCAACACAGCCGTTAGTAAACTGCAATCTGGCGTTAGCAATGTCAACCTCATCGGAAAGAACGGGGACGCCTACGGAATTAACGATATCAACGGGAAACTTGACTAAATTGAGAATAATATCAATATCATGAATCATCAAATCCAGCACGACGTTGACGTCGGTTCCGCGCGGCTTGAAGGGGGACAGACGGTGGGTTTCAATAAACATCGGATTTTTCAGGACACCGTCCAGTGCAACTACCGCCGGATTAAAACGTTCCAGATGTCCCACCTGAAAGACCAGATTCTTACTATCCGCTATGGCGATGAGTTCATCGGCTTCCTCGATTGTCCGGGTGATCGGTTTTTCGAGCAGTATGTGTATTCCAGCCTCAAGAAATACCTTGCTCACTTCAAAGTGAAGATGGGTTGGTACAACGATCGAAACCAGATCGACCAGCCCGATGATATCAGTATAATCATTGTACGCTTCAGCGCCCACTTCTGTGGCAACGGTCTGTGCACGCTCCATATCGCTGTCAACAACCGCGACAAGGTCCACGCCATCCAGAGCTGCATATTTTTGTGCATGAAAGCGGCCCAAATAACCTACACCGACGACACCGGCACGAAGATCACTCAATTGAATACCTTTCAGCGGGCCAGACCGCGCTGGCTCCCCTTGATAAAGTCCACAAAATAGATAATTTCCGGAATGTCACCAAATTCCGCCATGATCTGATCTAAAGCCGCTTCAAGGCGTAATCCGGAACGGAAGAGCAGACGGTAGGATTTTCGGATGGCGGCAATGGTCTCTTCGCTGAATCCACGACGCTTCAGTCCAACAAGATTAAGACCAACGGTCTTCGCCCTGTCCCCCTGTACCAGACAATAAGGAACGATATCCTGGGCAATCATCGATCCGCCGCTGGCCATGACATAACTGCCAATGCGGGTAAATTGATGGACAGCGCACAAACCGCCCAGAATGGCGTAATCATCCACCTGCACATGACCGGCCAGTGTTGCTGCGTTGGCCATAATAACATGGTTGCCGACAACACAATCATGGGCTACGTGGGAATAGGCCATAAGCAGGCAATCACTTCCAACCCTGGTGATACCAAGGCCGTCCTGGGTGCCCAGATGAACAGTAACGAACTCACGAAAATGATTACGATCACCGATAATCAACGATGAATCTTCCCCGGAGAATTTTAAGTCCTGGGGGACAGCACCGATCGAGGAAAATTGAAAAATGCGGTTATCACAACCAATCTCCGTCTTTCCTTCTATTACCGCATGGGAAGCAACCGTGGTGCCCGCGCCGATGATGACGTTTTCGCCAATCACAGCATAGGGACCGACAGTGACGGTAGGATGTAATCTGGCACCGGGGGCAATGATAGCCGTAGGATGAATCATGAAACTCTCCGCTAGTTATTTTTTTGCGAAAGTGGCTTTTAATTCAGCTTCAGCAGCGAGGGTGTCACCGATATAAGCTTTTCCCAAAAACTGGTAGATACCCCGCCGCCGCGACAGAAGTTCAAGCTCCATCCGCAACACATCACCCGGCATGACCGGTTTGCGGAAGCGCGCCTTGTCAATGCCGACAAAGTAAGTAACCCGATCCTTTTCGATCTTGTCGACCACTGTCACATAGGCTCCACCAACCTGAGCCATGGCTTCGACAATAAGCACCCCCGGCATGATCGGATGACCGGGAAAATGCCCCTGAAAAAAAGGTTCGTTAATGGTCACATTTTTATAGCCATTCACCCTTTTCCCCTCTTCAACCTCTTCGATCCGATCCACCAGCAAAAACGGATAGCGGTGGGGTAGAATCTCCATAATCTGCTGTATGTTCAGTTCAAGCACGTCCATCCTCCTTCAACATTGCTTCCAGCTCTTCTACTTTTTTCTTCAATTGAAGCAAGTCTTTGCGCATTTCCGGCAGTTTGGGCAATGTCATGGTCGAACGCAGCCATTCTTTATGCGGCATTAAAGGGAGGCCGGACATTACCTGATGAGGGGCATCGACATCGCCACTGACACCACTCCGAGCACCGAAGGTGATATGACTACCCACTTTCAAGTGACCGGCAACAGCGGATTGTCCACCAAAGGTACAATGATTGCCGACACGACTGCTGCCGGCAATACCGGCCTGGGCAACAAGGATACAGTCTTCACCAATGTCGACATTGTGACCAATCTGCACCAGGTTGTCGACTTTCGTGCCGCGCCGCACGCGTGTCTCACCCAGCGTCGCTCGGTCAACACAGGAGTTAGCTCCGATTTCGACATCGTCCTCAAGCACAACAATTCCGACCTGGGGAATCTTGAAATACCGACTCCCATCAGGGGCAAAACCAAAACCATCAGAACCGATAACGGCACCTGGCTGTAAAATCACCCGATCACCCAGTCGGCAGCCTTCTCGGACTACTGCATGAGCGTGGAGGATGCAATCAGCTCCAATGACTGCATGATCATAGATGCAGGCACCGGGGTGGAGGATACTGTTCTTGCCAACGACGACATGTTCACCGATAACACAGCCGGGATAAACTGTCGCTGCCGGATCAATCCGGGCGCTGGCGGCGACCTCTGCTCCGGGCATAACGCCGGAAACCGGCTTCCTGCCCGCATGAAAAAAGGTTAAAATTCTGGCAAAAGCCAGATAGGGGTTGGCCGTCACGATCAGGTTTCTGCCGGACACCTTGATGCCTGGGAACACAATGACAGCGGTAGCGCGACAATCTTTCAGCCGTGACAAATATTTTTTATTTGCTACAAAGGTGATATCCCCCTCACCGGCTCGATCGATGGGTGCAACACGCTCAATCTCGGTTGCCGGATCGCCCTCCACCTGCCCCTGGACCAGCTCTGCCAGTCGGGCTAAGGTTGCCATAAAAAACTCCTGCTGCTATATCACAATTATTTGGTCGCGTCGTAAGCTTTAATCAACTCGTCTGTCAGATCTATCTTGGGGTCTGCGTAGACGATTGCGCCTTCGTTCTTCTCAATAATCATGGTGTAACCGCCTTCGGCACCAATTTTCTGCAGGACATCAAACAACTCGTTAATAATTCGTGTGGTAAATTCCGCATCCTGCTGTTGCAGCTCTTCCTGAATGTCCTGCTGAAACCGCTGCAGTTCGGTAACCCGGCGCTGATAGTCACGCTCACGCTCGGCACGCGCTGTATCGGACAAGAGGGCCGCCTGCTTCTCGAGATCTTCCTTTATCCGCAACACCTCTTGCTGCTTGGCTCTGAATTCGCCTTCATACCGTTGCACCTGGGTTGTCATCTGTTCTTTCGCAGCAGTACCGGCTTTGGATAGATTGAGGGCTCGCTGCAGATCAACATAAGCAATTTTCTGGGCACACACGGGCACGGCAATAAAGAGCAAAGCCAACAGAATCAAACTAATTTTTTTCATGTTATCTCCTTGAAATCATTCTTAAAAAGGTCTTCCAATGGTAAACTCAAAAACACTCTTACGTTCGTTGTCCCGGGGCGACAGGTTGTAGCCCCATTCGAAGCGCAACGGTCCCAAAGGACTGCGCCAGCGGATTCCGGCACCGGCACTGTGCCGCATATCAGAAAAGTAGTCCTCACTGTCGCGCCAGGCGTTGCCGGTATCATAAAAAATGACGCCCTGCAGTCCAAGGGGACGATACACGGGGAAAAGGTATTCCAGATTGAAATAAGCCATTTTTTCTCCACCAACAAAGACACTGCCCTCCTGGGGACCAACCTCACGAGTCTTAAAGCCGCGAATGGTTCTGATCCCGCCCAGAAAAAACCGCTCGCCCAGAGAGACATCATCACCGCGTGTCGATGTGATGTACCCTATTTCGCCATGGACAGAGAAAACGGTCCCCCAGAACAGTGGAAAAAAATGTCGATGGGACGCTATCGGCCTCAAGAAATGCTCGGTCCCACCCAACCCGGCGTACTCAAGGCTGATCCGGGTGACACCGCCACGGCTTGGATCTTCAAAGAAATCGGTGCTGTTGCGAACCCACTGGGTTGTTATGGAAGAAAGCGTTGAAGTGCCGGCCTGTTCGACAATAAAAGGGTTATTCAGCGCTACCGCACTCAAGTTCCGAATTTCTTTCTGTTCATAGCGATAAGTCAGAAAAACCCTTGAATTACGACTGACGGGATGTCCGGCCCGGATAGCGCCACCGGTGCGATAATCGTCATAGTCCCGGTATTCACGTTGAGAACGATAAACCTCGCCCCCGAGTGTCCATTCCGTATCAAGAAAGTAGGGATCAGTCACTGCCAGCGAATAGGTTGTACTCTTTGATCCGACAGAACCACTTAAACTGACGTCAAGCCCACGCCCGAGGAAGTTCTCCTGGGTAATTGAGCCTTGGGCCATCAGCTTATCCACTGACGAATAACCGAGACCGATAGAAAATGTTCCGGTCAATCGTTCATCAACCGCGACCTCCACCACACTCAAATCTTCGGCAGAACCGGGACGGTCAGTTATCTGGACCTCCTCGAAGAAACCCAGGTTACGAATACGGCGATTGGCTTCTTTTAACTTGCTTGAGCTGTACAACTCACCTTCTATAACGGGAATCTGTCGGCGAATGACCTTGTCACGTGTACGCACATTGCCGCTGATATCAACGCGCTCAATGGATACCTGCACCCCCTGCTCGATCTCCAGTTCAATATCAAAAAGCAGCTCTTCGGACCTTTTTGTCGTTAAGGGAATAACATTGACGTAGGCATAGCCACTGTCCGCATAAAGATCGGTCAGGGCGACAATACTGTCACGCAATTCGAGGCGGCTGAACACCTCCCCCTCTTGAAGTTTAACTTGCTTCAAAAGCTGATCTTCCGGATAAAGCATATCTCCGCTGATGCTTATATTGCCGACGCGATACTGGGGCCCCTCATCAATTTCTATTTCGATGTTCAGATATCTGTCATCCACCAGTGTGACCACCGGTTGCTGAACAATAACATCCTGATAACCGATGTCATAGTAAGCCATTTTAATACGCTCAACATCGAGCTCCATGGCCTCTTCAAGAAAAACCCCACGCCCCGTCAACCACGACAAAAACCAGCGTTCTTTGGTTTCCATGTTCTTTAGCAAGGCTCTCTTGCTCAGAACCTCGTTACCGACAAAGTCAATGTTCCTTATGCGGATTTTTCTGCCTTCATCTATCTGATAAACAAGCGATGCCTCACCCCTGTCATCAGTGATCAGCTGTGTGACAATCTCAACGGCATGATAACCATCTTTGACGTAGGCGTTTTTAAGCTCCTCAACACTCGATCGGACCCGGTTATGATCAAAAATAAACGGTGGTCTCAGATTGTTTCTGTCACGCAACTTCTGATCGGATAATTTTTTGTTGCCTTGATATTCAAGGGTCCTGACAAGAGGCAACTCCTGCAGCTCAAAAACAAGAATATTGCTCTCCTGTACGACATCAACACGAGCCGTGATATTGTAAAATCCCCCCAGAGCATAAATATTTCTGACGTTTGTATCTATCTGCCCATAAGTAACAACATCACCGGGGTTGATCGAGATGGCGCCACGAATTGCTGCGGTTGCGACACGGCGGTTTCCTTCGATCTGTACCTGAGCTACTCTGAATTCTCCGGCAAATGCAGAAACAGCACATAAAAAAGTCAGACACAATGCAACAAAAAATAATCTTGACATCAAAATATCCTTAATACAGGACGAATGCAGGCAAAGGCAGGATTATAGAAGACTGTACTTGCAACATCAATTCAAAACGTCTCCGGCAAGCACCCCATCTTCTATTTTGAGAGTGCGGTCAAGTCCGGCGGCGAGGGGAATGTTGTGAGTTACGATCACCATGGTCAGGCCGCGGCTGTCGTGCATACGGTTCAACAGGGAAACAATCTCATCGGAGGTGCCGGTATCCAGATTTCCAGTGGGCTCGTCGGCCAATAGCAATTGTGGCTCGTTGACCAGTGCCCTGGCTATTGCCACGCGCTGCTGTTCGCCGCCGGACAGGGCTCCAGGCTTGTGCTTCAATCTGTGCCCAAGGCCAACTTCAGACAGAACCGCAGCCGCCTTTTCAGATGCGGGGCCACGTTTTTCACCGGCAATAAGGCGCGGCATCATGACATTTTCCAGCGCCGTGAATTCGGGCAGCAGTTGATGAAATTGAAAAACAAACCCCACGGTGCGATTACGAAAAGCATCAAGTGCGTTGCCGCGTAATGAAAAAAGATTTTCCCCTTCTACTCTCACTTCACCCGAAGTTGGCGAATCAAGTCCGCCAAGAATATGCATCAGGGTCGTTTTCCCCGCTCCCGATGTCCCCACCACTGCAACGCGCTCGTTCTTTTTTATCAGCAGATCTATGCCACGCAGCACGTCGATTTGTCCACCGGGAGCCTGAAAGGATTTACACAGCTGTCGCACTTCGACCATGAGTTGATCAGTCATAGCGTAATGCCTCCGCCGGATCCATACGTGATGCCCGCCAGGCAGGATAAATGGTTGCAAATAACGAAATGATCATGGCCATGATAATGACTGCGACAACCTCGATGAAAACAATTTCAGAGGGAAACTGCTCCATCCCGTAGACGGCCTGATCAAATATCTGGACACCCAGCAGCCCTTCTACCCCCTTGATCAGGGTATCGGCATAATAAGCCAGAGTTATACCCAGGCTGGTTCCAAGCAAAGTCCCCAAGGTGCCGATAATCAGACCTTCAAACATGAAGATTTTCATGATACTGCGTGCGTTGGCGCCGATGGCTCGCAGGATGGCAATGTCTCGGGTTTTTTCCATGACGACCATAATCAAGGTGGTGGCAATGTTGAACGCTGCCACCAGTACGATAATCGCCAGCACGATAAAAAGCCCGAGCTTTTCCAGCTTTAAAGCCGACAGGAAAGAACCGTAAAGGCTTTGCCAGGGCCGCACGACCGTGGGAAAATCGAATTGCCTGCTAAGCTGTTCGGCGACAAAAGGAGCCCGCTCAAACAGATCAACCTCTATTTCAATACCGCTGACAAAACCTTTGGACTCAAAAAAGGATTGCGCCTCAAGCAGGGGGATATAAGCGTAAAAGCTATCGATCAGACTGCTTTGCTTTTCAAAGACACCGACAACCAGAAAAGGCTTCATTTTTGGCATCATCCCGAAGGGGGTTACAGTAAACAGTGGCGGGATGACGTTCACCAGATCGCCGACATCCACATCCAGAGTCGCTGCCGTGTCCATGCCAATAATAATGCCCGGACGATCCAGCGGTGAAAAAAACAGCTCCGGGATATCATCACCATGATAGGTTCGTAACGGCTGGGTCAGGATTTTATGATCTTCATCGACCCCCTTCACACTGACTGCAGCGACATTACCGCCAGCCAGCAACATGGCCTCCCTGGCGACAAAAGGCGCTGCTGAAACAACGTGGGGAATTTTTTTAGCCGCCTCGACCAGTTCACGCGGGTTATCAATCCCCTCACCATAACGTTGAATCAGGACATGTGGAACATTGCCGAGAATCTGCTGTCGGACCCCTTCAGTAAAACCTGTCATGACCGCCTGCACAAGAATCAGCGCAGCGACTCCCAGGGTAACACCGGCAATGGAAATAAAGGAGATAACAGATATGAAGGTCTGCTTCCTCTTCGCGCGCAGGTAGCGCAGGCTGACAAACAACTCATAACCCATGGACAATTCAGCTCGCTTCCGGGCGCATTTGCGGAAAAAGAATCACATCTCGAATGGACGCCGAATCAGTCAGCAGCATCACCAGGCGATCAATACCGATACCCTCCCCGGCAGTGGGAGGCAGTCCGTATTCAAGGGCGCGGATATAATCTTCATCCATCGCATGAGCCTCTTCGTCGCCGGCTTCTTTTTCCTGCAACTGCTTGAGGAATCTGTCTCTCTGGTCGATGGGATCATTCAGCTCAGAAAAAGCGTTGGCCAGTTCCCGGCCGACGATAAACAACTCAAAACGGTCAACAACATCAGGATTCTCGTCATTTTTACGCGACAACGGCGAAATCTCAGTTGGGTATTGTGTGATAAAAACCGGATTCCACAACTTGGGTTCAACAACCTCATCGAAGATCTCCGCCAGCAATTTGCCGTGACCAATGTCACCGTCAAGCTCAAGCCCCAATGTGCCGTTGGCAAACGTAAGGGAAGCGGCAGGATCATCAAGCAGCGACGGCTCGACACCAGCATACTTGACGATAGCATCCTTCAACGTTAATCGTTCCCATGGTGGCGTGAGATCGACCATCTTTTCGCCATAGGGAATCACCAGAGATCCGCACACCTGTTGCGCCACGTGACAGATCAGTTTTTCGGAAAAATCCATCAGATCTTCGTAGGTCGCATACGCCTGATAGAATTCCATCATGGTAAATTCGGGATTATGCTGAATTGATATCCCTTCATTACGAAAATTACGATTGATTTCGAAAACCCGGTCAAACCCGCCAATAACAAGTCTTTTCAGGTACAGTTCCGGTGCTATGCGCAGAAACAGGTCCATTTTCAGGGTATTATGATGGGTAACAAAAGGCTTGGCCGTTGCGCCACCGGCGATCTGCTGCATCATAGGTGTTTCTACTTCAAGGTAGTCGTGCTCAAGCATGAATTCGCGAATCAGGTTGACGATGCGACTGCGCTTGCGGAAAACTTCACGAACCTCGGGATTAACCATCAGATCCAGATAACGCTGACGATATCTGGTTTCAACATCGGTCAATCCATGCCATTTCTCTGGTAAGGGGAGCAACGACTTGGTGAGCATTTTCACCTGTGTAGCGCGAATCGAGAGCTCCTCGGTCTGGGTTCGGAAAGGAAACCCGGAGACGCCGATGATGTCGCCGATATCAAACTTTTTGAAGAGATTGAACGCCTCATCACCAATCTCTTTTTTGGCAACGTAGACCTGAATCTTGCCGTGTCCGTCCTGTAACTGCAGAAAAGCAGCTTTGCCAAAATCACGGCGGGCCATGATGCGGCCGGCAAAACGGTACTCAACTGTTGTCCCTTCAAGATCTTCGCGGGAGTCCTGCTCGTGATTAATGCGAATCCCGCCAGTGTTATGCAGCGTTTTAAAATCGTTTGCAAACGGATTAACACCAGCGTCCAAATAGGTATCGATTTTCGCCCGACGCTGCTGCAACAGATCGTTTAACTCTTCCATGTCTTTCTATCCTTAATGACCCAGAAAACTAAAGAGAGGAACAATAACGCTTGATCCAAGCACGCGTCAAGCAGGAAACCGGCAACTGAGGATATGACGGGCTCAGCCGGAGACAGCAGCACGTTCGAGAGCCGCAAGAAATACCGGCGGAATACGACAGGGCTTGCGCTTATGGTAATCAAAACAAACCAGCAGGGTATTGCCTTCAACGGTCAACTCACCGGTGCGCTCAATGCGATATTCAAGGGTAAACCCGGAACGTTTGAGGGCAACGACACGTACCCCGACCTGTAAGCTGTCGCCATGAAACATTTCCCGACGATAATAAAGGTGCGCTTCAGGCATAATCAGGCCGCAACCTCCCACCTCGATCTCGGAAAAAGATCCGAGGGCTGCCAGAAACGCCAGTCTGGCGTCTTGAAATATGGTCAAAACGGCAGCATTGCTGACATGACCACCATAATTGATATCACCGATACCGACCCTGTAGGGATAATGAAAAGAAAAATTTTCCATGGCAGCTGCTACCTTTGACAGAAGGCACAAAAAAAAGTGGAGCGTTGCCCCAGACGACAGGTTCGAATGGTTCGGCCACAGTCGGAACAGGGTTGCGATCCGCGCCCGTAAACCAGCAACTCCTGACGAAAATATCCGGGACGACCGTCGCTGCCGGAAAAATCACTGATCGTGGTACCACCAGCAGCGATAGCCGCCGCCAACACCTCTTTAATCGCCGCCACAAGACGTTCGTAACGTCGACGACTGATCCGGCCAACAGAACGTGCGGGGTGGATGCCGGCGCGAAAAAGGGCTTCATTGGCATAAATGTTTCCAACGCCGACAACAGTCTTCTGATTCATGATAAAGGTTTTTATTGCCTGTTTTTTTCCCCGCGAATATTCATAGAGTAACTCTGCCTGAAAATGACTTTCCAGAGGTTCCGGGCCCAGATCAACCAATAATGGATGCCGTAAAGGATCATCGTTTGAGTAGATGAACATTCCGAACCGTCGTGGATCGGTAAAGCGCAGACAGGTGCCATCAACAAAAATCAGATCGACATGGTCGTGCTTGTGCTCAGTGGACCCCGCTGGCAGGATTCGCAATACCCCGGACATTCCCAGATGTATGATCAGGCAGCCCTGGTCAGTCATCAACAGCAGATATTTAGCTCGCCGTAACACCTGACGAATCGCCTGACCCGGCAGAATCCGACAAAGCGCCGGATCCAGAGGCAATCTCAGGCCGGGGGCACGCAACATCAGCTCAAGGATTGTCTTGCCGACAATATGAGGAGCGATCCCGCGACGGACAGTTTCAACTTCAGGCAACTCAGGCATGGTCAGAAACGCACTTTATCAACAGCGTCATCAAAGTGACTGAAATCAACCAGAGCCAAGGGAACAGAAAGGGCATCAGGATCAAGTTTTTGCGCTGAATGAAAGAGCCACCCTTGCGCGGTCAGCACCAGCAGAGCCAATTCTGCCATCCGGCAGTGCACTCCGCATTGATCAAACTCAAGGATCTGTATGCACTCTGATTGTTGGGGATCAAGCCGGCGCTCCATGATGCACTGCCAGGACATCATCTGGATACTGGAAAGGTTTTCCCGAGCAAAGTCAGCATAGTAATCAAGGTCAGGAAACTGCTGTAAAAATGGAGCGTCCGGATGATAAGTCGCATAGATTGCGGCATAGTCACTGCGTCGATGGGCTTCAAAGCGCTGCCGCAGGCAATCGATTGGGGTCATTCTTTAATCCTGGGATCAAGAGCATCACGAATTCCTTCACCAAGCAGGTTGTATCCGAGAACCGTGATGAGAATGGCCAACCCCGGAAAGATTGACAGCCACCAGGCGCTGCCAAGGGTCTGTTTACCGATAATCAGCATATTACCCCAGGATGGTGTTGGCGGCTGAACACCAATCCCGAGAAAAGACAGGGCACTTTCTGTAAGAATGGCACCGGCAACACCCAGGGTGGCTGATACCAGCACCGGGGACATGGCATTAGGAAGAATATGTCTAAATATCAGGCGCACATCGGAGGCACCCATAGCCTGGGCGGCAAGAACAAAATCGCGCTGACGCAAGCTTAAAAATTCCGCCCTCACCAGCCGTGCCACACCCATCCAACTGGTCAGCCCGATGACAATCATGATATTCCAGATCGAGGGTTCAAGAAAGGCAATCACCGCAAGAATCAGGAAAAAAGCCGGAAAGCACAGCATGATATCCACAAAACGCATCATCACGGCATCTATCCAGCCACCGTAATAACCGGCCAGGGCTCCACAGGCAATACCGATCAGGGTCGATATGCCCACTGCCACAAAACCAACGAGCAGGGAAATCCGCGCTCCATAGAGCATGCGTACCAGCACTTCTCGACCCAGGTCATCAGTTCCAAGGGGGTGTTCCCAGCTGGGCGGCAGCAGGCTTTTACTGATATCAATAGCTGCCGGGTCAACACTGGTGAAACTCGCTGCTACTGCCATCATGAACATGAACAGGACGATCGCGGCACCAGTCAGCGCCATACGGTTGCGGCGGAAGCGCTGCCAGACAACATCGCGTAAAAAACTGCTGCGGGGCACCACACTCATCAGCCGATTTTCACCTTTTCCAATTCCTGTGGGCTCAAAATACCTTTTTCCAGAAGAATGTTGAGCAGACGGTCCAGACGCTCATCGCCATCGGACGAGAGTTGCGTAAAGTCGCCCTGAAAACTTTCATTCAGCGCATCGATTGACTCCTGTAAATCAGGGTCTTGTGGTCCGTTGAGGTCGATCGCTCTGAGAATATCTTCTTCAGGAGCCAGCAATGGCAGTATCCTGCAACCGGTACTGAATTGCAGGTCTTCGATCAGGCGCAGGTCAGTTGGATCAGCCATAGCCACCCGGAGGACTTTTTCTTTCTCCTGATGGCGCAACTCCACCGGAAACACCTTCAATTTACGCATCCGCTCAATCGGTAGCAGTTCCATCAGAGCCGGATCAACAGACAGTTCATCCATACTGACCCTGGAGTAAAGCTGTTGCGTTTCAAGAAACTCCAGAATGGTTTCTTCGGGCAGGTAGCCAAGCTTGATCAGCGCCGCGCCAATCTGTCCACCCAGGTTGCGCTGAAGAGACAGGGCGGAATCGAGCTGAAATTGATCAATCAATCCGGCCTCCAGTAACAGGTCTCCCAGCATGTTCGATTTAATTTCCATCGTGCCCCCACTTTTTATCGTATTTCATTATCCTTCTCCAGTAACCTGTTAGCTCTGACGGATCCGTGGATCGGCCAAAGCATAACAGATGTCAGCGAGCAGATTGCCCAGCAATGTCAACACCGCACCCATCACCAGAACTCCCATAATCAGGGGGTAATCCCGCATCATGACACCGTCAAAAAAGAGCTTGCCCATGCCGGGAATGGCAAATATTGTCTCAAAGATCACACTGCCGCCAATCAGACCCGGAACCGACAATCCGAGAATGGTTATTACCGGCAACAGGGCATTACGCAAGGCATGTTTGTAGATCACCGTATGTTCCGACAACCCCTTGGCACGTGCCGTTAGGATATAGTCCTGGCGGACAACCTCCAGCATATTTGAGCGCATATAGCGGGAGAAACCGGCCAGTCCGCCGATGGCGGAGACAAACACCGGAAGAATCAAATGGCTGATGCGATCAAGAATCTGCCCGGAAAAGCTCAAATACTCATAGCCCAGAGACTTGAGCCCTGAGATCGGCAAGAGACCGAGACGCACTCCAAACCAGTCCATCAGCAATAACGCCAACCAGAAAGAAGGCATGGCAAATCCGGTAAACACCAGAATCGTTGTCCCCCGATCGAAGAGGGAGTTGCGCCTTACTGCGGAGATAATTCCCAATGGGACGGCAACAGCCAAAATCAGAGCAATCGACAGCATATTGATCAGAATAGTGATCGGCAAGCGTTCAAGAATTTTATCGAGAACCGGTCTGCGGTCGCCGGCAAAAGATTCCCCGAAATCGAGGACCGCCAGGCGAGCCAGCCAGCGTCCGTACTGAACATGTAGTGGCTGGTCCAGTCCGTAGTGACGTCTCAATCTTTCCTGCAGTTCGGCGCTGGCCTGCGGATTCATCTGTGTCTGTAAATCGGTCGGCTCACCCGGAGCAAGATGGATAACGACAAAGGATATCAGAGTGATCCCCAGCAAAAGCGGAAACAAAAGCAATATTCGTCTGACAAGATAGGCGAGCATAGGGTCCTAACGAGCGTATTTCTGTTCGGCCATGGGCACAAACCAGTGTTGAAAATTATAGCGAATTCCAGCCGGCGCGGGTTCGATTCCCCGAAACCGTCGAGACACGGCCGGCAGGGCCTCAGAGACATAGAGAAACGTATAAGGCTGTTCCTCCGCTAATATCTCCTGGAAACGATCATAGTACTCTTTACGCTGTTGCTGATCAAATACCCTGCGCCCCCGCTCCAGCAGTTCATCCACTTCGGGATGTTCAAAACCGATAAAGTTCAATTGTCCCGGAGCTGTTTTACTCGAGTGCCAGATATTGTACTGGTCCGGTTCAGGGCCTCCGCTCCAGCCAAGGATAGTGGCATCAAAATTCCCCGGATTGATAAATTCCTTGAGAAAAGTTGCCCACTCAACAACCCGCAGGCGAACATCAACACCGATCTCACGAAAACGCCGCTGGATTATTTCACCGGTCTTGATGCGCAGATCATTCCCCTGGTTAGTGATGATAGTAAAGGCAAGACGCTGGCCGTCCTTGTTCAGAATACCGTCGCCAGTAGTATCCTGCCAACCGGCTTCTGCCAGCAATTGTCGAGCCTTTTCCGGATTGTAGTGATAACGCCGAACATCCGGGTTATAAACCCAGGTATCAGGTTTATAGGGGCCGGTAGCAACCTCACCATAGCCGAGCAGAACACCGTCGATCAGTTCCTGTTCATCAATGGCATAGGAAAGGGCCTGACGTACCAACTTATCCGCAAACATGGGGCGACGAAGATTGTACCCAAGGTATGTATAGCCAAAGCTCAGGTATCTGTATTTATTGAAATTCCTTCTAAAGGCCAGCGTGTCGGTCTGGCGGTCATATTGTAACGGTGTAAGGCCCATAAAGTCGAGGCTACCGGTCTGCAACTCGAGAAACTGGGTCGACACGTCGGGAATAATTCGATAAACCACCCGCTTGATGTATGGGGGGCCTTCGAAATAATCCTGATTCGCTTCCAAAACTATTTTTTCCCCGCTGACCCACTCGACGAACCGGTACGGGCCGGTTCCGATCGGGTGCCGCGCCAGCGGGCTACGGATGATGTCCGTTCCTTCGAGAAGATGGCGCGGATGGACGGCCGTCGCCCAGCTCAACAATGCCGGAGCATATGGGACATCGTAATGGGCAATAAACGTATAGGGGTCAGGCGTCTCGATCCTGTTCACCTGACTGAAAGCTTCAGCATAAGCTGTTGGAATTTCCGGGTCGATATAGAGTTCATAAGTGAATTTGACATCGCTGGAGGTAAAGGCTGTACCATCATGCCAGCGCACATCGCGACGCAAATGAAAGGTCAGAGTCCGATTGTCGTCAGACACCTCCCAGGATTCTGCCAGCTCCCCTTCCAGCTCCAGTTGCCCGTTGTAACGCAGCAGACCGCTATAAACCAGGCCGTTAATAGCGCTGGATGCCGAATCAGCGGCCAGCACAGGCAGCAATGTGCTCGCATCGCCAATGGAGGCTTCGATGAAAGTATCGCCAAACTCCGGCACGAGAACTTCCGTAACCCCCGGCAAAGATTCTTCCTGATGACGATCACATGCCACAAGAATTAAAAAGGCCAGGGAAACCAGGCTCAGCCTGAACAATAATCGCAGCATTTATTTACCTCAACAGTGTTTAAGGAATCGGCTCGGGGTCAATGCCGTCAGGTACCTGCAGAATGAATCTGGCCGCAGGGATATCGGTATTCAAGACAAGGTCATTGATCCGCATCGCCAGGACGGCATCTTCCGGCGGCATCCGCAGCTCTATCCGCCGGGGAAAATGATCGACGGTAGAAAAACGGGAATATTCAACGGAAAAAAGAACTTCCTGATCCTGCATGTATTCGGAACCGATCAACTGGAACTGACCATCAAAATAAAACGTCTGGCTGAACAAACCATCGGATAGATGCAATTCAAGATCTGTCCCTTTGCTGCGCACCTGGGCCTGTTGATAGTCAAAAACAGGGGGGTCATAAAGAATAACTGCAACAAGTAGTTCCGGGGGCAGAGGCAGTCTGACAAAACGAGAAAAATTTTCCATGGTGGCTTTGCCACGGTAGAATCTCGGTGGACTCGTGGTATTCAAAAAAACCGTCAAAAGATCACCGTCCGTTGCCAGTTGCATAATCAATTGACCGAAACCGGTTAAGGCATCAACGCGGACACGATCAGGGAATTCTGCCATGATAAATTGCTGGCTGGAAACATGCCTTCCTTCTGTGGTCACTGCAACCGAGGCCGCCGCGTCCAGACTGTTGAATTTACCGGAACGGGAAGACAGCTGCTCAATCAGGGCTTCCGGAGCCGGCACATCAGTCCACAGAGGCACGGGCGGGCGGGCACAGGCCGAGAGCAACAGCAAGAGCAACAGAAGCGGATAGAATTTCATTGCCCGAGCTCCTCAATCAATTTTTCCAATTTCTCCAGCACCCCTGGCGCATCAGGATCCACATTGAGAGCATCACGATATGCCTGCTCAGCTTCATCAAAAAGTTCCATGGCGTGATAAAGATCACCCAGATGTTCCAGAATGACCTTATCGTCAGGCTGCAGATCGATCGCCCGTTCCAGGTGAATTCGACTTTGGGGGTATTTCCCCAGTTTGAAATAGATCCAACCAACAGTATCTTCGATATAGCCTTCAGGTTTCAGTTCCAGCGCCAGTTTCGCCCGTTTTAGTGCCAGATCAAGATCAGTGCTGGATTCTGCCTGTGAATAGGCCAGAAAATTCAAGGCATCGGCGTGAAACTCATCAATCTGCAGCACCTTCTCCATACTTTCAAGGGCTGCCGGATGATCGTCCATAGCATCAAAAAGAATGCCCTGCTGATACAGGAGGCGAGCATTTTGCGGATACAGACTCACAGCTTCTTCAGCGTAATCTTGTGCCGCCATCATATCTTCCTGGTTGTGAAAAAAGGCGATCAGGTAATAATAAACCTCGGAGTCCTTATGCCCTTCTTCAAGTAAAGACAACAGCAAATGCGTTCCATCCTCAACGGCTCCTTGCTGCAGATACAGATATGCAAGCTGTAACATGGCATCTCGATAGATCCCTTCATCGGAGGCCACCCTTTTCAGATGCTCTATCGCCGCTTCATATTCCAACTGACCAATAAGAGCCAGAGCCAGATAATAGTGGTCTCGACCAGTGTCCTGACCATCGGCTATTACTTGATGAAATTCCTTCGCTGCCTCCTGCCACCGATTGATATGCAGATAAAGCAGTCCGATCTGATCACCGGGCAATAAGCCCGGCAACTGCTCACGGACAATCAACAACTGCTTCAGGGCCAATTCCGGCTCTTGAAGAGTAAGGTAAAGCTGTGCCAGTTGCTGCCGGATCGATGGCGCGGCGGGATTCTCGCGCAACACATCCTGATACAGCTTCATGGCAGCTTTCTTGTCGTGTTGTTCAAGTAATTGGCCCAACTCCAGAACAATCGACGACTGCCCCGGTCGGCGCTCAAGGTAGCGCCGAAAAATCCGGATAGCGGCTTCCGGCTGATCGTTGTCACGATAGATACGGGCAAGGGAAATCTGCGCCTGATCGGCATTCGGACGTTTTTGCAGCAATTCTTCCAGTGTTGCAAGAGCCTCATCGATAAGCTCTAATTGCACAAAGGCCATGGCCAGACGCAGGTAGAGTGGTTCATTATCCGGCTCCAGTTCCAGAGCACGCGTAAAATGGTCAATAGCATCAGCAGGCTGTTGCTGCATGACATAGACATCCCCAAGCAGCAGGTGGGCTTCGAAAACCGCAAAACCATCGTCAATCAGTCTGTTCAGTAGATCAATTGCTGGCTCAGGATGCTCCAGATGGAGGTAAACCCTGGCGAGGAGCAACTGCAAATAAGTAGAATCAGGATCATAGGTCGTGGCCCGCTGCAGTGCGTCAAGGGCATTCTGCCAATCGTCGTCAGTTGCCGCCAGACGAAACTGCACAAAAGCTGACAGCGCCTGAGAACGGGGGTCGGTGTGTTGCTCCATCAACAGCGCACCATCAGCCGCCGGAGCGGAAATGGCCGGGTCAACTGGCCGCAGCGGAAAAGTCGTACTGCAGCCAACAAGCAGGACGACAAGAACACCAAAAAGAAGAAACAACAGGTTTCTGGTAGAAGTAAAAAAAATCACAGCAAGCCTTCACATTATTGTGTTCTTGAAAGTTTTTCTTGTGCCGTCTATTCATAGCACAAGTGTCATTATTTCAAAAGATGTGTCGACGAAACCATAGACCGCAACAAACTGTCATAACAGGCGAAAAAGTGATAAATTTGCTGTTGTCGGTTGTAATTATGGAAACGGAAGATTAGTCTGTCATCTGGTGGGTCATGCCTTGAAACCACCCCGACCTTTAACGGGGACCCAAGAGGCGTAAAAATGAAAAAAAGTCACCCCGAAAGCTCTTTACGTGAAGCATGGATTTTGTTCATGATCCTCGGGATGGTCATGATCAACTTCCCCTTCATCCATATTTTCGACAGTGACTTGTCGTTTATCGGCATTCCCAGGCTGGTGGTGTATTTCATGTACGGATGGCCGGCTTCCATTGCTGTTATCTGGCTGTTTGTCCGGCGCCTGGAAAAGGAATCCCGATCCGAGGCAGACATGGAACACCACAACAGCACAGGTAATACAGATCAATGATGCGGGCTGAACGGAGAATGATATGACTGTGATCTCCGCAGAAACCATCATCGCCATCTCCCTGTGTTATTTTGCCCTCATCTTTTTTGTTGCCTTTTATGCCGATCGCCGCCGCAAGGCTGGCCGCAGCCTGCTCTCAAGCCCACACATCTACACCCTGTCCATTGCCGTTTACTGCACCAGTTGGACATTCTACGGCAGTGTTGGCAAGGCAGCAACAACCGGGATTGCTTATCTACCCATCTATCTTGGACCGACCCTGATCGCTTTTGGCTGGTGGTTTTTGCTGCGCAAAATGGTTCGCGTCAGCAGGGAACAGAATATTACCAGTCTCGCCGACTTTCTCTCCAGCCGCTATGATCGTTCGGCAATCCTTGGTGCGATTGTCACCCTGTTTGCCGTTTTGGGCACAACCCCCTACATTGCTCTCCAGCTCAAGGCGATTGCTCAAACCCTGGAAATTTTATTTCTGCCCCTTAAAAACATCCAGGAACCGGCATCAAAGCTTATTCCCTACTTACCGGGCCAACTTGATTCTGCCTTTATTGTCACTTTGCTGTTGGCGCTTTTTGGAATAATTTTTGGTGCCCGTCACCTTGATTCCTCTGAGCGTCACGAGGGTCTTGTCGTCGCCGTAGCGCTGGAGTCGCTGGTCAAGCTGGTGGCCTTTCTGACTGTTGGTATTTTTGTCACCTACGGAATGTTCAACGGGTTCACTGACCTTTTTCAGCAATTTTATGAAAGATTCCCGGAGCGCACAGATCTGTTTGCCGTCGGTACGGAAGCAGTGCCGTACACACACTGGTTCACCCTGATTACCATTTCGATGGCGGCGATCATGTTTCTGCCGCGCCAGTTTCATATCATGGTGACGGAAAACTCAAACGAAGATCATATCAAAAAAGCCATGTGGCGCTTTCCAGCGTATCTGTTTCTGATTAATCTGTTTGTCCTTCCCATTGCCATGGCTGGGATACTCCTGAACGATGGTGACACCTCACAGGCCGATTATTTTGTCCTGACCCTGCCTCTGGCAGCCAATCAACCCTGGCTGGCGCTGCTGGTTTTTATCGGCGGCCTTTCTGCCGCGGCGGGAATGGTCATGGTCTCTTCTGTTGCTCTGGCAACCATGATCCTCAATCATCTGGTCATGCCCGTTATCCTGAAACTGAAGCTGCGGGCACAAGACCTCTCCGGCCTGCTGATCAACATTAAACGGCTGGGTATTTTCGGCGTCATTCTGATGGGTTATTTTTACTTTATCGTCATCGGTGACTCCTATACCCTGGTCAATATCGGCCTGATCTCATTCATGGCTGCCGCACAGTTTGCCCCGGCCATGATCGGTGCTATCTATTGGAAACGCGCCAACAAGCATGCCGCTATCTGGTCGATCAGTCTGGGTTTTTTCATCTGGGTCTACACCCTGCTTATCCCCTCCTTTGTTCGCTCCGGCTGGATCACCTCGACATTGCTGTCAGAGGGTCCCATGGGTATCGGCCTGCTTAAACCCCTTGAGCTGTTTGGGTTGAGCGGGTTCGACATGTATACTCATGCGCTGTTCTGGAGCCTGATGTTTAACCTTGGCACCTACTGCTTTCTGTCGATCCTGACCAGACAAAGTTCTGCGGAGAAAACCAGAGCCATCATGTTTGTTGATGTTTTTGCGCCCCAGGAGCAGTCTGATGAAAAACTCACCCGCATCAGCAAAGCGCCAACGATTGTTGAATTTGTTGATCTGATGTCTAAATTCATTGGTGAAAAACCAGCACAAAATGCTATTTCCGCGTTTCTCGCCGACAAGGAGATTGATCATCGCGGCAGTCTCAATGATCAGGACATCTTCAGCCTGAAAAGCTTTACCGAAAAAACTCTGGCCGGTCATGTCGGTGCCGGTTCAGCACGCATCATCCTGGAAAACTATCTCAATGCCCGCGGCAGCGAGATGGAAGATATATTCGATATTTTTGGCAGCGTCACGATCGACGGTGCCATCAGCAGGGAGCACTTAAGTGTTCTGTATGACATCTCCCAGCTCGTTTCAAGCAGTGAGAGTTTCCAGTCCAGACTTGATCGTATCCTCGAGTTGCTGGCACAACAGTTCAAATTCGACCTCTGCGTGATCCGCTTTCTCGAACCCAAAACCCGCACTTTGCTGGTAAAGAGTCTGGTCGGCGAAACCTTCAATCATTTCGGCAAATCTGAGCGTAATCTCTCCACGGACACATACATTGGTCAGGCTTTTCTTTCCAATGTCACTACCGTGGTGAATGATACCAATGAACTGGAAAAGCCTGCATCATCGGAAATTGTACGCGAAGAGGGAATAACCTCCTTTGCCCACATGCCGATTGCCATCGAAGGGGAACCGGTCGGGATACTTTCTGCATTTTCGCGTTCAGGTAAAGGAGTTTTTACGACTGAATTCATTGCCCTGCTTGAAAATATCGCCGGTCAAGTAGGCATAGCCTGGCGCAATGAACAACAGATCGGACGACTGGTCCTGGTCCGTGAGCAGGAACGCGAAATGCAGATCGCCAAGGAAATTCAGATGGGGCTGCTACCGGCGGCGCTGCCTCCTATGAAGGAAATTGAGGTCGCCGGCCTCTGCGTCCCCGCTCATCAGGTCGGTGGTGACTATTACGACTTTATCGTTCGTGAAAATAAACACTGTGATGTTGTCATTGCCGATGTATCGGGACACAGCATTGGTTCAGCATTGATCATGGCGGAAACCCGGACATTTATTCATTCACGCATTTACGACATCGATAACCCCGCGGCAATGCTGCACGCCCTCAATGGCTATTTTCTCAAAGACCTTGACCGGTCAGATCTATTTGTCACCATGTTTTATCTGCAGTACAATCCGGCAAACAGACTGATCACTTACAGCAATGCCGGACACAACCTGCCATTTCTCTGGCGCCACCGACAACAACAGATTGAAACCCTCGACGCGGAAGGGTTGATCTTCGGTATTTACAAGGATGTTCATTTCGAACAGAAAACAACCTGCCTTGAGCCGGGAGATATCCTGCTGCTTTATACAGATGGCATCACTGAGGCGGAAGACAACAACCAGAACATGTTCGGGCAGGCTCGCCTGCAGAAGTTGCTTAGCGAAAACCACCGGTCTACACCGCAAGAACTGATCGACCTCATCCTGACCCAGATCAGGCTATTTACCGGCTATCGCCATTTTAACGACGATGTTACTCTGTTTGTTATGAAGGTACTTGAATAAGCGGTAAAGAAACGTTGACCCACGATCTGAGCTATAATTCAAAAACTGATGCATAAACCAGCATAAAAAGGAGAACATTCAATGCAATTAAAAATGACGGAAAAAGATGACGCGGTCATTCTGACTGTTGAAGATGAGCGCATGGATGCGCACAACAGTGGCAACCTCAAAGAAAGGATGCTCCAACTTTTTGATGAAGGAAAATACCAACTGGTTATCGACTTAAGTACCGTCCGCTTTATCGATTCCTCCGGCTTGGGGGCCCTGGTCTCCGGCTTTAAAAATGCCAGTGCCCGTGATGGCAGCCTCAGGCTCTGCTGCCTGCAGCCTCAGGTCCGATCAATGTTTGAGCTGACGCGACTACATCGCGTTTTTGAAATTTTCACTACGCTGGATGAGGCCCTCGAAAACCAGTCTTGAGCAGTCAACGCAACACCGCTTTAAAGAAGGTTTTTATGTCCAAACGGGTTGAACTGAACATCAAGGTACCCAATCAGACCAGCTATCTCTCCATGGTTGGACAGATCGGTGAAAGCCTGGCCTTCTCACTCAAAAACTACCGTGGGAATCGGCGTGAACTGGCCTATCACCTGAATCTGTGCCTTACCGAGGCGTTGACAAATGCCATTTTCCACGGTAATGCCTCCGACCCGGAAAAATATGTCTTTATCAACATCTCTGCCTCTGATGATGATCTGATTATCCGGGTTTATGATCAGGGGCGAGGATTCGATATCGACGCACGTCAAAAAATAAACGCACAACCCTGTGACGAGGGGGGGCGTGGCGTCAACATCATTCTCAAATTGATGGATGAAGTCAGATGTGTAAAAGAAAAAGGTGTCAATGTCCTCGAAATGATCAAATTTTTACACTAGAGGGCTGATTTAGACGCAGGTAATCCAGCAGTTGCAGATGATGTTCAACCGACCTGCCGCTCTCATGCTGGAAAAATCGGGCGCCATAACCGATAAAATGTAGTGCTCCGGCTGCGGCTGCGGCCTCATCGAGCTCTGAATCCCCTATGAACAGACAGGCCTGCGGCTCTTGTCCAAGCTGTTCTGCTGCCAGCAACAGCATATCCGGAGCAGGCTTGGGGTTTTCCACATCACGACTGTTAACAATCACCGGGAAAAACCCCCTCAGCCCGAAGTGCTCAAGAACCGGAACGACGCTGGATCCTCGATTTGTAGCAATAGCCAATGGATAACGCTCCGCGACCACCTCAAGCACATGGTGCAGATGCGGCATCGGCTTCATCAGAGGAATGAAATCACGATAATCCAGACCCATCGCAAAGTCCAATGCCCGGGCAACATCTTCTGGACGCATCAATCCGGCCAGAACCTTCGGTGAACTGGCAGTATGGCACAGGTGCGCCGCCTCTTTCTGCTCATCAGTGACAGGTGGATAGGAGAAAGCCGAAAGAATCCGATTGTAATAAGCCAGATTGGCGGCACGGCTTTCAAACAAGACCCCGTCACAATCATAAATAATAGCCCTAAGTTCTTTCATCAATGTTCCTTCTCAACAGCCAGAACAGGAGTACCACCCCGGCAATGATCATGGGAGCAGAAAGCAATTGTCCCATGGTCGCGCCACCCCACAGAAAACCCAGATGGTCATCCGGCTCACGAACAAACTCCACCATAAAACGGGCAACACCATAGCCGATAAGAAAAACCGCGACCGGAACACCTCTCTTGACCGCTAATCGATGGAGACAATAGATGATCAACAGCAGCAGCATCCCTTCGAAAAATGCCTCATAAAGCTGACTCGGGTGACGCGGTTCAAGACCTGCGGCGGGGAAAATGACGCCCCAGGGGAGATCTGTCGGTCTTCCCCACAGCTCTCCATTAATAAAATTGCCGATTCGTCCAAGCCCAAGGCCGATAGGAACGGCAGCTACAGCCAGATCCCCCAGTTGCAGAAGAGGTATGTTGCGACGCAGCGCAAACCACAGTAATACCAGAAAAACACCGATCAACCCCCCATGAAAACTCATCCCGCCCTCCCATACATAAAGAATTTCATGGGGTTTGTTCAGATAGTAGGCAAGATTGTAGAACAGGACATAACCCAGGCGGCCGCCGGCAATCACACCGATTACAGAATAAAATAACAGATCAGCAACAGCTTCGCGTCCAAGGGGATACTGTCTCAGACGACAGATGTGCGCCATCATGAAATAGCCACCAACAAAGCTCAACAGGTACATCATCCCGTACCAGTGAACAGCCAATGGTCCTAAAGAAAAAATAACCGGATCAACCTGCCAGACAAACATATCTACCGCCTTCCAAGAAAATCAACAGCCTCTCTCATATCATCCGGCATCGGCAAAGAAAAATCCAGAGGTTGCCCTGTTACCGGGTGAGAAAATTTCAGTTTTTGCGCATGCAGCATCGCTCTGGAAAACTCCAGTGCATCAATTGATGTCGCCCCCCCGTAACGTTGATCTCCAATCAGCGGGCAACCTGATTCCGCCATATGTGCACGGATCTGATGCGAACGACCGGTCAATATCTGAATCCGCAGCAATGAGCAATTTTTGAAAGTAGTAACAGTTTGGTAACGGGTAATCGCCAGCTTGCCGCCGGCTACCACAGAATGGACACGGTTCTCCCGGCGAGATCGAGCCAACAGTGATTGTATTTCTCCGAAAACAGGATCAGGCTGTCCAACTACCAGGGCGAGGTATGTTTTCTCCACCGACCCATCAATAAACATGGACGTCATCTTTTTGTGAGCCTCAGGATGAATAGAAAAAACAATCAACCCCGAGGTAGAACGATCAAGGCGCTGAACCATTCCAAGTGCCGGTTTCTGCCGAGGACGAAAAGGATCTATAAGATGATGCTGCAAAGCTTCATACAGGGTTCCTTTATAGCGCGCATGTGTCGGTTGGGTTTCTACCATCGCGGGCTTATTGAGAACAATCAGATATTTATCCTGAAAAACAACATCTTGTGAGCTGATCCGATAAGCATTTAATGGCATATGATCAAGGTACAACTCCACCCGATCACCAGCAGAAACATATTGTGAACAGGTTCGAGTCCGACGGCCATTGACATGCACTCCGCCCAGGTCGATTACTTTACGAACAAGAGAGCGGGAAAGCTCGCTAGCAGCATTTGGAAAAAACTGATCCAGCCGGCTTCCGGCCTGACCATCCTCGACCTTAAATCGGTAAATAGTCCATTTTTTTACGTTTTTAGTCATGAAAAACAGTTTGCTCAGATAATATTAAATCTATTGACAGGGTGGGCCCTGATGGTAATATGGAATCAATAAGACAGCACGATTTTCTGGGGTGCGCGGGGGCGTGTCAAGCCTTTGACCAACGCACAATATGACCTTCCCTGATCGTGTGGATATGGTGAGCAAGCCGGCCCCCGAGTCGGACGCCTGAAGTAGCCACCGCAGACAAAGATTAAACAGGGTCATAGACTGATACCAACCCGGCATCCTGGAAACCCCATAAAGACCAAAGCCCTGAATCCATGATTCAGGGCTTTGGTCTTTTCACAGGGCGTCAACCCGCTCACGCAGCTCCTTGCCGGTTTTGAAAAAAGGCGTTTTGCGTGATGGAATTTCGACCACTTCACCACTTTTCGGATTTCTCGCCTCACGAGCTCCTCGCTCTCGAACAGAAAAAGACCCGAACCCACGGATTTCTACCCGATCACCCTGCACCAGAGCAGAGCTGATACCATCAAAAATCACATTAACAACTGCTTCTGATTCCTTTTTGCTCAACAGTTCATGCTTGTCTGATAACTTTTCAATCAATTCACTTTTTGTCATTGTTCACCTTCCGCTTAGACGTAACGTCCTGATAATTAAGGACCAGACCATAGGTACTGAGGACCAATATTGCCCTTGAAACCAAAATCAACCCCAACATATCGATCCATCACAATATTCAAATAGCGCTGTAGCAACCTCTTTCTTTCCGGTGGTGGATAAACAAGCTCTGGGCGGCCTTTCAACCCTGCTCTTTCAGCAGCATAAGCAACTGCATCATTAAACCCCCCCAGCTCATCAACAAGTCCGATTTCCAACGCCTGCCGACCAGTGAAGATTCGCCCATCCACGTAGGGAATCAATTCATCTAGCGGCATATTGCGTCCTTTGCTGACCACCTCCACGAATTGGCTGTGAACATCGATCAACATATCATTAAGCAAATGACGCTCTTCATCCGTCATGTCACGCATCGCCGAACCGATATCTTTGTAACTTCCGCTCTTGATCACTTCAGTTCTGATACCAACCTTACCCATCAATTCCTGGTAATCAGGGAAGCTCATCACCACGCCAATACTTCCGGTAATCGACCCGGGGTTCGCAAATAGCCGCTCACCGGCCATTGCCAGATAATAACCTCCTGACGCGGCAACCGAGCCGAAGGAGACTACCAGAGGTTTTCTCTGCGCCAAACGTTTGAGCTCGGTGTATATCTCCTGAGATGGGCCCACACCACCGCCCGGCGAATCGACACGAAGGACAACAGCCTGAATAGCATTGTCCTCTCTGAACGCATCGATCTGCCTGGTCAGCCGCCGATCATCAGTAATAGTACCGGTAATTTCAAGTACGCCAATCTGCTTGGTAGAACTCGACAGCAAGGTCCCGCTACGGAAATAACCGGCCGTGATAATGACTAGCATGAAGAAAAGGAAAATTCCACCAATCAGTATGGAAGCAAATAAAAAAGGACGTTTTTTCATACCCATCCAACAAAAAAGGGTCCAGTACAGGCTGGACCCTTTTTTCAGATACTAAGACGGATCAGTCGTCTGACTTGCGACCCATTGCACCCTGAAGCAACGCTCCAAGGCTCGAAGTGGCTTGCTTTTGCGCACCCATGAACTCGTTGACTTCTGCCTTTTCCTTCTGCACATCAATATTTTTAACCGAGAGAGCAATTTTGCGATCCACGGTATCAACCTGCAGAACGGCGGCTTCAAGCTCAGATCCTACTTCAGCAAAGTCCTTGGGATTGTCAATTTTTTCCTTGCTCAGTTCTGACACATGGATCAGACCTTCAATCCCCTCTTCAAGTTCGATAAAGAGGCCGAAATCAGTGACCGAGGTCACTTTTCCCTTAACGATGGTACCACGAGCGTAGCGCACTGGTACCGACTCCCACGGATCTGCAGCCAATTGCTTGATGCCAAGAGAGAAGCGCTCATTCTCACGATCGATATTAAGTACAACAGCCTTGACCAGATCGCCTTTTTTGAACGCATCGGAAGGGTGCTTGATACGCTTGGTCCAAGACAAATCGGAGATATGAACTAAACCGTCGATCCCTTCATCAACTCCGACGAACACACCAAAGTCAGTGATATTCTTAACCTGACCTTCAATGATAGTTCCGATCGGAAACTTCTCACCGATAACTTCCCATGGATTCGGCTCAATCTGTTTAAGACCCAGAGAGATGCGTCGATTTTCTGAATCAAGGGCAAGAACCACCGACTCAACTTCGTCACCGATGTTCAGTACTTTGTTGGGGTGCTTGATGCGTTTGGTCCAGCTCATTTCAGAAACGTGGATCAAACCCTCAACACCTTCTTCAAGCTCAATAAAAGCACCATAATCGGTGAGGCTGACGACCTTACCGACAACCTTTGTCTCAATCGGATATTTCTCAGCAACATCAAGCCATGGATCGGGAGCAATCTGCTTGAGCCCGAGAGACACTCGCTCCTTGTCCCGATCAAACTTGAGCACCTTGACATTGATTTTGTCGCCTACGGCAAGAATATCGGACGGATGTTTGACTCGACCCCAAGACATATCGGTGATATGAAGCAAACCATCAATGCCGCCCAGATCGATGAATGCACCGTAATCGGTAAGGTTTTTAACAATACCTTCAACCGTCTGATTTTCTTCGAGGGTCTTGAGGGTTTCACCGCGCTGTGACTCACGCTCATTTTCAAGTAATACCCGGCGTGACAAAACAATATTGCCGCGGCGCTTGTTCAACTTGATAATCTTGAAATCAAAACTCTGGCCGATGACTTTGTCAAGATTGCGTACCGGTCGCAAGTCAACCTGTGAACCAGGTAAAAAGGCAGTAACGCCGATATCAACCGACAAACCACCTTTAATGCGATTAACGATTCGACCCTCAACAACGGCTCCTTCTTCCAGAGAATTCCATATTTTCTGTCGATCGGCTTTTTCTTTGGAAAGGACAATCAGACCACTGTCACTCTCGCCGCCACCAAAAAGGACGTCATAAACATCACCAACCTTGACGTTGATTTCTCCCTTCTCGTCAGCAAATTCACGCAAGGGGATCATCCCTTCCGATTTGTAACCGACATCAACCACGACCGCATCAGGTGTTACCTGGACAATTGTCCCCTGAACGACGTCGTTGCGCTTCAGTTCGAAGCCGCCCTGCTCGTAATCCTTGAGCAGTTCTTCAAAACTCTCCTCACCTTCCTGATCCTGCATTTCGTTCTCGTCAAACATGTCTTTGTCTTCTACCATTGGAGATGTTACCCCCTTACGAATTTTCCGACGCCTCGCGACGGCGGACTCAATTTGAGACTGCGCAAGTTAGCACAGCATTTAAAAAAAAACAAACCAATATTTTTCAAGCAGTTATTCTTGTTTTTTCAGATATCTATTCTTTTCTCACGCTCCTTGACCTGGCGCTGCATCAACTCCAATACCTCGTCAATGGTCATTCGCGTCGAATCAACAACAATTGCATCATCCGCCTGCTTCAAGGGCGATGTCGCGCGCTCCATATCAGCCCGGTCACGCTCTTTGACTGCGGCAATCGTCTCCTTGAGATCAGCGGCATATCCTTTTTCCAGAAGTTCCTCATAGCGGCGCCGACCACGCTCATCGGCTGTGGCAGACAAAAAGAATTTCACCTCGGCATCAGGAAAAACTACTGTGCCGATATCCCGCCCTTCAAGAACGACTCCCCCTGATTCACCGAGTTTTCTCTGCAAGTGCAGCATGGCATGTCGTACAGCTGTCGATGCAGCCACCTGTGGCGTCAACAGACTGATTTCCGGCGTCCGGATCTGGCGGGTGACGTCCTCGCCCATAGCCAGGATCTTAAGGCCCCCGCCAGTTTCCATCAGGTCGATCCTGATATCGCGACATAAGGCCTCCAGTGCCGTCTCGTCCCGCGGATCCAACCCTTTCTCTGCAACCAGATAGGCCACCGCACGATACATAGCACCGGTGTCGATATAGAGATAACCCAGAGCCTGGGCGAGGCGCGTACTCAGAGTACTCTTGCCGGCACCAGCGGGTCCGTCAATCGCGACAACCAGACCTCTTCTGGAGGACTTTGTGGTCGTTACAGCAGCAATCGCCATCCTGTCAATCCTGACGGATATGGTTGAGCAAGGCCCAGAAACCCGGAAATGAGGTTTCCGTGCAAGCAGTATCTTCAATGGTGACATCAGCGGAGGTCCGCAGAGAGGCAATTGCCATACTCATGGCGATCCGATGATCTCCAAAAGAGCTGACACTGCCACCGTTTAAATGACCGGTTCCGGTAATATGCATACCATCAGCCAGAGGTTCCGCCCGTCCGCCCAGTTTATTCAGGCTGCTGCAGACGGCTTCGATCCGGTCGGTCTCCTTGACCCGCAATTCTGCAGCATCGCTGATCTGGGTCACCCCTGCAGCAAAGGTTGCGGCAACGCTGATCACAGGAAATTCATCAATGGCTCGTGGCACCAGTTCACCACCGATGTCGATGCCGGAAAGCTGACTGCTCTTCACCAACAGATCCGCGACCGGCTCGCCACATTGTTCCCGTTCGTTCAGCAACTCAATGGATCCGCCCATCTGACGTAAAATATCGATAATGCCACTGCGGGTCGGATTGACACCGACATTTTTCAACAGCAGTTCAGAATCGGGGACAATCAGACCAGCAACCAGAAAAAAGGCGGCCGACGAGATATCACCAGGCACTACCAGATCGCGCCCGTCCATTTCAACCGGACCAGTCACCTGGGCGCCGCCGGAAAAAGACTCAAGCGCCACTCCGAAATAACGCAACATGCGCTCAGTGTGATCACGTGACAGGTGCGGCTCATACACCGTCGTTACCCCTTCTGTCTGCATTCCGGCCAGAAGCACTGCCGACTTTACCTGGGCACTGGCAATGACAGAGGAATATTTAACAGGGGTTAAAGAGCCGCCGACAATCGCCAACGGAGCACGATTGTTGCCATCGCGACCGAAAATCCGGGCACCCATCTTGCCCAGAGGTTCGACAATGCGCTTCATGGGACGCTTGCGCAGGTACTGATCACCGGTGAGCACCGAAAAAAAAGGCTGTGCGGAGAGAATACCGCTCATCAGTCGCATGGTGGTCCCGGAGTTGCCACAGTCAATGACATCGGCAGGTTCTTTCAATCCGGCCAGCCCGGCCCCATGGACGCACAGACGGGTGTGGTCCTGAGTATCGACATGTACACCCAGAGCACGAAAAGCCCTCAGAGTGGCGAGGCAATCCTCTCCCTGCAACAATCCACTGATTTGACTCCTGCCCCTTGCCAGGGACGCAAACATCAATGCCCGGTGAGAAATGGATTTATCACCAGGCACATTAATTTCACCACGCAAACGGGCGCAGCCCGTCAGGGTTCTTTTCTCCTGCTTTTCCATAATGTTCATCCTTTACGGGTACTGACAGGCAGTTACAGGATAGCGTCGCGCAACTGCTTGGAACGCAGAAAAAATTCAAAAAGTTTTTCGCCATCCCCAGTGGCAATATCTGCTTTGAGTTCGGCAAAAAAAACCTCGAACTGCTCCATCATTTCCAGCAGAGCATCACGATTGGTCTCGGCGATATCGCGCCACATGGTCGGGTCGGAGGATGCGATGCGGGTAAAATCCCGAAATCCACCAGCCGAATACTCCAGAATATTTTCTTCGTAATGGTCATAGGAGCCAACGGCATTAACCAGCGAATAGGCGACCATATGCGGCAGATGGCTGATGGCCGCGAGAATCCTGTCATGTTTGTCCATCGGCATTTTTACGACTGTACTGCCGGCAATTGTCCACATCTGCTCAACCAGCGCAAGTGCCTGTAAATCAGTTTTATCTGTCGGCGTCAAAATGCAGCGCTTGCCCCGGTAGAGACTGGGAAAAGCCGCTTCAGCCCCACTCTGCTCGGTACCGGCAATAGGGTGGCCGGGAACAAAATGGACCGAATCCGGCAACAGCGGCTCGATACTGTTAATAACATCGGCCTTGACGCTGCCGCCATCAGTGATGATAGCGCCGGGCTTGATCGCCGGCAGACATTGTTCGACAACGGTTGCCAGAGTTTTTACCGGGGTTGCCAGGAAAATCAGGTCGGCATCCAGGACGGCTTCGAGGGGATCACGCGTGTAACGATCGACAATTCCAAGTTCCAGAGCCTTTTCAAGGTTAGGACGACCGCGCCCGCAACCAATAACCTCCCCAACCGCGCCGGCCTCTTTCAGCGCCAATGCGAGAGAACCACCGATCAGACCGACGCCCATGATGGCCAGGCGTGGAATCAAGACATTTTCACTCATCAACTGACCTCTGTTTGTGCAGCAAGAATACTGGCCTGCGGGTAAGAACCGAGAATTTTAAGGAAGTGGCAATGTGGCCGCAATTCTTCGAGAGCTTCAGCAATCTGCCCATCCTCACAGTGCCCCATCAGGTCAAGGAAGAAGACATACTCCCAGGCCTTCTGTTTCATCGGTCGACTTTCGATCTTGGTGAGGTTGATCTGCCGCTTGCTGAATGGCTCAAGCATCCGATAGAGAATGCCCGGCTCATCCTTGATACTGAACATGATCGATGTTTTGTCGTCCTCCCCTTTTCCCGGCGATTTTTTTCCAATAACCAGAAAGCGGGTGAAATTATGGGGATTGTCCTCTATTCTGGCCTTGACCACCTGAAGTCCGTACTGGACAGCAGCAGCAGAGCTGGCAATTGCCGCGGCATTGTCATCTTCGGCCACCATTTGTGCGGCGGCGGCAGTACTGGAAACATCAATCAGTGGAACATCAGGAAGATTGGTTTCAAGCCAGTGACGACATTGCGCCAGAGGCTGAGGGTGAGAAATGATCTTAGTGATCTGATCGATCTGCCCCGACTTTGACAACAGATGATGGGATATCTCCAGCATGATTTCAGCAATGATCTTCAAGTCGGAGTTGATGAACATATCCAGGGTATGGTTAACCACCCCTTCAGTAGAATTTTCTACCGGTATGACGCCGTAGTGCGCCCGCCCACGCTCCACCTCCTCAAACACGGCCGGAATGCTCTTTAGGGGCACCAGCGTAGCGGACAAGCCGAACTGCTGCATCGCCGCCTGATGGGTGAAGGTTGATTGTGGCCCCAGAAAAGCCACCTGAAGAGGCTGCTCCATATTCAAAGAGGCTGAAATGATCTCGCGAAAAACCTTTCGTACCGCCTCGTTCGGAAAAGGTCCCGGGTTACCGCCGGTCAATCGCTCGTAGATCTTTTTTTCACGACTGGGAACATAAAAGGACCCATCATCCTTCTCTTTGATCTGACCTACCTCCATGACAATCTTTGCACGCTGGTTCAACAAATCGAGAAGCTGATCATCAATGCGATCTATCTGCTCTCTTAACATCTGCAGTTTGTCAGGTTTTGTCATCACTCACATCCAGTAATCGCAGGCACAGTCAATCCGGGATGAGCAATGTATCCTAAAGACCGACAGAAATCAATTTGCCGGCAACCAAAATCATCAACCAATCCGACTTGACCACATCAGGGCGTGAAGCTAAACTCCGGCAGTTAAAAACCAACCATAACCTTGCTACAACCAAACAAAGGATATAAACCATGCCCGTTGCCGCCAAAGTAAAAAAATGTCTTGAAGGTTCTTCCTGGATTCGCAAGATGTTTGAAGAAGGGGACAAACTACGTAAAGAACGTGGCGCCGAAAATATCTTTGATTTCACCCTCGGCAACCCGACCATGGAACCACCGCTGGAGTTGCAGCAGGAGCTGCAGAGAATCGCCGCCACCCCGATTCCCGGCATGCATCGTTACATGAACAATGCCGGTTACGAAGAAACGCGGGCAGCGGTGGCCGAGGTGATTGCGGAGAATTGTGCCCTGCCGGTCAATGCGGCCCACATCGTCATGACCTGCGGCGCCGGAGCGGCGCTGAATGTGGTGATGAAAACCCTGCTCAACCCGGGCGATGAAGTCATCATCTTAAGCCCCTACTTTGTTGAGTACAATTTTTACATCGACAACCATGGTGGAGTTCCGGTTGTGGTCCCCACCCTCCCCGACTTTCAACCGGATGTGAACGCCATCGCCGCAGCCATTACCGCGCGCACTAAAGCGATCATCATCAACTCCCCCAACAATCCGACCGGGGTGATTTACCCCTTTGCCGCGCTGAAGGAAATCGGCGATTTGCTAGCCCAAAAAGAGCAGGAATACGGCACCACCATCGTCGCCATTTCCGATGAGCCCTATGCCCGCATCAGTTTCGGTGAAGAGGTTGCGTGTATATTTAACGCCATTACAAATTCAGTCATTGTCACGTCGCACTCCAAGGATCTGGCCCTGCCAGGTGACCGCATCGGCTATCTGGCAGCATCACCATCCATGACAGATGTCGAGCTTTTTATGCAAGGGGCCATCTTTGCCAATCGCGTGCTGGGCTTTGTCAACGCCCCGGCTCTGATGCAGCGACTGGTCACTCGTCTGCAACGGGTCAGTGTTGATGTCGAGCAGTACCGAATCAAACGTGATCTGCTTTATAACAAACTGGTCGAACTGGGCTTTGAAGTAATTAAACCAGGCGGCGGTTTTTATCTGTTCCCCCGCTCCCCCCTGCCCGATGAGATCGAATTTATCCGCCGCGCCCAGCAGCACGGCATTCTGCTGGTTCCCGGTAGCGGTTTCGGTGCTCCCGGATTTTTCCGTATCGCTTATTGTGTGGAAGACGACATGATCAAGCGCAGCCTGCCGGCGTGGGAGAAGCTGGCGGCAGAGTTGGGGATGGTTTCGGGGTAAATGGTCGGGCGGCTTGGTTACCGCCAATAACCTTGCTTAGCGGAAAAATAAAGCAAAAGCGCCTCCCCATGTTTCCAAGTGGAGGCGCTTTTGCCAGTTAACGTCAAATCTCACCCGCGCCGCGTTGCGGCATCGGGTGGAGCGCTTGGTTGGGAATGACTTGGGTCGTGCACCGCTTCCGCATGCAACTTCAAACCCAACGCTGCCAGGACTTTAAGGATTGTATCGAACCCGGGAGTACGATCTCCCGAGAGAGCTTTGTACAGGCTTTCACGTGATAAGCCTGCATCGCGCGCTACTTGCGACATACCTTTCGCACGGGCAATGTCACCAAGAGCTTTCGCAATGAAAGCAGCGTCACCACTTGCCTCTTCCAGGCAGGCTTCCAGATATGCAGCCATTTCTTCAGGGGTACGGAGATGCTCAGCAACATCGTAGCGGGAGGTAACTGTTTTTTTCATGAGCGATCCTAAAGATTACGGGCAAGGCCTAGAGCGGTCTTGATGTCTCTTGACTGGCTGCTTTTGTCACCGCCGACCAACAGGACCACCAACTCACGACCTTGCTGTTTGTAGTACACACGGTAACCGGGGCCATGATTGATTCGCAACTCAGAGACTCCCTCCCCTACGGGCGCGGCGTCCCCCAGCATTCCCAGCAGCCAACCGTTCAACTCTCGCCAGGATGCGGGCACGCGCCCGAATATCGCGCAGCCCATCAAGCCACTTCGCATAAACGTCTGTTTTGCGAATCTCCATCACACCCCCTCACTGTAGCCGCATGGCTACAGATTGTCAATCGAATCTTCGTGCCCAACGGGGTGGCCTTTGAGCCGTGCCCGAAGGGCATCGGTCTCCAGAGGCTGGTTCGTCCGCTTGCGGACGGACTAGCCGTACGGCTCAAAGGCCACCCCGTTCATTCCGACCGCAGGTCGGGATGAACGGTTC
>SLDV01000146.1 GCA_007125165.1 Geobacteraceae bacterium | reverse complement strand
ATTTCACGCCGGCCGGGAAACAGGCGCATACTTGTTTCACCGACACAGAATGGCGGGAAATTGTAGTGCAGCATGAATTTCTTGAATTCCATCCCCTGCACATTGTCCATGCGCTGTTCATCCGACGAAGTGCCCAGGGTAGCGGTAACCAGTGCCTGAGTTTCGCCTCGAGTAAAGAGCGCACTACCATGAGCGCGCGGCAATATTCCGACTTCGCAACTGATCGGTCGAATATCCGCCATACCGCGACCGTCGATACGCACGCGATTTTTGGTCACTGTGCGGCGAACAACGGTTTTCTCAAGAGACCCGAGGGCAGCGGATATTTCATCTCCCCGATCTTCGAATTCTGTAGCCAGTTGCTCTTTAACGTCTTGACGAATAACGCCGAGGGCAGCGTAGCGCTCCTGCTTACTGCGGATGGCAACAGCTTCAACAATGCGCTGCTCGGCCAGATTTTTTACCTTCTCGGCCAGCGCCTGGTCTTTTTCGGCAACAACAAATTCGCGTTTTTCCTGTCCGACCAGTTTGGCGAGCTCCAGCTGCAAATCAATCAGCGGTTGCAGAGCATTGTGACCAAAGAAGATGGCATCGAGTACGTCCTGTTCGGAAAGAAATTTCGACTCTCCTTCTACCATCATCACGGCATCGCGGGAGCCTGCAACAATGAGTTCCACATCGCTGACCTTCATCTGTTCCAGAGTTGGATTGGCGACAAATTCCCCCTCAACACGGCCGACACGAACTGCTGCAATCGGCCCCTCGAAGGGAATATCAGACACCTCAACAGCTGCCGATGCAGCGACCATAGCGAGGGTGTCAGGATCGTTAATCAGATCAGCAGAAATGACCGTGGGCATAATCTGGGTTTCGAATAGATAGCCCTTGGGGAACAGTGGACGCATGGGGCGATCGATGAGGCGACAGATCAGGGTTTCGCGTTCACTTGACCCACGCTCACGACGGAAAAAAGAGCCGGGAATGCGGCCACTGGCGTAAAATTTTTCCGAATAATTGACAGTCAGAGGGAAAAAATCCTGCCCGGGACGAATGCTGTGACCTGACACTACCGTACAGAGGACCTTGGTCTCGCCATAGGTGACAATGACTGCGCCATGAGCCTGACGTGCCATTTTACCTGTTTCAATAGTCAGGGGTTGACCATTGAAGTTTACTTCTACTTTGTGATAAGCCATAAAAAACTCCTTGTTGGTACCTCCCGGCAACAGTCGGGCGGCACTATATATGTTTACACGAAAAGGAGGATGGCCTGAGACAGCAACCGAAAAAGGTCGGATACTCTCTCCGGACAACCTCCACGACAAAACAAACTGACAGAAGCGGCATGCCTGATGTCAGGCATGCCGCTTCTGTTTTAACGACGCAAACCGAGGGACTTGATGAGTGACCGATAACGCTCAACATCCTGACTTACCAGATATTTGAGCAGGCGTCGACGCTGGCCAACCATTTTCAAGAGACCACGACGTGAATGATGATCCTTTTTATGGGTTTTAAAATGATTTGTCAGGTAGTTGATCCGCTCCGTCAAGAGAGCAACCTGCACCTCTGGTGAACCGGTATCACCGTTGTGCCGTTTGTACTGTTCAATGATTTCCTGTTTACGTTCTGTGCCGAGCACTGCAATCTCCTTTTTTAGTCATCCATTAAGCCAGTGGCGTGGCTGTTAAAAACACATTTGCAACTTGAACATCTACCACAGATAAAATGCCTATGTAAAGGCTTATTCGTTGTAATCTAATTAAACAAAAACGCGTATCAACTCGAAATCTCCGCGCTTTTCCTTCAAGCGCATGGGCTGATAGCTAGCGACAGCAACAAGTCTATCACGATCAACAAAACGGACCCACTTTCCATCGGGCAACGGCTGCTGAAATGCACATTGTGCTGCACAAGGAGGTATGCCGAATGCTACTGACTCAAGGGCTTGCTGGTTCAAACTGACTGAGGGCAAATGCGCCAGGGCAGCGCTCAGGGACATTAATGCCCCGCAGGGATCTTTCATCTGTTCGAGGTCTTCCAATCGGTGGCACTGGTCAATATGGAAGCTGCCACTCTTCAGGCGACGCAGACTGGTCAGGTGCGCGCCACAACCGAGTGTTTCACCCAGATCGTGAACCAGAGACCTGATATAAGTACCTTTTGAACAGTCTACCTCGATCGTAATATCTGAGCCCTCCATCGAAATAATTTCGATCCGATATATGCTCACCGATCTTGGCTCACGTTCAACCTCCAGTCCTTGACGTGCAAGCTTGTAAAGAGGAACACCCCCACGCTTTAACGCTGAGAACATCGGAGGCAACTGCAAGATGTTACCTCGAAACTGATGGCTGATTGAATCAACAGTTGCGACGTCTAGTTTGGGAACAGCTCTATTTTGCACCACCTTTCCCTGTGCATCATAAGTGTCCGTTGAAATCCCAAGCCTCAGGGTGGCGCGGTAACTTTTATCGTCAGTAAACAGAAACTGAAGAACTTTGGTGGCATCTCCTATAGCAACCACCAACACCCCTGTTGCGAGGGGGTCAAGTGTTCCGGCATGACCTGCTTTGCGAGTTGAATAGATTCGCCTTACCTTGCGCACGATATCGTGCGAAGTATAACCTTCCGGCTTGTCTATCAGGAGGAGTCCGTGCACAAAAAATCAGTTCAGTTCAGTAGTGAATCTATGTGACGATAAATGACCAATCGCGCTTCTTCTATCGAACCGGCATGAATACGCGCTCCGGCGGCATTATGATGCCCGCCACCGCCAAGATGCCGAGCCAGGGTAGCGACATCAATGCTGCCACGCGAGCGAAAGCTGATCTGATACACGGAATCGGGCTGTTCTTTAATGAACAACGCTACTTCAACACCTTTAACCGCTCGTGCATAATTGACAAAACCATCCGACTCTTCGCTGGTGGCACCCGCTGCAGTCAGAAATTCCTGGATCATTGAAACAGAAGCGTAACGACCGCAGGACGACACATCGAGGGTATTAAGCACCAGGCCTAACAGGCGCATTCTGCTGGTCGGATAACTTTCATAGAGCCTGCTGGCAATGTCCCAGGGATCGATCCCTATTTCAATCAACTGACCAGCCAGACTAAAGGCCTCTCGATTGGCGCTGGAATAACGAAAAGAACCGGTGTCGTCAAGAATCCCGAGATACAAAGGCTTAGCCACATCGATATCAAGAGTAAAATCGCAGGCCTGCAACAGACGATGGACCAGTATGGCAGTGGCGCTGGAATTCGTGTCTACATAACACAAATCACCGAAATCAGAGTGTGGATGATGATCAATATTAATTAACAAGTCACAGTGTTTCTTCATGTCAATGCCGGCTCGATCAAGATCGCCGGCATCGAGTAAAAAACCGACATCAAAACGCGCATCGTCGTCAAGAGTCGTGCACACGAGTTCAACACCCGGAAGAAACGTCAAGTTCGCCGGAACCCCATCGGCATTAAAGGCGATAACATCTTTTCCCATTTTTTTTAGGGCAATAGCTAAGCCCAGAGTTGACCCGATCGCATCACCGTCAGGGCTTTGATGCGAAGCAACCAGAAATCGTTGTGATGATTGAATGTGTTCAACAATTTTACTCAGAGTCATGCAAATCATCCTGAACCAGGCGCAAAAGATCGTCAATTCTCTGGCCGTGGCTGATCGAATCATCAAACTGAAATCTGATTTCAGGCATAAATCGCAGTTTCATGATCTGACTCAGCTCACGTCTTATGAAAGGTGAAGCACTTTTCAAACCTGCCACAGCCTCCGAGCGCTCAGAGGCGTCCGCTATAGTGAAATAAATTCTTGCCAGGCTTAAATCACGAGAAACCTTGACGCCGGTCAGGGTGACTGGGGTTACTCGTGGATCCTTGATGCGATGCAGAAGCAGAAAAGTTGTCTCTTTGAGAATCTGCTCACCAACTCGTTCTGGACGAAAACTACTCAACTGAACTTTTCTCCGTAATGTATAAATTCATTCTCTGTGTCAATAACTTCAACTGTTCCCGACTTTTCAATAATCGATTCGAGTTGACGGAAAACTGTATCCATCAGTGCCTCGCTTGTTGATGTCATGCTGGCACCGAGGATACTACGTTGAAGCAGATCATTATGACCGACTTCGGCGATGGAGACTGGACATAATGATCGCAATTGATTTAACAAGCGTTTAATCACAGATCGTTTCTGCTTGAGAGACTGGATCCCATGCAAGCGCAGATCAAATCGAATGACACCTACAACCATAATATCCGGCCTCTACTATAAGATGGTTTTCACCTCTTCGATCTCAAATGCCTCAATAATATCACCGTTTTTAATATCATTATAGTTTTCCAGTCCAATACCACATTCATATCCGGTGATGACCTCTTTAACATCATCTTTAAATCGTTTCAGCGAACTGAGGCGGCCTTCCCAGACAACGACGTTGTCACGGATCAACCGCACTTTTGAATTGCGAATGACTTTGCCGTCCAGAACATAACAACCGGCAATAGTGCCGACACGCGACACATGGAAGGTGTCACGAACCTCGACCCGCCCCAGATGCTTTTCTTTTAATGTCGGTGCAAGGAGGCCTTCCATTGCGTTTCGAACATCATTAACAGCATCATAAATGATGCTGTAGAGTCTTATATCGACGCTCTCACTATCAGCAAGTGTACGAGCCTTGGATTCGGGACGAACATTAAAGCCGAGGACAATGGCATTGGAAGCTGTTGCCAGAGTGACATCGCTCTCCGAAATCCCGCCAACACCCGTATGGATAACATTCAAACGACAACTGTCGGTTGAAAGTTTTTCAAGGGCGTCCCGGACAGCTTCAACGGAACCCTGGACGTCGGCTTTGATAATAACAGCCAGCTCTTCAACAGTGCCTTCCTGCATCCGCGCAAAAAGCTGTTCAAGGGAGGCTTTGCTGCTCTTGGCCAGGTCAAGTTCACGTTGCTTTGATTGACGGTGATGCGATACTTCCTTGGCAGATTTTTCTGACTCAACCCCATGGAATGTATCACCCGCATCCGGCACCCCGCCAAGCCCGGTTACCTCTACCGGAAAGGAGGGTCCGGCTTCTTTAACCTGGACGCCGTTGGCAGCCGTCATTGTGCGAACACGACCGTAGTGCAGTCCGGCAACAATAGAGTCCCCTACTTTTAAGGTGCCATCCTGAACCAGAACCGTTGCAATCGGTCCACGCCCTTTGTCAAGACGAGCTTCAACAATAGAACCTCTGGCGCGTTTGTCGGGGTTAGCCTGCAACTCCAGCACTTCGGCCTGGAGAAGAACCATTTCGAGAAGGGTTTCAAGGTTTATTTTCATTTTGGCCGACACCTCAACGAAAATCGTTTCGCCACCCCACTCTTCCGGGACAAGCTCAAATTCGGTCATGTCCTGTTTGATTCTCTCCGGGTTGGCGTCCGGTTTGTCAATCTTATTGACCGCAATGATGATTGGAACGCCTGCCGCCTTGGCATGGTTAATTGCCTCTCTCGTCTGTGGCATGACACCATCATCAGCAGCTACTACCAGAATGACAATATCGGTAACACCGGCACCACGGGCACGCATAGCTGTAAAGGCCTCGTGTCCCGGGGTATCAAGAAATGTAATCTTGCGCCCATCGAGATCGACATCATAGGCACCAATGTGCTGGGTTATTCCACCGGCCTCCCCTTCAGTAACATTAGCTTCGCGGATAGCGTCAAGAAGGCTGGTCTTGCCGTGATCTACGTGTCCCATGATAGTGACAACAGGTGGACGGGTCTTAAGATCAGCAGCCGAACTTTCTTGTTCTTTCGGCAGCGCTACGTCAAGGATGGTTTCTTCGTCAAAGGCGATATTTTCGACTTCATAATTAAATTCTGAAGCAAGAATCGCTGCTGATTCATAATCAAGAGGATGGTTAATGGTAACCATCGACCCTTGACGCATCAGTTCGGCAATCAGTTCTTTGGCTTTGACACCCATACGCTTGGCTAATTCACCGACAGTTATTGAATCACTGATTTTTATAATGCGCTTAATTGCCTTGCTAAGTGTCACCTCAGTATTTTTGACAGCTTTGCCTCCTTTACCGGACTTTCTTCTCTTTTGTCCGGTGCGTCCCGGCTCAAAAACTTCAACCCGACGCCCTCTTCTGGAGACTTGACCTTCTTGCTGTTCAAATTGATCGTCGTTGCGACGCCCTTTTTTGCGTTTTTTGGTATTTCTTCCCTCTTTTTCAGGCAACGGCTGCTCAACCGGCAATGGCGTTGACAAATCCGCGCGCACACGTCCTTTAGCTGGAGCGGCTGTTGGTCGAGTCGGGCCTGCCGGCCGTGTTGGACGTGCCGTCCGCGCTTGACGATCCTGCTGAGCAGCTCTTCTCTGACCATTTGCAGGCGCTTTAGGGAGCTCAACACGACCCAGTATTTTTGCACGATCTTCGGTCGCGTCTTGTGATTCAGGCTGCTTTAATGATTCAGAACCTGCCTTTGTTTCCTTGCTGATGGCGGGAGCTTCTTTTGTGGTTTCTTTTTCTTCTTTGGAAGAAACGGCAGCTACTGGTGTTGGTTTTGGTTTTTCAGCGGCTTTAGAAGCCCTCTCATCAGTTTCTTCCCGGACGGGTTTTTCCTCGAGCTCCGCTACTTCTTTATCAACAGAAACAGGCGGCGCAGCTTCGGCCGGCTCTTCTGCTTTATGCTTTGCAATACCATCAACTGAAACGGTTGGCTCTTCGGTAGTGACATCGGGTTCCGCTACGGAGTCACTTTGAGTCACTTCATCCCTGGGCTCTGTAACAACAGTGCGACGCCGTCTGATCAGACCAGGCTTGATCCGTTCTTCTTCAACTTTCTCTGTGGTCGTACTATTGAAGGATTCGAACTTTTGCAAGTCCTCATCACTCAAAGAACTGGCATGAGAGGCAACATCGACTCCGGCCTCAGCAAGCTTTGCCAGCAGCTCTTTATTTTCGATGCCTATTTTTTTTGCAAGTTCGTAAACTCTGACCTTGGCCATTAATTCTCCCTTACCAGTTCATACCTGTCTAATTCACTCATCAGCGATCTAGCCAGCGCCCCGTTAATTACAGCAACTACACTGCGCTCTTCCTTGCCGATCATATGACCGAGTAATGCTTTGTCAAAATGTCGAAAAAACATGACTTGATGCCGACAGGCGACACGTTCAATTTTCTGTCCCATGTTTTCGCTAATATCGGTAGCAACTACAATAATGGAGATCGGTGTACGCCCTTTTATCGCATCCAGAACCTGATTGCTTCCGGCAACCAATTGGCCGGATTTGCGCGCCATTCGAATCAATCCCGATATTCGCTGTTCAAGTGCCCACTGCAACTGTGTGTATAACTGCTTCAAATCAATCGATTCATGTTGTGAACATGAAATACGCCGAAAACCGTTTTTTTTCACCGCCTGTTCCAAACACTGTCGACTCAGGCAGGTGTAAAGTCCGCGCCCGGGTAGTTGCTGGCGATAATCCACCACAACGCGCCCGTCAGGAGCAAGAACAAATCGCAACAACTGCTTTTTATCCGCTACCTTGCGACAGGCAACACAACTGCGTTGTGGTTTAGCAGACTTTTCCGCGAGCATTTCTGTATGTTAATCCTTGTCTTCATGATCTTCAGACAGGGAGTCTGTATCCGCAGGCTCTTCCTGACTGTCTACCGCAGGCTCTTCCTGACTGACAGGACTTGGAGCAAACAGGTCCTCAGCAGCCTGACGTTCGGAGGATACAGTTTCTTCTTCCTGGTCTTCCTCCTGGGCTCGAGATTCGCTTTTTATATCAATTTTCCAGCCAATCAGTTTTGCGGCCAGTCTGACATTCTGGCCTTTTTTGCCGATCGCCAGTGACAACTGATCATCAGGAACAATAATTTCCATCGATTTGTCTTCATCATCGATGTAAACACGTGAAACTTCAGCCGGGGCCAGAGCGGCACAAGCAAAGCGCGCCGGATCATGAGTCCACGGAATGATATCGATTCGCTCCCCACGCAGCTCGGTCACAACATTTTGAACCCTGGAACCGCGCATACCGACACAGGCACCAACAGGGTCAACATCAACATCATGAGACAGTACCGCCATCTTGGCACGGCTGCCCGGTTCCCGTACCGCAGCTTTGATTTCAACAATGCCTTCGGCGATTTCAGGAACCTCCGAAGTAAAAAGGGAGATTAGAAGCCCGGGATGGGTACGGGAAAGAATGATCTGCGGACCTTTTACCGAAATTTTAACTTCTGAAATATAGGCACGAACACGATCAGACTGACGATAGTTTTCACGAGGAACCTGCTCTCTGCTGGGCAATAAAGCCTCGGCACGACCCAGATCAACAATCAGGTCACCCCGCTCATAGCGGCGCACAATACCGTTCACTACTTCACCGACACGATCTTTAAATTCGTTGTAGATCCCTTCCCGTTCGGCTTCTCGAACCTTTTGTATAATCACCTGCTTTGCCGTTTGGGCGGCAATCCGGCTGAAAGATCCAGCATCCAGCATCATGCCAAGAGAGTCGCCAACTTCTACATCAGGATCGATTTCGCGTGCTTCTTCAATATCAATTTCCTTGTATGAGTCGACAACTTCGTTAACGACAGTGACAAATTCAAAAACCTCAACTTCGCCAATCTCAGGATTGTAATGTGCCTCAAGATCGCGAGTGTTTCTGAACTTCTTGTTGGCAGCAGACAAGACTGCAGACTCAAGAGCATCAATCAGAGTGTCACGATTAATGCCTTTGTCTTTAACAACCTGGTCGATGATGTGATTAAGATTACCCACCATCTTTAAATACCCCTTTTACGTTGATGTTGGTGACTTCAACCAACAAGAGTTTAAAATTCCGGCACCAGATGTGCCGTATCGATATTTGATAAAGAAATGTCAACTGCTGCTGCCTGTCGATCCTGCAAAGTCAGTTGGATAGTATCCTGCTTAACTTCGATCAGTTTACCAGTAAAGGTTTTTCTAGCCTTGCCGAGATGTTCTGACTCAATGGGATCTATCGTTTTTATTTTAACCAGATGTCCTGCAAAACGCTCAAAATCCGCGTGCTTTTTTAACGGTCGTTCCAAGCCGGGAGAAGACACCTCAAGGTTATAAGCTGTAGGAATAATATCTTCCACGTCGAGCAAAGAACTGATCTGGCGACTTGCCATAGCACAATCGTCAAGGGTTATGCCCCCCTCTTTGTCGAGAAAAAAGCGCAATACCCAACCTTGTGGCTCGCGCCGATACTCTATATCAACCAACTCAAGATTGAGCTCTTCGAGTAACGGCAATAGCAGAACTTCAATTTTTTCAACCAGGTCCATTGACGCACCTTTTTGACATAAAAAAAAGCGAGCCGCGAAGCTCACTTTACAAAGATACCGTAAAACAGGACCCTTTTACCACGGCAAAAGCATAAAGGCAAGGGGAAAACTGTTGAAAAAACAGAATATGGGGCAGAATACAGAATGTAGAATTCAAGCTTTTTCTCCTCGCCTTCCCTTCTTTTTTCCACAAGCAACATCGATCTGATTAAACATGCCACGCAGGATTCTGACCTCTCGATCATTAAGACCGGCGCGTCCCAAAATGCGGCGGAAGGCGCGCATAATGTGATCGGGGTTCTGCGGGTTGAGATAATCGATATGCAGCAGGGATTCAGTCATATGCTGGTAGAGGGCTTCAAGTTGTTGATTTTCTGCCAGCTTCTTTCGTCCGTGTTGCTGCCCGGCACGCTCCCCTGCCCTCTTGTAGACTTCGTAAAGACAGACCACTGTCGCTTGCGACAGATTCATCGATGGTAGCCGTGCGTCCGTTGGAATCGTAACAAACCGCTGGCACAAATCCAGTTCAGCAGTGAACAGTCCCTTGTCTTCACGCCCGAAAACCAGGGCGGATTGATGGTGCGGATGGAGATTTAATATCAGGTCGGCAGCTTCGTCAGGATGCAGCATCCCCTCGCGGTAACGGCCGAAACGACGTGTTGTGCCGATACTCAGGGAGCAATCAGAGAGGGCTTCCGGCAATGAGGAATAGATCCTCGCCTGCTCAAGCAGTTCACCAGCCTTGACTGCCATATTACGAGCTTCGCGTCCAAGATGATCGACCTGGGGGTTGACCAGGCGCAGATCGGTAGCGCCATAGTTGAGCATGGCGCGGCAGACGGAACCGATATTGCCTGCACCCTGCGGTTCTACCAGAACGATGGCTGGGCGATTTGTGTGTAACTGCTGATCTGTCATGGTGTTGTTTTATCCTTAAAAACGACTTTTTGGTCCAGTAGAGCAGAGAGCAAACCGGCCACATTCAGCTGGTTTGCTCTCTACTCTACTGTTTTTTCGTGGACAACTGCTTCTTCTGGACTTATTGGTCAGGTGTCGGTTGAAGGGGGCTCCATCTGTGGATCAAACCCGTGCTGACGGTAGCTCCGAAAGCGCTCGCGCGCGGCATCGGCCAACTGCACATCGTAGGTTTCGGCAAAGTCATAGATCACTTGAAAATCCTGGAAAAAAGATGACGAACAGGGGGTTGCGCAGATCAGCACGTCGGCATTATTAGAGTTATGCTCACGAGTTGAAATGACAATGGCTTCGTCACAGGGTTCGTTGATACTGTGCTGTACCGCATGGGGCAAAAATGAGTCTTTTTTCCAGGTCCATAAATAACGATCAAGGGATGCGGCCATATCGTCATTTACTACGACAATCAGTATTCGTTGACTGCGATCAAAGTGCCTTTCTGTCAGACGCCCGATATGCAGGGCCTTTTCCTGTCGCTCAAGGCGGACAAAGAATACCGGCGGCAAGCTCATTGCTGATTTCGTTCGAGTAGCAGGTTCATTAAATCATGACCCTTAACCCGGTAACCGCTTTTAGCCGCCTCATTTTCTGAATAGGCTTGAGCCGTGGAGGCAAAATCGCAGCGTGAGTCGTAGAGAACGAAGGGTACGGGGTCGCGAGTGTGAGTCCGTTTGGCAACGGGAGTTGGGTGGTCCGGCGTCACCAGAATGCGACAATCGCCGATGCCGGCAAGTCCGTTCAAAATAGTGCCGACGACCTCACGATCAAAATTTTCAATCGCTTCAATCTTTTCTTTCAGCATGCCCCCATGGGCGGCCTCATCCGGTGCTTCCACATGGAGATAGACAAAGTCGCGGCTTTTCAGGGCATCAATGGCATACTCGGCTTTACCGCGATAATTTGTATCAATATAACCGGTAGCGCCGGGCACATTGATAATATCAAGTCCGGCGTTCACACCGATGCCCTTGATAAGGTCGACGGCTGAAATAACGGCACCGCTTAAACCAAAGCGCTGACGATAGCTTTCCATCAGCGGACGACGGCCATGCCCCCAGAGCCATATCGAATTGGCAGGAAGTTGTTTCATGGCCACGCGACGGTTATTCACCGGATGGTCAATCAGGAGCATCTGCGCTGAATTCATCAGATCATGAAGAATTGATGCGCCTTCTCCCTGAGGCAAATGATCTTCAATGCTCTGGGCTGAAATGTCGTGTGGAGGGGTGAACTTCAGTTGGTCCCTACCGTTTTTCCAGACCATGAGATGACGATAGGAAACACCGGGATAAAACTGAAAGTCATCGCCACCGAGTTCGTCGTGGAGGTGGTGAATCAATGCGGTTGCTTCTGCGGTGCTGATATGTCCGGCAGAAAAGTCCCCCATGTATATCTTGCCGAACCGGGCTTCAAGCCAGACAAAGTTGAGCCTGAAAGCAACATCCTCCGAAGCAAGCTCGACCCCCATACTGGCTGCCTCCAGAGGAGAGCGGCCGCTATAACAGTCGGCGGGGTTATAGCCAAAAACCGACAAGTTGGCCACATCACTTCCAGGCGGGTAGCCATCAGGCACAGTCGCAGCAAGGCCGACCCGACCATGTTGCGACAGGTAATCCATATGTGGTGTGTGGGCTGCCTCCAGGGGCGTCTTACCGCTTAACTCCTCTAACGGTTCATCGGACATACCGTCACCGAGTAGAATGATATATTTCATCTGCGTTCCTGTCGTTGAATCATCCACGAGGATGATATTGCTGGTGCACCTGCTTCAGGCGTTCCTGGATGATGTGTGTATATATTTGTGTCGTTGAAACATCTGCGTGACCTAACATTGACTGTACTGAACGCAAGTCTGCACCATTTTCAAGAAGGTGAGTTGCAAAGGAATGACGCAACAAATGCGGATATACTGTTTTATTGATACCTGCGCAAAGAGCATAAATTTTGAGCTTTTTCCAGAAACCCTGGCGACTTATTCTGCTGCCACGAATATTTAAAAAAACTTCCTGACCCGATCCGGCCTTATGCAGTGACGGCCTGACATTCTGCAAATAATCAACAAGAAATTCAAGGGCAACTTCGCCTAAAGGTATCAATCTCTGCTTAGACCCTTTCCCCATGACACTTAAACACCCGATGTCAAGCTTGAGATCGGCAAGGCGTAAACTGATCAGCTCCGAAATTCGCATTCCGGTCGCATAAAGAACCTCTAGCATGGCTCGGTCACGCCGAGCGACTCTGGTATCGCCTCTGGGGGCTTCGAGTAATTGTTCTACCTCAGCCGCAGTAAGTAAATTTGGCAGCCTGGGTCGTATTCGTGGTGCATCTATTCGGGTTGTCGGATCCTCAGGAAAGTGTCCTTCCCGTACCAGAAAACGGTGGAAATGACGAATAGTGCTCAAGGTTCGGGCACGGCTACGAGGTGACAGCCCCTGATCGCGCAAACAGGTCAGAAATCTGATGATAGCCAGTGAGTCAACATGGTTAAGTCCGTCAACTTTCTCCACATTTTTCAGATAGTCCAGATAAACAGCAATATCCCGTGCATAGGCCGTGATGGTGTTAGCAGCCAGTCCTTTTTCAACACTGATAAAATTCACAAAATGATCTGCATAAGCATCCATCAGTCAGTACCTGTTTTCACTCCAGACGTTGCAGCATTGTTTGGCGGATTTCATCAATCTTGCCCGGATCAACAATTTTCTGACCGAAAATATCATTAACGTAGAAAACATCTGCAGCCTGATCCACTTTGGTAGCAATTTTTGAAACGGCAATGTACAAACCAAGCTCTTTGAGAGTTCGGGTGATCTGATAGAGCAATCCAACCTTGTCGCCGGCATAAATATCGATAACGGTATAAGAATCAGATACTTCATTATCAAATTCAATCCGATTGGGGCGTTGTGTCTGGCGGGAAGGTCTGGTTGAAAACTTTGGTGCTTCAAGTTTTGCGACCAGATCTTCCACAAGAACGCGACCTTCCATAACTGCCGACAGGTCTTCTTCAACTTTGCGCCACTTTTCCGGTCTGTTGACGATGTCCCCAACCGGACTGTTAACCTGCAACACATCAAGAACGTCGCCATTTTTCCGCGTATGTATCTGTGCCCCAAGAATATTGATGGAATGAGCTGCCATGACGCCGGCAATCTGTGAAAACAGTCCGGGAGAATCAATTGTCGCTATGGTTACCTCAGTAAACTTGGCATCTTCTACATGTTCTACCTGCATTGCCAGAGCCTTTCGACCCCGGTTGAGCGCTAACCGTATGTGAGGAATAATTTCCGATGATCTGTAGCTGAGGAGATATCTGTTATTAAGACTGTTAAGCGCTCTGATGATACGCTTTTCAGAAAACTCAGCACTCAGGGCCTGACGAACTTTACGTTTACGGTTGCGGGCTTTTTGCGTACGCTGTTCCTGGTAAAAATCTTTCTTTTCCAGAACATCGTAGGTTTTTTCAAAAAGTTCCTGTAACAGGGTACCCTTCCATTCCGACCAGACATCAGGGCCAACCGCTTTGATATCTGCAAATGTCAACAGATAAAGCATACGCAAATTCTCACTGGTCTGCATCAGTTCAGCAAACTGTGAAATCATTTTCATGTCTTGCAGGTCTCGCCGTTGCGACATATGCGCCATTTTCAGATGGTGGGCGACGAGAAATTCCAGAACCTGTGTATCTTCACGTTTTAAGCGCAGTCTTCTGGCAATCCGGGGAACCATTTCCGCACCCCGGATACTGTGGTCCTTACCGCTACCCTTGCCGATATCGTGGAAAAGAATGGCAAGCAACAACAATTCAGGCTTTTCAATGTTGTGAATGATTTCACTCAACAAAGATTGCGACTCGTGATACTCCCCCGCCCAGAGCTTTTCAATTTCACCAACCGCGAACAAGGTGTGAATATCAACTGTATAGATATGATAATGGTCAAATTGAACTTTACAGTAAATGTGTTTGAACTCAGGGATAAAAGCGTTAAGAAATTGCAGGTGATGCATTTTGTGAAGGGTGTTGCCGACGCCTTTAAAATCGCGCAGAATCCGCATGAAGGAATCGTTCATGTACCTGGAGCGTCTAACCTTATCAGTGATCAAATGCAGATTTTCGCGAATTAACTGTTTCAGCTCCAGGCATAATTCGACCTGGTGTTTTTGCGCCAGCTCAAAAGCTTTCATCATCAATTCGGGGTATTGCAACAAGGTCAGATTTTTTGTGGCACGCAACTCATCCCGCAATAAGTAAAATCCATCCTCCAGAGCACGCCGCACCAAAAAACTGAACACTCCCTTCGATGTAGTTCGTGGCTGGGTTGCATCGAGAATCATTCGTGAGGCGAGGTATTCATTTTGATTAGCCTGGGAGTAATAGTCCTGCATAAATTGCTCAACGGCAGAACCTGTTGTTTTGTTGATATAGCCTAGATGGTCAGCCATTTTCTGCTGAACAGAAAAGGTCAACTGTTCTGACTTTCTTTGTCCGTGAAAATGAAGAAAGTTTCTTATCGTCCATAGATAATCCTGGGCAAAAACGTATGACTCGACCATCTCCTCAGTGACAATGCCACGGATAAGGAGCTCATGGAGGCTTGCGGCTTTGTACTTTATTCGCGCAATCCACAAAGCGTCCTGCAACTCCCGCAGCCCCCCTTCACCCTCCTTGATATTGGGCTCAAGCAGATAAACGGAAGAACCATATTTTTTTTTACGGGTTTCACGTTCGGAAAGTTTCTGTTTGATAAATGCCTGTGGGTTGCGATTTTGCAGGGGGGTTGCTACGTCTTCAATAAAATCCTTGTATACACGTTGTTCACCTGCAACAAGACGAACATCGAGAAGAGATGTTCTTACAGTGGCATCTTCTGCCTGTTCAAGGCAATCTGCTGCAGAGCGGATGCTGTAACCAACATCCAGGTTCAGATCCCAGAGCAGATATAGAATTCTGTCAGCAATAACGCGGATGGCGTTACTTCCCTCCGGTCGATAGTAAAACATCAGGTCTAGATCGGAACGGGGGGACATTTCTTCGCGACCGTAACCACCAACAGCAAGCAAAGCACAGTCAGAGGCAGATGCCGGATCAAAACCGGTGGTCGCAACAGAAAAAAGGTGGTGATTAAGCAGATCAAACATGTGACTGATCTGTTTGACAGTCAGCCTGCTGGCAACCCCCTGCATGCTGTCCTGTTGCAGCCTGGAGAAATTGGTGTCCAGAAAATTTCGGGCTTCTGCCAGCAGTGAGTCGCGGACAGATTCAAAATTTACGGCTGGGGACGGCAGCTTGAATGGAATCAGATCGTATCCAAATCCGTCAATCTGTTGCTTCATTTCCACGCCACCTGACCCATCGCGGTAGCATAGTTTTTTACTCCCCTGACAATAGCATTGGCAACCTGACGCTGGTAGTCAGCAGAATTTAAACGTTTTTCTTCTCGGGGATGGGTGATGAAGGCCGCTTCTATCAATGCCGACGGCATCGTTGCTCCCAGCAGAACATGAAAAGGGCCCTGTTTGACACCCAAATCGCGAATGTTATTGAATCCGGGGGTCAGTCCGGTAACCATGGCCTGTTGAATTTCTGCCGCCAGACGACTGGATTCGTTGATTTTTGCATTTGCCATCAAATCGAACAGTATCGCTTCCAGGCTGCTGATGTCCTGAAGGCTCATGTTGTTTTCGCGCGCCGCGACAGCGGCAGCTTCTTCGGTCTTTGAGAGGTTGAGAAAATAGGTCTCCACTCCATATGCTCTGCTGCTCGGGCTGGCATTGGCATGCAGGGAGATAAAAAGATCAGCGCCAACACGATTGGCGTATTCAGTACGTTCACGCAGACCAAGGTAACGATCATCTTCGCGGGTCAAAAGAACCCTGACCCCCAGTTGCTGTCGGAGAGTTTCAGCAGTCACCTTGGCCAGTGCCAGATTGACATCTTTCTCCATGATACCTGAAGGTCCGATAGCGCCCGGATCTCTGCCACCATGACCAGGGTCAATAACAATCAGGCGTATGCCATCGCCATTGGAATTTTGCCTGATGCGCATAGCAGGTTGCTGGTCAGTCGCTGAACTGAGAATTCCGGCGATGGAATCATCTGCAAAGGACGTTTCTGACGGTGGTCGCGCGATCTGTGTCTGTAGAGTGCGGCTTGGACTTCCAAAAATATCAACCACAAGTCGATGAGGATTGTCCAGTATTGTTGTCCGATATTCAAGCTCACGCTGCATGTCAATAACCACACGTGAGCGCTGCGTGTCGAAACGACTTGAACGCACACGCTGAATCAAGCCGTTATCAATAGTTATCTCATCAGGAAGGCCTGGCGACAAATCGGTATAAACCAGATCAAAATAAAGTCGCGGATTATCCCCCTTTAACAAGTTCGGATTGGCAACCACCGGTGCAGACAGATCAAGGACAATACGTGTATATTCCGGGCCACTCCAATAGCGAATCGACTCAAGGGTGGGCGATTGGGCAACCGCATGATGAGTATGCCTGGTCATTTCAGGTACAGACGGTTCAGCTTGCGGTGAAGCAGACAGGGCAACAAGTCTTTTTCGTGCTTCCGGCACCATGTCGCCAGAAGGCATTTCATTGATGACACGCCGGTAATAACGGATAGCACTGACGCGGTCGTTGAGCCGGCCTTCCGCTATCTCTCCGGCGTGAAACAGAGCATCGTCAGCAAAACGGCTGTTGGGAAAGCGGCTTGCCATATCAAGATAATGGCTGATGGCTTCTTCAGCATCTGCCGATCGACCAGACGCCCGAGACAGTCCATCCCATGTCCGGGCCCTCAAAAAATGGGCATTTTCTATGGAGACATCACGTGGACGTTGTTCAATAAAGCGATCGAAGCGATTGATGAGCCTCTCCCAATTCGTTCGCTGACGTTGCAACTGGGCCGATGTCACCAATTGCTGGTAGTCCTGGCGCAAGGCGGAGTAGGATTCCGACTGGGCCAGGCTCGCAGTAGCGTCAGGAAACAGCAGGATCAGTTGTAACAGACAGAACAACAAGTATATTTTCATTCGACTAACTTTTTCATATCAGCAAGTATATTAAGTGCTTCCAGGGGGGTCAGATGGCTGATGTCGAGAGCCTCCAACCGCTCACGAAGTTGATCCTGTCGATCGTCTACAAACAAGGAGAGCTGACAATTGTCGACATCTTTTTTTCCACGTCCGGGATAATAATGATCACGCTCGCCTGTTTCGAGATCTTTCAAAATACCCTTAGCTCGTCTGATAACCGGTTCAGGTAATCCAGCCAGGCGTCCAACCTGAATTCCGTATGAGCGACTGGCGCCGCCGGCGACAATCTTGCGTAGAAAAATAATCTGGTCATTCCATTCCTTTACCGCAACGTTATAATTTTTAACTCTGGAACAGCTTTCTGCCAGATCAGTCAACTCATGATAATGAGTGGCAAAAAGCGTTTTGGCCGCAACCTCGGGGTTGTCGTGCAAGTATTCTGCTACCGCCCAGGCAAT
>SLDV01000015.1 GCA_007125165.1 Geobacteraceae bacterium | reverse complement strand
GCCAGCGCTTGCGAGAGGGCAGCCATACTCCTCTCGCTTGAAAACCTGATGACCTTCCCCTGGGTCAGAGAACGTGTTGAAAAAGGGCGCTTAGCTCTGCACGGCTGGTATTTTGATCTGCAAGCAGGTACCTTGTCCGGATATTCTGCCAGCAGTCGAAATTTTGAAATTATCAGCTGAACAAAGTCAGCAGTCTGCGCACCCATGTTTCACCACCCACAGAACGCGAAACGCCCACGGATAGCAAATCGTGGGTGTTTCTTATGATGCAGGGATAGCAAGAAACGATTCCTTTAGTATCTTTGTTGCTCTTGAAATAATTTGGCTCGACTTATCGGATGCCATCTCTCTTCACAGATCATGCAGTGTCACCCAGGATCGACTATCATATTTGTCGCTGAACAGACCGAAGCGGTCTGTTCTTATACCAACTCCTACCGTGAGGGCTAATCAACTATCCAGAGATTGAACACATCAACAACCGACAGCAGGTTCACTTCCCCCAGCAAGTGTATATTCCTTGTTTGTAAAATCGAACAGGGGCTTCATAAATCATTCTATAATCCAGCGTGTTCGGTTGCACCCATTAAATTTTACGATATCCTTTAGCTGCCGAGGTTCGCATCATTCGGCAAATGGCACTAGCACATAATTGAAGGAAGATAGTCACTATGCTCTGGCAGAAATCATTTGATAAAGTCGTTAATCAGCTACGTGATCGTGATATTCCCTTACGCATTCAGCTCTGGAACGGAACCCGAGTCGATCTGGCGGGCTTACCTGGCGGGCTGCGCCCACGGTTTTGCCCAGCACTGGATCTCCGTCTGTCAGATTCTGGCGGTCAAGGCCGGTGCATCCGTGTTGCCGTTAACCCGTGAATATCTCAAGCAAGTCTAAGGAGAGTATCATACAGAAAAAATACTGATCCTTCGCTCACTGCTTTGGTATGCGAAAATCCCTAAACCCATTTTTTATTGAAAGAGTAAAAATGAATACAAAGGATCGACAATTTGGGAAAGAAGACATGTTGCTGGTGGTGGATGTACAGAAGGATTTCTGTCCAGGAGGCACTCTGCCCATAGAACGTGGTGACGAGGTTGTACCGCTGATTAATCGCTGGATGCGATCCGCACTAGATGCCGGCGTGCCAATCTATCTATCACGAGACTGGCACCCAAGACACCATCTAAGTTTTAAAAAAAACGGCGGTCAGTGGCCTCCCCACTGTGTACAGGATTCTGACGGGGCTCGTTTTCATGCAGCGCTTGAGGTTCCCATTGAAGCTGAAATTGTCACTAAGGGAACACGCTTCGATCAGGACCAGAATTCCGTTTTTGATCAGACCGGTTTGGCTTGCTGGTTACATAAACTTGGGATTAAACGCATTTTTGTCTGTGGTCTGGCTCTGGACGTATGCGTCCTCGCGTCAGTACTTGACGGTCTTGAAGCCGAGTTTGAAATACTGGTGATCAAGGGTGCAACGCGACCAATAACTCCTGAAGGGGGGCGTAATGCCCTGGAAAAAATGCGCGAAGCGGGAGCAGTCGTCCTGGAAGTGTAATTTATTCCTTTCTTCGGTGTCAAACAGCCTACGAACGGCGAATCAGGCTGTCTAGCTCTGGGATCAGGCAGCTTTTGAATACTTGCCGGACTTTCGGACAAATCGAATAAGTTGCCAATCAACAGGCAGATACAAGGAGGCTTATGCGCATGACACCGTTCAGTTACTCTGCTTTGTTGACCGATTTCTACGAGTTGACCATGCTAGCAGGCTATTTTGAGAAGGGAATGCATGAAGATGAGGCTGTATTTGACCTGTTTTTTCGCAATAATCCCTTCAAGGGCAGCTATGCAGTTTTCGCTGGCCTCGAAACGGCGCTGCGTTATCTCCAGGAATTGCGTTTTACCGACGATGACATCGCTTATCTTGATGCTTTGGGCAAGTTCTCGTCCGAATTTCTCGAATACCTGCGAAGCTTTCGCTTCAAATGTACAGTTGTTGCTCCGCCGGAAGGAACACTGATTTTCAATCACGAACCTCTACTGACAGTGGAAGGGCATCTGGCTGAAGCGCAACTGGTGGAAACAGCCCTGCTCAATATAGTCAACTTTCAGACCCTCATTGCCACCAAAGCGGCCCGCATTCAGAGGGCTGCGGGCAACGGCGTCGTGGTGGAATTCGGCCTGCGCCGCGCGCACGGTCCCGATGGTGGTTTGAGTGCGGCACGAGGCGCGTTCGTAGGCGGTGTACGCACTACCAGCAATGTCTGGGCGGGCCAGGTTTTTGACATTGCTGTGCAAGGTACCCATGCCCACAGCTGGGTCATGGCCTTTGCCGATGAACTGAGTTCTTTTCGTGCCTATGCTGATGTCTTTCCTGATAGCGCGGTTCTGCTGGTTGACACCTACGATACGCTTAAAAGTGGTGTTCCCAACGCAATCACAGTCGCAAAAGAACTCCGTGAAAAAGGGCATGAACTGCTCGGCATACGGCTCGATTCCGGAGATCTGGCCTACCTCAGTAAACAGGCCCGCCAGCTGCTTGATGAGGCAGGTTTTCCTGATGTCAAGATCGTTGCATCCAATGAGCTCAATGAATACGTGATCGATTCCATCCGCAGCGAAGGGGGGCGGATTGATATTTACGGAGTAGGCACCAGCCTCGTCACCGCCGCAGGCGAAGGCGGTGGGCATCTCGGTGGAGTGTACAAGCTGGTGCGCCATGCCGGTCAGCCAAAGCTCAAGATAACGAGCGATATCGCCAAAGCAACATTGCCGGATCGCAAGCGGCTGATCCGGGTAATCCAGCCGGATGGCAGTTTTCTTCAGGACGTCATGTGTCGCGAAAATGAGGATCTTAAGATAGGTGATACGGTTTATGATCCAACTAATACGGCCCATTCCAAAAAAATCCCCAAAGGCGTAACATTCGAGAACTTGCGACATACCTGGATGGAGAATGGCAAAATCGTCAGAGAACTGCCAACCCTTGATTTCTGCGCTGATCGTTGTGCCGAACAGTTGGGAAAAATGCCCACCGGCACTCTTCGCATGCACAACCCGCATATCTATAAAGTTTCCATAAGCCAGGGACTAAACCAACTGCGCACTCGTTTAAGGGCAAAGTATCTGGAAGACTGAAAAAAGCGGCGCATGTCAAAGGGATTATAACGTTCGTTCTCAGCGGAAGAGTTGCGATAGCTTTTGCCCAGATGAATATCGGATGTGTGAATGAATTTCATGGTGTCAGCGCCCGGTGAAAGAAAGAGAATCGACATGAAAAACGGTACGATACCACCTGGCACAATGAGCCGCAACAAATTGAACCCTCATGAACAAACTCTTAAGGACATAAATATTAACCGCTTGTTGCCAAGAAAAAAAAATCTGCTAGGCTTTATATCGTTGGTATTGTGGAATTGGGTTTGATTTTTAATTAAATGACAAGGAGAGAGGAATGAAAAAGAAAGTTCTATTACTGGCTGTCGTTGCAAGTTTTATTATTGTTGGTATCTCCGGTCTGGTCATGGCTTCCGGCCACGGATCAGGACCAACCTGGCGAAGTGCCATTTCGCCGATGGTCGACGCAAAATGTGCCATGTGCCATGGCGACCACGCCCCTGAGGTCAACGAATGGAAACTGCTGGGGGATGAGCGCAGAACTGTAGGGCCACGCATGAACACCTACCCCCACTTCATGAGTTTTGTCGTCTGGCCGGAAACCGGCGCCCTGATGAGACGCCTTGACGATGGCAGTGCTTCCGGCGGCGACCCCGGCAACATGTACCAGTATCTTGGCAGTGACAATCAAGAGCGTACCAAGAATCTGCAGACCATTAAAACATGGCTGGGCGAAGGTGCCTGGAATTTAAATCGCTTTGATGCCAGAGGCGACACCCCGGGAATCAGCAAGGAACAACTGACCAAGATCAAAGCCCCCTACTAACCGACAGGGCAATTGTCTGATTATCTTCAGACAGACCTGAAACCACGCAAACCAGAAGCAACAGCCGCCTTCAATATGAAGGGCGGCTGTTGCTTTTTAACAGTCAACATCTTTTGAGCAATCTACAAAATGATAAACCCGGTCAGTATCCCCACAATCAGACCCGCGTTGGCCAGATGGCTGTGAAGGCTGTTTGCCTGCGGGATCAGCTCATCATTGACAATGTAAACCATCGCCCCGGCGGCAAAAGCCAGGGAGGCACCAATCAGTGCGGGTGACAAGGAGAACAGAAACAGACCCAGAGCCGCACCAACCACCGTCATCATGCCGGCAGTAAAGGTAAAGAGAATGACTTTGCCGATCGACACCCCCCCGGAACGCAACGGCCCGGCAACGGCAAGCCCCTCAGGAATATTGTGCAGGGCAATAGCGATGGCGATGGCAGCACCGAGTTCGGGACTGGCTTCGAGGCCGGCACCAATCGCCAGACCTTCAGGCACATTATGCAATGCGATGCCAAAAAAGACCAGATACCCCATACGCAGCGTCGACTTGTCCACTGCCGCAGGATTCGCAACGTTCTCAAGGACCAGATCGTCATCCGTTGACATATGCGCATGAGGCAAAAAGATGTCGAGCAGGTACAACAGAGCACAGCCACAGATAAAACCAGTGACCGCCAGGGGCATGGTGCCAAGGTCCAGAGCTTCGGGCAGCAGCTCAAAAAACGACAGGGCCAACATGATGCCTCCGGCAAACCCCAGCAGCAGTGCCATGGCACGCTTGCCCGGTGGACCGATAAAGACAAAAAGCAGGGCACCAAAGATTGTTGAGCCACCGGCCAGAAAGCTGTACAGCAATGCTTCCATCGATCTTTTTCTCCTGAACTTCTCTTTTTTCGGAAAAAGGGAAAGGGTTAGTCCATCTCTTCGCGCAGACGCTTGAAAATTTCGCGATAGGCGCGACGATCAGCATGCTGATGAACCGATTGCGCCAGACGCCTGATAGTATTGATATCGAGGTGCGGTGCCTGATCCTGCAACTCGACGCAAGCCTGGTCAAACTGCCCGAGATCACAAAGGCGATCTCGCATCCGTTCCAGGGCATGAAAGTGTTTTTTGTCACTGCGGTCAACCTGATCCATCCCCTCCAGTTGTGTTTTCAGCGTTTCGACTGCATCGGGATCTTCACGCAGCAACCCGGCAAGATATTTCAACTGCCGCTTGTGCGAACCACGACCACCGGTTTGGCGCACGACCTGCGCTTCGGCAATAATGTGCGCTGGCAGGTCGATCCGCTCAAAGCGATTATCTGAAAGGCTACAAAGCTGCCCGGCAAGCTCAGCAATCTGTTGTGCCTGTTGTTTCTTTTTGGTTCTGCTCAAAGGCAGACTGTCATCAATCATCAATAGGTGTTCCGCTTGGGTTTATTGTCTTATTTTGTAAGCTAATGCGCTGCAAGAACTCAAGGCGTTGCGCTGTTATTTTGGCACG
>SLDV01000080.1 GCA_007125165.1 Geobacteraceae bacterium | reverse complement strand
GTATTTTACGGAGCTTAAGGCCTGGATTTTCGACCAGAAGCGCTGCGGAAATAACGAATAAGGAACTTATGCAGCAGGCTCAAATAATAACGCTTTTTGCCTGCTGCTAATGGTTCGAAATGATTGACTCGTGCCGCTGCTTTCATTACATTTGTCAGCCACAAAGTTCACCCCAGATTCCAGGAGCGGTCATGCACAAGCCCGATATCCCCACTGCCTTAACCTTCGATGATGTTTTGTTGTTGCCTGCCCATTCGCAGGTCCTTCCTAAAGACGTAGACCTGTCATCGCAATTGACACGAACCATCAGGCTTAATATTCCGCTGCTTTCAGCAGCAATGGATACAGTGACAGAATCGCGTACAGCAATCTGCATGGCGCGCGAAGGGGGGTTGGGGATCATCCACAAGAACATGACTTCCGAAGCTCAGGCGGTTGAGGTCGATCAGGTCAAGAAATCGGAAAGCGGAATGATTGTTGACCCGATCACCATGGCGCCGGATCAGAAGATTTCCGATGCCCTGGCGGTGATGAATCAATACCGGATTTCCGGGGTGCCGATTACTCAGAACGGTAAGCTGGTCGGCATCATGACCAATCGTGACTTGCGTTTTGAAACAAACCTGGATCAGCCTATTGCCAATGTCATGACCAAGGATAAATTGGTTACGGTGCCCCCCGGCACCACTCTGGAAGAGGCCAAATTTCACCTGCACAAGCACCGCATTGAAAAGCTGCTGGTGGTCGATGACGATTTTGTTCTCAAGGGGTTGATCACCATCAAAGATATAGAAAAAGTGCGCAAGTATCCCAATGCCTGCAAGGATGAGTTCGGGCGCTTGCGAGTGGGTGCTGCTGTCGGTGTCGGTGACGATCTGGAGCAGCGCTCGGCGACACTGATTCAGGCCGGAGTCGATGTGCTGGTGGTAGATACCGCTCACGGACACAGCCAGAAGGTGATCGATTCAGTCAAGTGGCTGCGGAATAAATATCCTGATGTGCAACTGATGGCTGGTAATATCGCTACGGCCCTGGCTGCCAGGGCGTTGATCGATGCCGGTGTTGACGCTGTCAAGGTAGGTATCGGACCTGGTTCCATCTGTACCACACGCGTGGTCGCCGGCGTAGGTGTGCCGCAGATTACCGCTATTCAGAGTGTGGCCGCAGTCACCCTTGCTGCCGGAATCCCCCTGATTGCCGATGGCGGTATCAAGTTCTCCGGGGATCTTCCCAAGGCGATAGCCGCCGGCGCCGACATTGTCATGATCGGCTCTTTGTTTGCCGGAACCGAGGAGTCGCCCGGGGAAACCATTCTTTACCAGGGTCGCACCTATAAAGCCTATCGGGGTATGGGCAGTCTCGGAGCTATGAAGCAGGGGAGCAAGGATCGCTACTTTCAGGGGGAGGAGACAGATGTCAAGCTGGTCCCGGAAGGAATCGAGGGGCGGGTCCCTTATCGCGGTTCTTTGTCGAGCAATATCCATCAATTGATTGGCGGTCTGCGCTCGGGGATGGGTTACACCGGTTGCCACACCATCAAGGAGCTGCAGCGTAACGGTGAGTTCGTTCAGATCACCAACGCCGGCCTCAAGGAATCCCACGTGCATGATGTGACCATCACCCAGGAATCACCTAATTACCGGATCGAGGGGAATGGCAGGTAAGATGTCTGATATTCATAGCGAACGAATTCTCATCCTCGATTTCGGTTCCCAGTACACCCAGTTGATTGCCCGGCGGGTACGTGAATGCCGCGTCTATTGTGAGCTTCACCCCTTTGATATGACCATGGCCGAGATCAGGCAATTCAAACCCAGTGGTATTATCCTGTCCGGTGGCCATAAGTCAGTCTATGAAGAAGGGGCGCCGCCGGTTGAAGAGGGCCTTTTTGATCTTGGTGTGCCGGTGTTGGGGATCTGTTACGGTATGCAGTTGATGAGTCAGTATTTCGGCGGCACGGTGGTGCCGGCCGGCAAGCGTGAGTACGGACATGCCGTTCTGGAAAGCGTCGGTCAGCCGGGAAATCTGTTTGACGGGTTTTTTACCGAGGGAACCAGTTCCGTGTGGATGAGCCACGGTGACCATGTAGAGATCGTACCGACGGGGTTCGAAGTGGTTGCCTGCAGCGCCAACGCGCCGGTTTGTGCCATTCAGAACCTGGAGCGCAAACTCTACGGTGTGCAGTTTCATCCTGAAGTGAATCACACTCCCCAGGGTGCTTTGTTGCTGAACACCTTCGTGCGTAAAATCTGCCACTGCGGTGGTCTCTGGACACCGGGAAAAATCGTAGACGATGCGGTTGCTCGTATTCGTGAGCAGGTCGGATCTGAACAGGTGATTCTCGGGTTGTCGGGCGGGGTCGATTCGTCGGTCGCGGCGGCCCTGATCCATCGTGCCATTGGTGACCAGCTTCACTGCGTGTTTGTTGATAACGGTTTGCTGCGTCTTGACGAGGGTGATCAGGTCATGACCACCTTTGCCAACAACATGGGAGTCAAGGTCACCCGGGTCAATGCTCAGCAGCGATTTTACGATGCCCTGAAAGGGTTCGCCGACCCGGAGCAAAAGCGCAAAATCATCGGTAATCTGTTTGTCGATATTTTTGAAGAACAGGCGGCCCAGGTGGAAGATGCCCAGTGGCTGGCCCAGGGCACCATATATCCCGACGTCATCGAGTCAGCCGGAGCGAAAACCGGCAAGGCGCAGAATATCAAAAGTCATCATAATGTTGGTGGGTTGCCCGACTATATGAAACTCAAACTGCTGGAACCCTTACGCGAACTGTTCAAGGATGAAGTTCGTGCTATCGGCGAAGAGCTCGGTTTGCCGAAGCAGATGGTCTGGCGCCATCCCTTTCCCGGTCCCGGTCTGGGAGTGCGGGTGCTCGGTGAGGTTAAAGAGGAATACTGCGATATTCTGCGCCGTGCAGATGCCATTTACATCGATGAATTGTTCGAGAGTGGTCACTATCACAAGATCAGCCAGGCTTTTGCCGTATTTCTGCCGGTCAAGTCGGTTGGGGTGATGGGTGATGGACGTACCTACGAATATGTAATTGCTCTGCGTGCTGTTGAAACCAAAGACTTCATGACCGCCGGCTGGTATCCCATGCCCTATGAAGATCTGGCGCGCATCAGTAACCGGATCATCAACGAGGTCAAGGGGGTTAACCGGGTGGTGTATGACATTTCGAGCAAGCCGCCGGCGACCATTGAGTGGGAGTGATAAAATAACCCCCGGATAAAAAAATGAGATGTAGGGGCGCGGTTTCCGCGCCCAGGGCGGGGTGATCCCACCCCTACGTTCCAATATTTAACGACCATAAGCAACAGCCACGGGTTATCAATTCGTGGCTGTTGCTTATGGTGATAAAATCTCATCCCGGTTTTTCTGCCAGATCAAAAGACTGTTTCTTCGTAATCAGGCACTTCGTTAAACCAGCGCGGATGGCGGCGGGCCTGTTGCAAGGCGGCCTCGGCCTGGGCGATGATTGCTTCGCGGTCGCGGGGGTAGCGGCCAGCCAGGTTCAGACTGTTGGACACATGGTTGGAGCGCAGAATCGTCCCTTGCGGATGCAGATCACGGACAACGGCCAGAGCCTCCTCCAATACCTCGCCGTGGCTTAACGGCTCAATCTTCTCGAAATAAGCATCATTATGGCGGCGGAACATGGTCAGCAGCGAGAAGTATTCCGGTGACAGGGCGTTGATCCAGGTGGCCGTTGCCTGCGCATGTTCGCTGCTGCGTTTTCGTCCGGCGAGGCCGAGAATCGCAGTGATCGATAATTTTAGATTGGCGGCCCGGGCTTTTTTACACAGCGCCAGCATCTGTTCTGGCGTGAACCCTTTATTTGCCACTAAGAGGGTGTCAGGGTCACCACTTTCCAGACCAAAGTAGAGAATCCGCAGTTTTTTGCCGCGCAACTCAGACAGTTCAGCAAGGGTTTTGCTGGTCAAGCTGTTGGGCGAAGCGTAAGCTCCCACCCTGGTCAGGTTAGTAAAGGTTTGTGCCAGACGATCGAGGATGACGATCAGATCTTCCTGGGGATAGACCAGCCCATCGCCGTCACCAAGAAACACCCTCTGCACCAAAGGGCGATGAGATGCGGGGATGCTCTCGATTTCAGTGAGGATCTCGTTTACGGGCCGACAGGAAAAACGCTTCATCTTATACATGCCGCAAAATCCACAACTGTTCTGTGAACAACCGATCGTTACCTGAAAGATCAGTGAACGCGCTTCCGATGGCGGACGGAAGAGCGGTTCGTTGTAGGAAAAAGGGAAAAACATGGTCAGCGCCTTTCGGTTGTTAATTGATAGTGGACCTTACACAGGGGGGCATAATACCAATAGGCTTGTTATTGGCATTATGTCCCCCTGTGTATCGGACTTTTCTTCCGATCCGCTGCTGATTCTTGTTGTTGCCGAATCTCATTAATCAAGGCATCCCGAAACCGCTCAAAAATTTGATTTGCCCTGGTTGTGGTCAGTTGCCGCGCCTCAACCTTGATGCACAGGCCGATCCACAGGGCGTGAATTGCAGCCAGTGGTTCAGAGCCGGGGTTGTCAGTCAGCAGTTTCTCCCACTTTTGCAATTCAGCCGGGTCATGACAGTAGTCAGCGTTATATTCGCTGGTATTGCTGCTCGACACAGAAAAGAGTATTAAAAATAAAATGGGAAAAATTATTTTCATGGAGGCACCATAGAATAGGAGCTGTCATTATAGCAATAGTGAGTAATAGCGCCCTTCGATATTTGACAGGTTCTCAGAATCAGGGTATCAACGAAGGCGTGATTATGAGGGTGCCAGAATCAAGGGAGCTCCAGGCTTTGCTGCTAGCCATAGAATGAGAATGAAAAAAATATACCACAGTATCCGCCGACGGATCAGTTCACCTGAAAAGACCACCGCTAAAGAAGCGTCGGCTGTTCGAGTTCACCTGCCCACCCTCTGGCTGCTGGGTAAGACCGGCGCCGGTAAATCCTCTTTGATTCAAGCGATAACAGGATGTACGGACGTTGAGATCGGCAATGGCTTCAGCCCCTGCACCCAAAGTTCCCGGCGTTATGATTTCCCACCGGAAAAGCCGCTTCTGCGCTTTCTCGATACGCGTGGTCTTGCTGAGGCCGACTACAACGCTCACGAAGACATAGCCGCCTGTGCGCAGGCAACCAGCGCCGTCATCGTTGTGATGAAGGCGGAGGAACCTGAACAAAGTGATGTGATCCGGGCCCTTGAAAGGATTCGAAAATCAGGTGCCATCAAGCATTTATTGTTGGTCCACACGGGCATTCTGCTGGTTGATGATGAGTTTCAACGCCGCCAGGCAATGAACCACAATCAGCAGCAAGTTGAGTCTGCCTGGAAACAACCGGTCAAGTCTGTCGCCGTGGACTTCGGTGCAACAGGCGATGGAACCGTTGGGATGGAAGGTCTGCGCTCTGCTCTTGCCGATTTTTTACCTATCATTGCCCTGCTGAACACCGGAAAAGAGCACGCTAAT
>SLDV01000037.1 GCA_007125165.1 Geobacteraceae bacterium | reverse complement strand
TGTAGGTAATTTCACCATAAAGTCTCTGAACCGCATGCTTGACCAGCGGCAGTCCGGTTCCACGACCCTTCCCTTCTTTGGTTGTCACGCCCAGGTCGAACAGATTCTCAGCGATGGCGGGAGAAACGCCTACGCCGGAATCTTCCACCTCAATCACCAGATCGGGCCCCAGATCGGTCAGATACAATCGAACCAGCATCTCGTCGCCCCGCTCGCGCACCGCTTCAAAAGCATTGTTCAGCAGATTACCAAGGATGGTGACCAGCGCATCACGATCCAGATGGGACGGCAGGTCAGCGAAGGAATTCTGCGGATCAAACTCCATCGCGATCTTGAGCTCACAGGCGCGATTGTATTTACCCAGGATCAATCCGGCAATCACCGGATCAGGGACCGCCTCAGCCAGTGTACGCACCAGTTCCTGATAGCCGCTGGACTCGTTGATGACCAGATCAAGGGCTTCCTGATAAGCTTCGAGCTGGAGCAATCCGGCGATGGTGTGCATCTTGTTGGAATACTCATGAGTCTGGGCGCGCAGCAGTTCGGAATATTCCTGGACGTGGGAGAGTTGCTGGGTTAACCGATCGAGCTCATCCTTGGGGCGAAAACTGACCACCAGCCCGCCCCCGGAATGCACTAATGGCACGACATTCACCAGCATGACGCGACCGGCCAGGAGCATCTCCTGATCAAGCATTTGCTTTCCGGCGTTGAGAGCTGCTGCCAGATCAGGGCACGGGCAGATGTCGGCCAGGGGCTTCCCGCGCATGTCATCCATGTCGGCGCGATCAAGGTATTTCAGGGCCGCAGCATTGACAAAAGTCAGATATCCGCGACCGTCAACAGCGATGATCCCCTCACGGATGGCTCCAATAATGGCGCCGCGCTCTTTGAACAGGGCGGCAATCTCATGGACTTCGAGCCCCATGATAGCTGCTTTCAGGCCACGGGCAATGAGGGTAGCTCCGAAAACACCGAACAGCAATACGATGCCGATATAGCCAAAGATTTCATACCGTTGCGAGCGGATCTGGTCGTTTATATGACTGGTGAGATAACCGACAGCAACAAAGCCAATAATTTCTTGATCCAGATCCAGAACCGGCACAATGCCGCGCAGTGACGGCCCAAGAGTACCAATGGCTTCAGAAACGTAAGACCGACCTTCGGTTAAGGCGGGTCCGAGATCGCCACCAACAAAGACCTGGCCGATACGGTCCGGTTCCGGGTGCGACAGCCGGATACCCTCTCGATCTCCAATGACAATATATTCCGCCTTGGTTGCTGCGCGCAATTTCTCGGCAAAGAACTGGACGGATGCAGCATCTCTATTTTCGACCCCCTCTGTAATCAGGGGATTCATGGCAACCGACTGGGCTATATCCAGAGCTTTACGACCCAGTTGCTCACGCAATGTGCGCTCGGAAAAATCGGAGAAAAGAGCTCCAATCAGGCTGACCAGAATGATCAGCAGAATCGTCACGAGCAGACTGAGCTTGACCTGCAAGCGACGAGGCAAAAACCGATCAATTAACTGGAACAGTGCATCCACTCATTTTCCCTTCATCTGGCTCGCTGAACAGCTACTGACGGAACCGGAAAGTCGCCGAAAGCCGCATGTTGAAGCGGCCTGTTGACACATCTGTCTGACCAGTGAATAACTGGATAGCCGCACAAGGTGACTGATACAGCAACAGTCGCTGGATCCAAAACCGGGCATCGGGATTTCCGCTCCCTGCTTTATCAGTTTGTAACTCAGATCATGTTCGCGATTGTCCCCTTCACACAGCCAGACTTGTCGCAGATCTGCATGCACCTTGAAGTAATCAATATGCCAATGAGGGCGTTGTGCTACCTGCAAATGGTGTTTCAGGCGACTGCGCAATCCGCCAGGGCCCATAGCGCTACCACAGTAACCGTACCAGCCACGGACAAAAGACTGTGTCCCTAAGCGACCTACATTCATCAACGTCGCACGAGGAAGATAATACCACAGCAGGTAACTGCCTCTGTTCTGTGAGATCAACTGATCAATCAGCAAGGTCTACCAGTTCACCCAACCGGTCTCTGGTGGAAGCCGGATCACGGTGAACAAAACCCTGCCAGCCACAGGCCCTTGCACCGCTGATATTTTCGGGCTTGTCATCAATAAAGAGGGTGTGTTCCGGCTCCAGAGAAAAGCGCTGCTGGGCAGCCTGGTAAATGGTGGCGGCAGGTTTCATGGCACCGGCTTCAAATGACGCCAGACGGTCATGACAATAAGCATCCAGTTCGTAGGTTGCCAGCAAAAACTCCCAGTGCAGCTTACCGATGTTGGAGAGCAGATAAACCGGATAACGACCTTTCAGCTCCCGGGCCAACGCCAGCATCTCGGGAATAGGGGTGAAAAGCCCGTTCCAGGCGTCCATTAACTGAGCTTGAGAAAGAGGTCTGGCGAGCAAACGATTCATTCCGGCAAGGAAATCATCGCAACCTAAGTAACCGTGTTCGTAGTCGTGCAATCTGACATGTTGAACAAACTCTTCAACATCGAGAGTTTTAACTCCACGATTTTTCATCAAGGCAAAAAAGTTGGCATAGCTGAAATCGATTAACACTTTGCCCAGATCGAAAACAATATATTTGACCGGTGCCGCCGCTGATTTCATACCTTATCGTCCTTGATCCGTCGACACTCCAGATAAAAACGTTTTTCGTCAGCCTCCCCCATGGAGAAGGTTTTGCGCGGCAGGGCACCATCGAGCACGATGGTACGGAACAGGTCGTGCTTGGAGATCGCTGGCAGATAGAATCCGGCGCATTTCTCCTTGCTGCCCAGACTGGTCACTTCGTACTCACCGTGAATATAGTCGATTCTCACCTCGGCGTTGCGGTTCAGAAAATTGTCGAGAAACGCCTGTAGAGATGCCACTTCAAGGGTAAATTCGGGATCGGCGATATCACACGCAAAATAGTCTCCGGCAACGACCATCACAAAGGTGTGTTCTCCCTGAATCTCATCAAGGCAGGCTTTAGCATCCTTCAGATCACGGCAGGGGGTCATGGTCAAAGAAGTGCCACGCCGGGCAAAAAATTCATCCATCTGTTGTTTAAGTGAGTCGCCATCAACGTCAAACAGCATCCGGTGAATCGCCTCGAATTCCAGCCCCGGGTCATGGACATTGACCAGCTCCACCAAGGCAAAGCGTGCCGGATGATCCATCACCTGCTGCGGATCGCCAGCCTCTTCTTTGAGCTTTTCCCAGATCGCCTTGGCGGTGGCGAAGGAGTGGTTGCCATCCCCCATGGCATAGAGCATCACTTCACCCTCGACATTGTAGCGATTGCGGTAGGATTGCGGGTCAGCAAGCTTTTCCAGCGCGTTAGCAACCTGGTCAAGCAATTCCGGTTGATCAACGCGATACCCCTTCAGATGCCCCCCCTTGCACAGCAGTTCAACATCGTAAACCTGCTCCAGCTTTTCCTCGAACAACGGCTCGATCACGGTGTGCTGCGGATCATCGATCAACACCATGATATGCGGCAGTTCAATCGGTGCATTTTCGCGTACCCGGACGCGCGGCGGCAGCCGTTCAATGATGGTTCCTTCGGTTGCGCGGATCAGGCTCTGGGAGCCGGGGCGATAATCGTAGCGCTCAAGATCAAGGGCCACCATCAGCCCCTTGCGTGACGGCACGGCAGAGGTGCGCCGATCCACCAGAACCAGGCCCGGGGGCTGTTCTTCCAGAACCCCTTGCGTCAGGTAGGTTTCCATCGTGCGATTGATCGCCTGGATGCGCTCCTCGACATCGGAATCTTCCAGATACACTTCCGGGAGGGTCAGCCTCAGAGTTGACGGCGCCAACCCGACCTGTTCGTCCAGATGCCGCCAGTAGTCACGGTCGGAGGTATACTGATCGCAGGCAATCACCGCCCAGCGCTGCATGTCGACCCCTTTTTTCGGCAGGAGAATTTTTGGCACCTGCAAGCCGATGTGTTCATAAATCATGATGAGGTCCTTTCATGACACTACGTCAAAAGTATTGTTAACCTTCATTTTTTACCATGTTTAGGGGACGGAAGAAAAGTCGTCCTGAACCACCTCCCCGCCTGCACCCTCCCCCCGCGTCCTCCAACCCTCCCCCCGCCCTCCCTTGTCAGGGAGGGAGCCCAAACTTCCCCCCTGACAAGGGGGGATTGAGGGGGGTTGCCTGAAGGGGGGTTGTCTTTACTATTCCAACAGATAACCCACCTTCTGCGTTAAATCGTCGTAAACACCCTCCAGATTCTGAAGCACCTCTTCGTTAGTGTATCTCCAGACATGCAAACCAAACGAGTTCAGAAACCGGGTTCTTTCATTATCGTACTCTGCCATCTCCGCGTGACTCTCGCCATCGATTTCAATGACAAGACGCAATTCTGAACAATAAAAATCAACAATATATCCCCCGATTGGTTTCTGACGGAGAAACTTAAATCCGGCGAATTGTTTTTTTCGTAAAACGTGATCCCAGAAAGTCAGTTCAGCTTGAGTTGGATTCTTGCGATTTTGGCGGGCCAGTTCGGTGAGATTTTTGTTGTACGGAAGGAAACCCACGCCAGTCGTCAAATCCTCCCCCCGCCTCCAACCCTCCCCCCGCCCTCCCTTATCAGGGAGGGCGCCTGAACCTCCCCCCTGACAAGGGGGGATTGAGGGGGGTTGCCGTTGACCCCGGACTTTCGAGTGCCTGCTCATCCTACCCCTCATCCTTTGCCAGTCATGCCGTAGTGAGCCCTGCGAAAAAAGATAACCCCTGGTACCTCTAAAAACAAGAACGAAGCAGTGCTCCTTGATAAAACTCCTTGACTCCATCAAGCTGTGACAAGTATAAGCGCAGACACAATTTGATACGTTTCGCCGGTGCCGCAAGGCTTGTTGCTCTACCCTGAGTAGGACAACAACGGGAAGTGAGGTGTAAATCCTCCACGGACCCGCCGCTGTAAGCGAGTTGAACGTTGGACAATCATGCCACTGGTGTTAACTGGGAAGGCTGTCCGATGAGTCGGTAACAAACAGTCACCGAATGCTCGCAAGTCAGAAGACCTGCCGTCGAAACATCCACTTTTATCTCCCCGGGTAAGGGAGCGTGGGCACGCGCGGCTTTAAATTCGGAAACCCGCCCCTGTCTTTGCAGGTGGCGGGTTTTTTATTGCGCCTCTCACGCTTTCCGCATGGGAACACAGGAGGAAACAAGATGTTAAGAAGAACCGTATTATTGCTAGGGATGCTGTTGCTGGCAACAGCTACAGCACAAGCGCAGGAAACCACCATGGAACCGGTGGTGGTGACGGCGAGCCGCATTGCCACCCCGTTGAGTCAGACCAACAGCGCCATAACGGTCATTACCGCCGAAGAGATTGAAACCAGTGGACACGCCATGGTGACCGATGTGCTGCGCCGGGTACCGGGAGTCGATGTTTCCCGCAGTGGTGGAGCTGGCGGCAACGTGTCGATCTTTATCCGTGGCACCGACAACAAACATACGTTGGTATTGGTTGACGGGGTTCAATTCAACGATCCTGCAGATCCAAGCGGTGCCGCCAACATTGCCCATCTGACTACCGATCAGATCGA
>SLDV01000164.1 GCA_007125165.1 Geobacteraceae bacterium | reverse complement strand
CGGCAGGGTAAATTTGAAGCAGCACCCCTGTCCGTTGCCTGTTGACTCGATCCAGATACGACCTCCATGTTTTTCGACAATGCGTTTGACCAGGGCCAGGCCAAGTCCGCTCCCCTTGTTGTTTCTGTCAAGCTTTTCAAAGAGGCCGAAAACTTTTAGGTGAAATTCCGGAGCAATTCCAGCCCCATAGTCACGAACAAAAAATACGGTTTCAGCACCGGATTCAAAGCCGATGTCGATATGCGGATTTTTTTCCGTTATTCCGTAGGTCAGGGCGTTGTCAATCAGGTTCTGCCAGATTTCCAGCATACGTGAGGGGTCAGCATAGAGGGTCATGTCGGTAGCGGGAAGGCTGATGTCGGCACCTGATGCCTGCACCTGCCCCTGGACCAGGACCAGCGCGTGTTCCAGCAGGGCATTAAGGGAGAGCAGTTCAGGCCGGTCGGCGATCCAGCCCAGTCGTGACAGGCTCAGTAGATCATCGAGGAGCAGACCCATGCGCTCGGTAGCCGTACGAATGTGCCCGATATCCTCGTTAATTTTTTCTACCTCTCCTGTGCGCATGTCCTGTTCGAGGAAGCCGAGGAAGGTGTTGATGGTCACCAGTGGACTCTTCAGGTCATGGGAAACGGTGTAATTGAAGCGCTCAAGCTCTTCTGTGCGTTCTTCTAGCTCTTTTGCGTGTGTGATAAGGTCTATCTCCATCCGTTTGCGTTCGGTAATCACTTCGGTATAGAGGATAATACCGCCGATAGTGCCGTCAATGTCATACCAGGGGCGGCACTGCCAGCGGGTGTAGTCGATCGACCCATCATCGCGGACAAATTCATCCTCCTGGTTTTCAAGTACCTCACCATTCAGGGCGCGCTGGTGAACAATGCGCCACTTTTCCGGGATATCGGGAAATGCCTCGTAATGATGTTTACCGATAACCTCTTTTCTGCTGACACCGTAATCCTGTACGAAGCGGTCACTGACAAAGAGAAAATAAAGGTTGCGATCAAGTACGGCAATCGAGTTGGGGTCATGGTGAATAATATACTGCAACAGGTGGTGCATATGTTTAAGGCGATCGTTGTTCAGTTTAGATTCTTGTTCCTTTTTTTTGTTTTTGGTGATGTCCTGAATAACGCCGACTCCATGCCATTCCCCCTTGATGGATACGGAAGACAGTGAGAGTTCGATGTCAAGCAGGTGGCCGTTTTTGTGCCGTGCCTGCAGTTCGACGGTTTTACCAATAGCATCACCCTTGCCGTTGTGGCGAAATCTGTCGAAACCGCGACGATAGTCTTCAAGATAATGGTCGGGAGCTAAAAGCTCATGCAGGTTCCGGCCGTGGAGTTCCTCCGGTTTGTAACCGAGTACACGGAAGCAGGCAGGATTGCAGTAGGTTACCAGGCCCCGTGAATTAATCATCAGGATGGGGTTGCGGGCGGCGGCGGTGATGGCACGCAATTGGGCTTCAGTGTCGCGCCGCTCTTCTTCAGCCTGTTTGCGCTGGGTTCGATCAACAATGCTGCAGGAGAGAAAATTTTCACCGGGTAGCTTACGTCCGGCAATCTCTACCATCAACAGCCTGTAGTCGGCAGTGATCAAGGTGAGATCAAGGATTTTATTTACCGGCTTTTTAAAAAAAGCCGGCAACCGCTGGCGCAGGATGGCGGCACTTTCAGGGTGACAGAAATCGGCCAGATACTTCGTCCGTAAGTGGCTGGCGGTATAGCCGAGCATGACCGCAAAAGATTCGTTGAGTTCATGGATCTTGCCGTTATCATGGATAGTTACGAAGCCGATGGGCGATTGATGATAGAGGGCGTTAGCGCGACCCAGTGCGTTTTGCAACTGTTCCTGGGTTTCCCGCAACTGCTGATTCTGGATTTCCAGTTCGGCCTGGTAAATGCGCAATTCCTGCAGAATTTCATCGCGTTCACCTTTAAGACCCGCAGATTGGCCTAGTTCCTTCAATCGATTTTCTGCTTTGCATCGGAGTTGTTGCAGATGGGGATCAACAGGAACCGGCATCTTCAGGTCTCCTTTATGGAACTGCTGTTCACCAGCAGATCGAGGTCAAAAAATGTCAGTACGGTTCCGGCATAGGCATTGGAGGCAATTTTGTAAGGGATGATGCGCAGCAGGTATTCCTTGCCGTTCTTGTCATGGACCCGATGGGCGCATTCACGGTCCGGCAGGCGACAACTGCTGATCTGGGTTTCCAGATCGATATCAACAAGGTTGTGGGCAATGTCGACCAGTGGGCGGCCAATGTCCTGGTCGAGAATGCGAAAAATCTGTGAGGCTTCCGGGGTCATGCGCCGTACCTCAAGGTTTTCATCCAGATAAATCGTCGGCATTTTGATGATCGAAATGAGGTTGTCGAGATCATTGTTGGCTTCTGTCAGTTCAGTGATTTTGCTCTGATATTCGGCGTTAACGGTGTACAGTTCTTCGTTGACCGACTGCAGCTCTTCGTTGGTGCTTTGCAGCTCTTCGTTGCTTGACAACAACTCTTCATTAGTAGCCTGTAGCTCCTCGTTGGAGGTTTCCAGTTCCTCGACGGTGGCTTGCAGACTCTCTTTAGAAAATTGAAGTTCCTGTTCTAGGTCAAGAATTCGTTCGGCGGTGGCGGTGCCGACATTGTAGTCGTTGCCGGGATTGGCGAGCTTTATGCTGATATCGTCTTCGATAAACACGGCCGCCAGTGGCTCCATGCCGGCTTTACTGGGAACCGGGCAGATTTTCACTCGGACGGGAACCTCGCTACCGTCATTCAGGCGGATATTGCTGTAACTTAATTCTTTTTTTTCGCGCAAAACCTTCTGGATGCCTGTAGTAATGGGGATTGACAACTCACGCAGCAGCAGTCGACTGATGTCGGCCTGGATTTTACCTGGCGGGATACGCAGAAATCGCTGTGCATCACCGATCACGTGGATCAGGTCGTTGCTGGCGTTGACGAGCATGGCAAAGGGAATGTAGCTGTCGGCAATGACATTGAGAAAGCGTTCCAGAAGGCGATCGTGAAGGTAATCGCGCATCCCGCCGCCCATGCCGGCCTTGAATCCTTGCGTACTCATGCGCCGATTCAGATCAAAAAGTTCCGAGTGGCGGTGATGATGGTCCGGCAGACGCTTCAAGCCGCGTGAGCGCAGAATTTTCCATTTTTTATCCAGGGTTTCGAAAAAGGTGTCGGCATCACCGACGGTCTCACTACTGCCGAGAAACAGCAGCCCCTGTGGTACTAAGGAAAAATTGAAGAGGTCCAGAACCTTCATCTGACTGCTTTGCTGAAAATAGATAAGCAGATTGCGACAACTGACCAGATCTATTTTGGTAAAAGGTGGGTCTTTGAGCAGGTTGTGCTGGGCAAAAACGATCTGTTCGCGTAGCGGGCGTATGACCTGATAGCCCTTGTCGGTCATGACAAAATACTTTTCCAGCAGGTCACGGGGCAGATCATTAATTACTGCCTCGGGGTAGAGACCGATGCTGGCAATCTGGATGGCATCCCGGTCAAGATCGGTGGCGAAGATCTTGATCTCTTTGTCGATCTGAAGCTGCTGAAGGATTTCATTGACAACAATCGCGAGACTGTAAGCTTCTTCGCCGCTGGAACAGCCGGCGGTCCAGATACGCACTTCCTGTTCTTCGTGACGTTGCAGCAGGTCAGGAAGATACGCCTCCCGCAATAACTGATAGGCTTCCGGGTCCCGCATGAAGCTGGTTACACCGATCAGCATTTCTTTCAGAAGCTGCTCGATTTCAGACGGGTAGCGCTGGCAATAACGCAGATATTCCTCAATGCTGTCAATGTGATTGATGGTAATCCGGCGCTCGATCCGGCGGACAACCGTCGAGGGTTTGTAAAGGCTGAAATCAACCCCCTGGTGTTCACGCAGCATTTGAAAAAGACGACTTAAGGCATCTTCATTGTGCAACAGAGGGTTCTGCTCCATGGCGGTGGTTTTAATCGGATGGTTGGCGTAGCTCACCAGTTGTGCCGGGATCTGCTCGGGGGGCAGGGTGAAATCCTGCAGGCGGGCGGAGATGGCACTGCGCGGCATGCCATCAAAGCCGGCGGTTTCGGGATCCTGGACGATGGTCAGTCCGGCGACCTCCTTGATGGCGCGCAAGCCGCGGGTGCCGTCACTGCCGGTGCCGGAGAGGATGATACCTATCGCTTTGCGTCCCTGATCCTGGGCCAGGGCCTTTAAAAAGAGGTCGATGGGATAGTTCATGCCACGCTGGGCCGGATCTTTTTCCATCAGGGTTAATTTGCCCTGATAGATTTTCATATCCATCTTGGGGGGGATCAGGTAGATGGCATTGGGTTTAACGGGCATGCCGTCTTCGGCCTGATAGACGGGCATGACGGTTTTTTTGGATAGAATTTCCACCATCAGGCTTTTGTAGTCGGGGGAGAGATGCTGAACGATAACAAAACCCATGCCGGTATCAGCAGGAAGGTTGCGAACCACCGCTTCAATCGCTTCAAGTCCGCCGGCTGAGGCCCCCAGGCCGACAATGTAAAGAGGTTCATTCGTTGTTTCTGGTGGTTTTTTGGACATGTATACTTCCCTCAAGGGTGGTAATATTACCAGGCTGATCACCTGCTCCAGATAACAGACTTTTAAAAAGAATTTTCCAATTCTAGCCGAAGGCGAGCTTTGGGGCCAGTCATTTTTGCTGCCAACTGGTATTTCGACTGTTCTACCAGCAGTGGTTCGGGGGTCGTTGGGATCCTGGCAGTTGATATTCAGTGTTTGCTACTGTCAGAGGATGGCGGGCGTTGGTACCAACTGCTCATCGGTTGCCAGTTTGCCAGCCAGCCAGGGATCTCTTCAGCGGGCATGGGTGCGGCAATTGCTGTTCCCTGGGCCAGATCGCAGACCAGATCAAGCAGCATATTGCCCTGAACCGCGGTTTCAACCCCTTCGGCGATGACGTTACGGCGAAAGGCCGCTGCCAGCGCAATAATTCCCTGTAATAGCGCCTGGTCTTCGGAATTGTCGGCCATGTCATGGATGAAGCTTTGATCGATCTTTAAGGTCTGCGCCGGCAGGCGCCGCAAATAGGTGAGGGAAGAATAACCGGTCCCGAAATCGTCCAGGGCGACATCGATGCTCATCTTGCTGCAGGTGTTGATGGTGTCGGCAACTTCAGCCATGTTGGACAGTTCAGCGGTTTCCAGAATTTCAAGGCTTAAGCTGCGGGGCGCTACCTCAGGGTGGGAGGCCAGCAGCTTCTCGAGTCGGGTGACAAAATCGGGCTGCTGGAAATGATAGGACGTAATATTGACACTGACCGGTAAGGTATGTCCCTGCTGTTGCCATATTGCTATCTGGCGCAGTGCTGTATCGATGACCCATTCCCCCAGGATGACCCCCAGGGGTTCATGTTCAATCGATGACAGAAAAAGTGAAGGCAGCAGCAACCCGCGCTGTGGGTGTTGCCAGCGAATCAGGGCTTCAACTCCCACCACTTCGCCAGTGCGCATATTGACTTTCGGTTGATAGTAAAGCACGAATTCCTGGTTCTTCAGACCCTGATCGATTTCAGCCAGGTATTCGTGATGATCACTAAGTGCCCGATCCAGACCGGCATCATAGAGAT
>SLDV01000031.1 GCA_007125165.1 Geobacteraceae bacterium | reverse complement strand
GCCAGGGCAGCGGTAGACAATGAGAAGATCAGAATCGTCAGAAATATTTTCATCATTTAATCCCTTTGGCGCCGGTAGGGGCGGATCGCGAACCGCCCCTACAGCGGATGAAACATCAGCGCCGCCGAATTGATGCAATGGCGTTCGCCGGTTGGGGGTGGGCCGTCGCTGAACACATGTCCCAGATGTGAGTCACAGCGGCTGCACAGCAGTTCGGTGCGCACCATGAACAGACGTCGGTCGCTACGGGTGATGATGTTTTCCGCAGCGACAGCCTGATAGTAGCTCGGCCAGCCACTGCCGGAATCATATTTATGGTCGGAGTGGTAGAGGTCGTTGCCGCAGCCGGCGCAGCGATAGACGCCTCGCTCCTTATTCTCAAGCAGCGCTCCGGTGAAGGCGCGCTCAGTGCCCTCCTCACGAAGAATATGATACTGCTGAGGGGTCAAAAGCTTACGCCACTCGGCTTCGCTGCGACTAATTTTTTCTACGGCGATATAGGCGTCTTTTTCTACGGAAAAAACACGAACGGTTGACTCGGCACTGGTCATGGCTCTATCCTTGGCAGATTGTTGAGAGAATCCCTGTGTTGCCAGCCACAGTACCCCCAGTTGGGACGCCAGCAGCGTCAGCATCTGGCGTCTGGTAAAAATATGGCTCATAGCTTAAATCCTTGCCTGAAAGAAAACCTTTATGGTTATACTATCCCTCGCTGTGAAATAAACGCAAGCCCCTGATCAGGCGGGAAGCAATACTTTCAAAATTAATATTAAAAAGAATGACCCGGGTTGTTGGGTCATGTTAATTTTTGTCGAAACCCCATTCGGCAAGGAGAAGGCCATGCCATCCAAATGTAAAGTGACACCCTTGTTAACGATCGTCCTGTTGTTTTTGTTCATCCTGAGCTCAACCGCTTTTGCTGATGAGTTATTGTCATTCAAGGCAGGCTATCAGCTCCTCAGTCCAAAAGGCACTATCGCCGGAACCGTCAACGGTGTCGGCCAGAAGATCGATGTTCGTCGCGACCTTGATCTTGATGACAGCGGCGGTATTACCGGAGAGGTTGCCCTGCAATGGGGCCGTTCCCGTCTCGCATTCAACTATCTGCCGATCAATTTTTCCGGCACCGGCACCCTCAAAGTCGAGGGAAAGTTTAAAGGTCAGAATTTTTCCATCAGCGACAGGGTAAAAAGTGAACTGGATATTGCTCTCTACGATATCGGTTACACCTATTTCCTGGTCAATATGGACAACCTTCCGACCCGGGTGCAGCTTGGCGTTGAGCTGGCGGTCAAGATTGCCGACACTGAAGTCATGTTGAAAAATCTCGGATCAGCGGGAAACATTCTGGTTTTTGAAGAAAAAGAGTCGGCGCTGGTACCCATACCTACCATCGGGTTGCGTGGACGGATCGCTCTGGCGGACTTTATCGGTCTGGTCGGTCGGCTGGGCTACATGGAGTATGACAATAACCGCTTTCTTGACGCCGAGGCGCAACTGGAATTCTCACCAGCTCCGATGGTTGGAGTGTACGCCGGTTATCGTTTTTTTGACCTGAAAATTGATGAGAGCGATCTGTATGTCGCAACAGAGTTTTCCGGGCCATTTGGCGGGTTGATGGTACGTTTCTGATCCTTTCCCCTGCGCTTTTTTTGCGGCCACTCGATTTTTTCGGGTGGCCGTTTTGCATCTGTTGCCCTTTATCCGTTATGCTGTAGGCGTTGGTTGTTTATGTGCCCCGGTTTATACCTGCGATCAGGATCAATAGATGTCGGCAAAAGTCATTCCGTTAAAAAAAACACAAAGTCGCGTGGCCGAACTTATCGATGACGCTCTGGAAAAGCATCCCCCCGACCAATGTCCGGAAGTGACCAGTTGTCTGAAAAGGGAACTTGAAAAAATTATTGAAAAGTATTTTATTGATGACGCACCCGAGTTGTCGCTGAAGTTGCCGACGGACCTTAGTCAGGAGCAGTTTGATGAAATCAGGGATAATCTGGGTCAGCTGTTCAACAGCTACAATAACCAGATGATGGAACGTTCAAGCTCGATTTTTCGTGACCTGTATCAGTCCAAGCTGGAACTGTGCCGACTGAAGCATCGCTACGATATTCCTGACAGATAAAATGACACCTTAAATGATTTGTTTGCATTGCTGACGGAAAGAAACCATGCCAACCTCCTTCGATATGATCGTCCTCGGCGCCGGTTCAACTGCTTTCGCCGGGGCGCGTATTGTCGCTGCCGCCGGAAAAAAAGTTTTGATGATAGAGCAGTCACACCTCGGTGGAACCTGTGTCAACTGGGGGTGCATTCCCAGTAAAACGCTGATCCACAAGGCAGAGATGTACCACGGAGCACGCAAGGGAGAAAGCTGGGGGTTGAATCTTAAAGCCGGTCACCCTGACTGCGGCACTCTGATGCCGTTAAAGCAAAAGGCCGTAGTTACCGTGCGCGAAACTCATTATCAGCGCGAAGTCGATCAGACGAATAATATCACTGTCATCAAGGCCCGCGGGCAGTTCATATCTCCTCGTGAAGTTGAAGCCGGCGGCATTATATACACAGCGCCGCAGATTCTTATTGCTACCGGTGGGGAGCCCCGCACTGTTCCAATTCCCGGCCTTGATCAGGTCAAGTATCTCACCAGCTACAACGCACTTCATCTCCCCTGCTTTCCAGAATCCGTTGTTATTCTGGGCGGCGGTGTTATTGCTCTGGAAATGGGGCAGATGTTCGCCCGTTTTGGCACCCGGGTTACCATCCTCGAGCGGGGTCCACGCCTGCTGGCGGAATTCGATCTGCGCCTGACCGAACAGTTCCGGATGATGCTGGAACAGGAAGGGGTGGAAATTCTCTGTAATGTTGAGGCTCAGCGGGTGGAGCAGCACGGTGACAATAGCTGCCTGTTTGCTTTGATTAATGGCGCCGAAGTTGGTTTCAGTGCCGAACGGCTGATGCTCGCCATCGGTACCCAGCCGGTAACAAAAAATCTGGGGCTGGATGAGATCGGCGTTGAAACCGATCAGGGTGGTTTCATCAAAGTGGATCGCCAATTACGCACCAGTGTGCCCGGCATCTGGGCCGCCGGCGATGTGACCGGGCCGCCCCTGATTGCTCCCGCCGGTGCTCGGGAAGCCCAGATTGCCGCCAAGAATATGCTTGACCCTGCTGGTAACCATTCTATAGATCACCGTTTTTCACCGATGGCTGTTTTTGTCGATCCTGAATTTGCTACTGTCGGTCTGACCAAAATCCAGGCGGAGGCAAAGGGATACTCTGTGGTAACCACCTATCTTGACCTTGAGCGGGTACCCAAGGCCCATGTCATGGGGGAGATGCTTGGTGGCGTGCTGCTCTGCGCTGAACAGGGATCGGGTAAAATTCTCGGCGTGCAGATGCTCTGCCCGCGTGCCGCCGATATCATCCATGAAGCGACTCTGGCGATCCGTTTCGGCCTGTCGGTAGTCGATTTGAGTACAACTGTGCATGTTTATCCCAGTATCAGCGACGGTTTGCGTCAGGCGGCAAGAAACAATGCCCAGGCTCAGGGGCTCCTCTGATTCCCACCAGTTTCCGTCGGCCCGGAAAGTATGTTACTTGATGGGCCGACACAATCCTTGCCCTTCCACCTCTGCCGCTCTCATGTTATAAAGTCACACATCTTGTTCGGATATCCTGTTTATTCATGAGGCGCCATGATCCGTCTATTTTCCCGGTTTCTCAACAGATTGAAAATTCGTTGGAAAATGCTGGTCATTATCCTGCCGCTGGTTATCGTACCGATTTTTCTTCTGGGTGCGATTATCGGTTATGTCGCCACCCGGCAGGCTTATGACGGATTGGCGGAAACCAGTCGCGCCGACCTCGATCACATGGCCAGCTTTACCCTCGATCTGCTGGAAAATCATCATCGCCAGTTCGAGGTTTACCGTGACGACAAGAAAAAAATTGTCGAACAGGAGATGAAGAGTCTCGTCGAACTGGCTTTCGGTATTATCAACGAGCAGCAGCGTCGCCAACGTATCGGGCAAATTGATGCTATTTCAGCTAAACAGACGGTCCGCAACAGTTTTAAAGAGGTGAGTATCGGCACCAGTGGGTATCTCTTTGCCATGACCGGCAACGGTATCCTGACCGTGCATCCAGTGCTCGAAGGCGAGGATATCAGTGATTCACGAGATGAGAATGGCTGGTTTTTTATTCGCGACATGAAGCAGCGAGCCCTTGCCAGTGAGCCGGGAGAAGTTCTATACACCATCTATCCCTGGTATAACGAACTGCTTGGTGACAGGTGGCCGCGAAGAAAAATCGTTGCGTTTCGGTATTGTCACGCCTGGGACTGGATCGTAGCAGCCGGTGGCTATCTGGATGAGACTTACGATGATCCCAATTTTGAACTCAGTGCCCGAATGCTTCTGGGTGAGCAGATCAAGAGTAAAGAAGTTGGTCAGACCGGCTATATCTACTGTATGACCGGTGACGGCACCCTGACTATTCATCCGGACGCCGAAGGGGACAACTTACTACAGGTTACTGATGCCGACGGGCGTGCTTTTATTGCCGAAATGACCCGCTATCGAGATGGCTGGATTCGTTATCCCTGGTCTGGTCCGCAGGATAAGAAAGCGCGGATGAAAATTGTCCGCTATCGGTATTTCGAGCCGTGGGACTGGATTATTGCTGTTGGCAGTTATGAGGATGAATTTTACCAGACGGCCAATGATCTCAAATGGCATGTTGCTATGCATGTGCTGTTGTTGCCGCTGATTATCGGGCTGGTTACCACGGCGTTGCTGGCCATGGCCGCCAAGGTATTGACTGATCCGATTCAGCGGATGATCAGTGTGATCCGCAAGGTTCGTCAGGGTCGGCTGGATGAGCAGATGCCGGTAGAAAGTCAGGATGAGCTGGGCGAACTGGCCATTGCATTTAATCGTATGACACGGATGTTGCGCAAAAACAAGGAGATGGAAGCAGCCCTGGCCCAGCAGGGGAAAATGGCCTCCCTCGGCGTTCTGTCTTCTGGTGTGGCTCACGAAATCAACAACCCTCTGGGGGTAATTCTCGGTTATGCTGGATATCTGGAAAAAAAGATCCCGGAAGATGATCCCAATTACAGCTATATCCATGAGATCAAAAGAGAGAGCAAGCGCTGCAAAAAAATAGTCCAGGACCTGCTCAGCTATTCCCGCACCCCGAAACCGGTGCTGGAGCCGACCGATATCAATCGTCTGTTGCGCCAGATTATCGACTTTGCCGGTAATCATATTGACATGAATCATGTGGAGATTGTTCAGGCCTTTGCTGACGATCTGCCGATGATAGCGGCTGATGGAGATCAGTTGCGGCAGGTTGCCATCAACCTGTTGCTGAATGCCGGAGCAGCTTCGCAACCAGGAAAGCAGGTTACGGTGTCAACCTGTCTGGAAGATAACGAATATGTCCGGATTGAATTTGTCGACCAGGGAGAGGGGATTAAAGAAGGAGATCTGGATAAGATTTTCGAACCATTTTTTACTACCAAAATACGGGGAACAGGATTGGGGCTGGCAATCACAAAACAGATTATCGATATGCATCAGGGGCAGGTTGCCATCGATTCGGAACTTGGTGTGGGTACGCGAGTGATTGTCCGACTGCCATTGGTACGTGAGGAATATTGAAATCCAGAAAAAACAAGCTGTCCACGGAAATCACGGAAAGACACGGAACATACGAACAACATCAAAAAGCCCTAAGGGTTTTACCTGATTAATCTTCCGTAGGTGCAATCTTATCCCCTCTCCCTGAGGGAGAGGACCAGGGTGAGGGGGAGATTTTGACCATTTCAAGCCCCCTCATCCGGCTTTCAGCCACCTTCTCCCCCAGGAGAAGGGTTCAAAGCGGAAGATTGGTGCTAATCAGCAGGTTTTAAGTATTTTCGCTTCCGTGTTTGTTCCGTGCCTTCCGGGGACCAAGAAACTGTTTTTAATGGTGCTATGCTATGTCAGGGGAATGAAGAATGACCGCAAAACAGATCATGATCATCGATAATGAGGAGGGGTTGTGCCGGATGATGGCAGCCGTGCTGATGGACGACGGCCACGCGGTACGCACTTTCACCGATCCGTTGGAGGCGGTTGAGATGTTCCGGCCCGGGGTCTGGGATCTGGTCATCAGTGATATCAAGATGCCCGGGATTGACGGCCTTGAAGTGCTGCAGCGCATAAAGGCCAAGGAGGGTGACATCCCGGTTATCATGATTACCGCCTTTGCTACCGTCGATATGTCGATTCAGGCGTTGCGCAAGGGGGCCTATGACATGCTGACCAAGCCTTTTGAGCCGGATGAACTCCTGTTTCGGGTTCGCAATGCCCTTAAGCATAACCAGTTGATCTCTGAAAATGAACAGTTGCGCCAGGAACTTGCCGGCAAGTTCAATTTTGACAAGATTATCGGCACCTCTACTATTCTCCACCAGTTGCTCGACAAGGTTAAAAAGGTCGCGGTACGTGACACGTCAGCACTCATTACCGGAGAATCCGGTACCGGCAAGGAGCTGATCGCTCAGGCGATCCATTACAATTCCCCGCGCAAAGACAAGCCCTTTATTGCTATTAATTGCGGCGGAATTCCCGACTCGGTGATGGAGAGTGAACTGTTCGGCCACAAAAAGGGGGCCTTTACGGGTGCTGATGCCGACAAGCAGGGGCTTTTGAAAGCTGCCGATGGCGGCACCCTGTTTCTTGACGAAATCGGCAACCTCCCCCTGAATGTCCAGAAAACCCTGTTGCGATTTCTGCAGGAACAGGAATTCAGACGTATTGGTGACACAGCTCCCACCCGGGTGGACGTCAGGCTCATCTCCGCTACCAATTCCGATCTGGAAAAAGAGGTGGAAAAAGGAACCTTCCGCGAAGATCTGTTCTATCGCCTCAATGTCATCAATCTGCACCTGCCGCCACTGCGCCAGCGCAAGCCCGACATCCTGCTGTTGGCGTCCTATTTTATCCGCGAGCAGAACCGCAAGTTTGGTACCAGTATCAGCGGTCTTTCCCCGGAAGCCCAGCAGGCAGCAACCGGTTATGCCTGGCCGGGTAACATTCGGCAGTTGAAAAATGTTATCGAGGCCTGCATCACGATTGAAACTGAAGAGCAGGTCAGCCTTTCAACTCTGTCCCAGTTTATCGACATTGAGGATACTCCCTGCAGCGGTGATGATTACAATAACGCTCTGGCACGCTTTGAGATCGACTACCTGCGCCAGGTGCTCACTGCTGTTGGAGGCAATATTGAAGAAGCGGCCGCCAGGGCGGGGATGAATATGACGACGATTTATCGAAAAATGAAAAAATACGGGCTACGCAAGGAGGACCTGCTTGGCGACAAGGGGTGAAGCAAAAGGAGACTAATTGAAACTGAATATCTCAAAAAAGGACACGCCCACCGGCTTCATGATCCACAGACCCAATGCCCCGATAATCAGCACCGCCATCACCCAGTTAAGGATCTGAGTACGCAATGCCCAGTTCGGCTCGGGGCGGGGCTTGCCTTTTTTCCCCTCGCGATCCTCTTTTATCCGACTGCGGGCCATACCGCGAAGCAGCCGCCCGGACGATAGAAAGATTACCGCTGATACCACAAACTGGGGCATGACGTCTGTACCGACAACACCCGTTGCAACCAGTACAGCATAATAGGCCAGGGCGACCAGCCCCAGGAGAGTCATTTGTTGTGCAGGACTCATTCTACTCCGTATCTTTGGCAGATATATCCCCACCCGTGGATGAAAAGGCGGCGACAGCAAGTGGGGTCATTGTTGAAAAATAACTCAAAATACAGTTGCAGGCAAGGACGTTACTCAAGTTCTTCATCCCCCTGCTCGTACCAATGGCCGAGGGGAAGCACACTGCGCCCCTTATACCCATTCAGGGACTGAGCGATGGCGATATAAAAAGCTGTCATCGAGGCAACAAAGCCGCACAGACATCCAAGCAGCAGAAAAATCTGATCGTCCCTGAGATGGTTCATCGACAGCGCCAGCAAGGAGCACATGATGGCACCGTACAGGGTCTGAACTGCAAGGCTGCGGCGAAAGCTGCCCAGAAACAGGACGGCTGCAAACAGAGCCCAGAGGCTCAAGTAGGAGAACATGGTAATGGCATTGGGGTGGCGCCCGACCCCGAGTTCGGGAAATACCTCGTAACTGATCAGTGACAGCCAGAAAAGTCCAAATGGAAGTAATGTTGCAGCGGCTCTGGGATGTCCCTGTTGATGGCTGCGCAGACCACAGGTCAATTGGATGACACCTCCACACACCAGAACAATGCCGGTCAGCAGAACCGGTGGGCTGTAAGGACCGAGCAGACTGAACAGGTAGATCAGCAGGGAAATGGCCAAGGCCAGCAAGGCCGGTCCCGGAAGTTCATGTTGTGAGTCCTGGGGCGATGGTGCAGTCATGACATCTCCTGTAAAAGGGAAGGCAGCCCGCACTTTAGCGGGCTGCCTTTGAGCACCATGAAGGGTTGACGGTTAATCGCGAACCTTTTGCAGGACCAGGTCTTCCTCTTCGGCAAAAATTGGCACGGTTGCAGGGACGGCTGCTCTTTGTGGACGTAAGGACATGGCCATCATGGCACCAACCAGAAGCAGGATGCCTGAGACCATGAAAGAGCTTTCCATGCCCCCGTACTTGGCACTGAGAACGGAAGAAGCCTTGACCAGAACGAAAGCTCCGACACCCCAGGAGGAAAAGAGGATGCCATAGTTCATGCCATAGTTTTTGGCACCCCAGTAATCCTTCACAAAAGAGGGGAACAGGGACAGGTTCGATCCGTAATTGAAGCCGATAAAGGTCGCCAGCAGGGTGACCAGCAAGGCTCCGGAACCGACGCCGGAGACCACCGGAATCGCGGCAAACATGAGGGCCGCCTGAAAGGCCAACATCAGTGTCAGGGTGGTGGCGCGACCAAATTTGTCCGACATGATGCCGGCAACAATTCGACCGGCAGCGTTACCGACGGCCATCACGGCGACGGCAATGAAGGCCAGTTCACCCATACTTTGCTTAGCGATGCCGGCAATGCTGCCGATGACCATCAGGCCTGCACCGGCACCGATAAAGAAGGTCAGCCACAGGGTATAAAAGCGTCCTTCCTTGAGCATCTGCGTCGGGCCGACATCAACAGTGAGTGCCTGGGCGGCTTGCGATCCGGTTGTAGAGGGCTTGTTGGCGGTTGCCGAAAAACCGGCCGGAGGGTTGGACAGCAACATCGCCATGCCACAGACAGAAAAGATAAAAGCTACGCCCAGAATCATCATGGTGCTGTGTAAGCCGTATTGTCCCAACAGATACTGGCAAAGGGGTGCCAGGTACACCGGAGCGATGCCAAAGCCGGATACAACGATCCCGGCAATGAGTCCGGTTTTGGCTGGAGAAAACCATTTGAGCGCTGGTGGTGTTGCGGCTGAATAACCGAAGCCGATGCCGAGACCGGCCAGAACACCGAAGCCGAAAACCCATCCCCAGTAGCTGGATGTCATGGAACAGGCAATAAAACCGGCACCGACCAACAGCCCGCCTAGCATCGCGGTCATTTTCGGGCCGACCTTGTCCTGCATTTTGCCGCCCAGGATCATGGATAATGCAAAGGCCAGGCAGGCGGTAGCGTAGGGGTCGCCGGACCCGGCAAAGAGCTTGTCAATTTCGCCTTTGAGCATGCTGTAAGCATAAAGTATCCCTAAGGCCAGGTTGATACCGAGTCCGGCAAGAACAACCTGCAGGCCGCGATTTCTGAAGGTTTCTGATTGCATCACTTCTCTCTCCTCCTGCATTAACAGATTAGATGGTTGCATGGACATCACACGATTCAAGCGATGGAACAAGGGCCACTTGTTGCCGAATTTGATGGTGACGGGCACGCGGGTTTTTTCTGCCGCCGTCGGATTTTTTTCAGGTTCTGGTTGCGGTTGACTTGCCGCCTGGACGGCAGGTTCGAACAGCCCCGCCTGAACCAGTACCTCCGGATAGCGTTCAGTCAGGCTTGGAAACTTTTCGCACTCGCGATATCTGCTCGAACAGAAATGAGACATGGCAATAACGTCGTAGGGTGAAATGTAGTCTTCGCCGACGTCACAGAATTTTTTGTCTTGATCAAAGTAGGGGCAGATCGCCATAGCAGTTCTCCTTGATGGTGATTGAATGTCTGATCTACATGGCAACCCGTGTGCCAATATTGACAAATAAAAAAGCCTCATTATTTCAAGGTGTTGTAGGTCTGGGGGGGAGGTTGGGAAACAGGGTTGAAGGAGCCGATTTTTGCAGAGTTGCAATTTATTTTGGGACGGTGGCTGCGGATAGGTGCTCTGATTAAAAAAGAAGTTTTATTCGTAACCACTCGAACATACGTGCTATTTTTTTAAATAACGGTCTATGATATGTTTGATCAGAACGCTGGTTTGCATTTGTGAAATGCTACACGCCTTTTTTTGCAAAATTGCAAATTCGCTGGTCTGGTCACAAGGCCGATATTTGCGTACACTGTGCATCTGATCTATTATTTTGCAGCCTTAACCTGGGGAGGTTACATCATGCCGACACTTGACCAGATCATGACCCGTGGTGGCGATAAGGGGCAGACCAGCCTTGTCGATGGCACGCGGGTATCAAAGGCTTCGCAGCGGGTCAAAACTTACGGCACTGTTGACGAGCTGAATTCCGTGCTGGGGCTGGTGCGCTGTGAGGATCTGCCGTCCGGTATAAAGGATAAGTTGCTGCAATTGCAGAACGAGTTGTTCAACCTGGGGGGGGAGTTGGCAACACCTGCCGACAGTGAACAGGCCGCGCGGATTCCCAATGTTCACCAGGGGCAGATCGATGTGCTCGAGCGCTGGCTCGAGGAGGATCGGGAGAAGTTGATGCCGGCACAGAACTTTGTGCTGCCGGGTGGTACCCGTGCCGCTGCTCTGCTGCATCTGGCGCGTACCGTGACGCGGCGTTGTGAAAGGGAGCTGGTGTGCCTTGCTGAAATGGATCCGATTAACCCTTGTTGTCTGGGTTTTCTCAATCGCCTTTCCGATTTGTGCTTTGTCTGGGCACGGTTATGTAACGACAGTGGCAATGCTGATATCTTCTGGCAACCGGGAGAGCATCGATGACGCGACCGTTATGAATCTGGTGTTGCTCGAAGACGATGATTTTATCGATGATAACCACGTGAGATTAGGCGGTCGCCGTTTCGATCATATCACCACCTTATTGGCCAAGGAGACAGGCGACAGTTTGCGCATCGGGCGGGTCAATGGCCTGATGGGGCAAGGGGTGATTGAGTCTATTGACTCCGCTGCCCTGACGTTGGCGATTCAGCTTGACCAGTCACCACCGCCGCCTCTGCCGGTGACGCTGATTCTGGCATTGCCACGACCGAAAATGCTACGGCGCATATTGCGGTGTGTCAGCAGTATGGGGGTCAAATCCCTCTATCTGATCAACAGTTATCGGGTAGATAAAAGTTACTGGAGCAGTCCATTGCTGCAGCCTGAAAAGATCAGGGAGCAACTTTGTCTCGGCCTGGAGCAGGGGCGCGACACCTTGTTGCCCCAGGTCCATCTGTGCCCACGCTTTCGCCCCTTTACCGAGGATGATCTGCCCGGCATCAGTAGCAGTACCACCAACCTGGTGGCTCATCCGGAGGATGGTAGCGTTTTTCCCTGTCAGCCACTGGTTCCGGCCTGCCTGGCGATTGGTCCGGAAGGGGGATTTATCCCCTATGAAATTGATAGACTCAAAGAGGTGAATTTTATTCCTGTTCGTCTGGGAGAGCGGATTCTCGGCGTAGAGACGGCGGTACCGGCTTTGTTGTCACCTTTTGTTGCTGGAATATCCTGATGATATTAGAAGACTGGGGCTGGTCCGCCCATTTTGAACGGGAATACGCTCCCTGGAAAGGAGAGCAGCGGCTTCCGGCGCGCATCATCCGTGGGGAAAAAAACTATTATCGGGTTGTTTCGCCGGCGGGCGAACTCACGGTCCGTTTTTCCGGTAAAATACGTCACACGGCCGGCGGCAGACCGGATTTGCCTGTTGTCGGCGACTGGGTCGTGGTCGAACCTCAATCACAGCAACGGGGAACCATTGTTGCCCTGCTCGGACGCAAAAGTTCCTTTTCCCGCAATCTCCCCGGTCACCGTAAAGGTAAAGAGCAACGCTCGGAGGAACAGGTTATTGCCGCCAATGTCGATCTGGTCCTGATTGTCAGCGGCCTTGATCAGGATTTCAATCTGCGCCGGATTGAACGCTACCTCACCCTGGTCAGCAGCAGTGGAGCCGATGCGGTAGTTCTGCTCAACAAGACCGATCTTCATCCCGACCCACACACTTGTCTGGGTGAGGTTGAAGCCATTGCCGGGACGACCCCGGTCCTGTTGTGCATGGCTCACGATGAGGCTCAGCTTGAGCCCTTGCAGCAGCATCTCCAGCCGGGTCGTACTGTTGCTCTGCTGGGATCATCGGGGGTGGGAAAATCGACCATCGCCAATGGGCTTCTCGGGCATCATCGGCAGAAAGTTGGCGCGGTCAGCAGTTCCGATGGCAAAGGACGTCATACCACCTCCCACCGCGAGCTTTTTCTGCTCCCGAACGGCAGCATCCTCATGGACAACCCCGGTATGCGCGAACTGCATCTTTGGGGCGAAAGTGAGGATCTGGCGGAATCCTTTGCTGAAATCGACGCCCTTGCCCAGCAGTGCCGCTTTCGCAATTGTCAACACCTGAAGGAACCTGACTGTGCCGTGCAAAAAGCAGCACAGACCGGCGATCTTGACAGTGCCCGACTTGACAGCTACCATAAGTTGAAAGGTGAACTCAACGCCCTGAACCGGAACAGAAAGTAATTCGGCCTGCTTTTATTATGTTGGCGATCTCTTTTCCTCAACGCTGCGGATCTTGTCCAGCATTGTCTGCTCCCGATCAATTCGCGTACCCAGCTTGATCGTCGTACTGATCCGCGGCGCCCCGGCCGCGTGAATTTCTTCATGGCAGCGTCTGATCGCTGAGAATACCTGGTCATACTCTCCCTCTATATTAGTGCCGTAGGCATGAAGGTTTATTTTCAGGCCGGCATCTTCCAGGATTTTCTGACAACGGGCAACATAGCTCGATACGGAAACCCCTACCCCCAGTGGAACTACACACAAGTCGACAATAACGTTCATTTTTTTCTCCTGTTACACAATTGAAAAGTATTTTTTCGGCCAGTATATCCTTATTCATCAAGCGAAGAACAGTCGAGTGCAGCAGAAAAAGCGCGTTCTGCGTAACGAAAAACCCACACTGGCGACAAGAAATCTGCTATATTCACCAGTTCAATATTAAAATAGTCAATTGCGAAGAAGTTCAGGCTTCGTTATTCATCAACCCTAGCATAACTAGAAGAGGTACCGATGCAGAACTGGGGACAAGGTCCTTCCGGGGAAGACCTGGAGAAAAAGGTCATCGACATGACCAATCGATTCAAGGAAAAATTTCAACTCGATCCTAAGAAGAACAAAAAACCGATCATCCTGCTGGTAGCTGTCCTGGTCATTATTGTCGGCGTCTACAGCAGTATGTACGAGGTCAATACCGAAGAAACCGGTGTCGTGCTGCGTTTCGGCAAATTTGCCACTTTTTCCGAACCGGGACTGCATTTCAAGGTTCCCTTCGGAATTGATCGGGTCTATCTGGTTCCGACCGGCCGGGTCCTCAGGGAAGAATTCGGCTTCCGCTCGGTCGAGCCGGGAGCACGTCCTGCCCTGTCCAATCGCGGCCTGGAGGAGGAGTCCCTGACTCTGACCGGTGACTTGAACGTGACCGATATCAAATGGATTGTTCAGTATCAGATTCGCGATCCCTACAAATATGTGTTCACGATTCAGGACCCCATTGGCACGATACGGGATCTCTCCGAAGCCATGGTGCGTAGAGCGGTGGGTAACGCCAACGTTACGCAAGTATTGACCACAGAAAGGGTTTCTCTGGCGGCAACCATTGAAAGAACCTTGCAGGAGACCCTTGAGCTTTACGATGTCGGTATCCGTATTGTGACTGTTCGTTTCCAGGACGTTACTCCACCGGATCCGGTCAAAGGGGCCTTTAACGAAGTTAACGAAGCGGAACAACAAAAGGAAAGTATGATTTTCCAGGCGCGCGCCCAGTACAACCAGGAAGTCCCTCGGGCTCGTGGTGAAGCGCAACGGGCTCTTCAGGAGGCTCAGGGTTACGCCGTTGAACGGATTAACCGCGCCAGTGGTGAAACCAACCGTTTTATTGCCCTGCTGACCCAATATCAGCAGGCACCGGAAGTCACCCGCCAGCGCATCTTCATCGAAACCATGGAAGCCGTCCTTCCGCAGCTTGATGAAATTTACATCATGGACGATATCAACGGTGGTGCCCTGCCTTTGCTGCCACTGCGTAAACATATGGAAGGAGCTCCACGATGAAAAACGGATTGCTCGTAGTCATCGTTCTGGCCGTCATTCTCATCGGTCAGGATGCATTTTATACAGTGAATGAAGCCGAGCAGGTGGTTGTAACCCAGTTCGGCGCCCCGGTCAGCACCGTCACCACTGCCGGTTTGCACTTCAAGCTCCCGTTCGTACAGAATGTCAATCGCTTTGAGAGCCGGATTCTCAACTGGGACGGAACACCCAACCAGATACCGACCAAGGATATGCGCTTTATCTGGGTCGATACGACCGCGCGCTGGCGCATCTCCGATCCCCTCGAATTTTACCGGACGGTGGCCAATATCCGTGGTGGTCTGAGCCGCCTGGACAATATCATCGACTCGGTTGTCCGCGATGCGGTCTCCAGCCATCTGCTCGCTGAGCTGGTACGCGGCAGTGATTACAAGGCGGAGGCCGATGAGGCCTTTGAGGTTGATGGACGGGAAATCACTATCGAAGAAATGACCGGTCGCGAGACCATCATCCGGGGTGTTCTTGAGCGCGCCAGTGCCAGTACCCCGGCTTACGGTATCGAATTGATCGATGTGCAGATCAAACGGATCAACTACGTTGAACAGGTCCGCCAGCGGGTTTATGAGCGGATGATCAACGAACGGAATCAGGTCGCTTCCCGCTATCGCTCTGAAGGTGAAGGGGAAAAAGCCAACATTCTCGGTGAAATGGATCTTGAACTTCAGCGCATTCGCTCCGAGGCCCATCGTCAGGTGCTGGAAATACGTGGTAATGCCGACGCTGAAGCGGCCGCAATTTATGCCCAGGCTTACTCCAGAGATCCCGAGTTGTACGCGTTCTTACGGACCATGGAATCTTACCAGAAAACCCTGACCAAAAACGGCAAGATGGTGATCTCGGCCGATTCTGACTACTATAAATACCTGCGTACGCGCGATGCCGGCTTTTAGCCTGTAACGACAGTCAGATAAAACCTGCAACGCCGCCGAATCAGTCTTTGCTGATCGGCGGCGTTTTTTATGTTTTGGTTGCGGGATAACCCATCTTGCTGCCTGACAGCCGCTACCTGATAGTGTCTCTCCCCGTGATTGAATGAATCGCATCACGCAACGTACTCACACACGGAGCCTAATTATTATTGACTAATGCCTTTTGGCGCGTTACGTTAAAACATTCTTTTTTCCCGCAGGTCAAAGCCGCCGGTGGCACCAGTAAGTCATCTTGATTGGGCGGCAAAACAGATTGTCCTTTTGGTGTTCAGAAGTTGGAGGTGTCTGATGGTACGATTGATCTTGTTGTGTCTGTTGACCTTAACGATATTCTGGTCCGGCACTGTTGCAACAGCCGGCCAGTATCCCGATCTGACTGCGCCGGAAGTCAAGATGATGGTGGAAGAACAGGGCGCCTTTCTGGTTCATGTGCTCAGTCGTCTGGAATTCGACATGCAGCACATCCCCGGTTCCATCAATATCCCAATTACCGAGGTAGCTACAAGCGATCTGCTACCGGCTGATAAAAACCATCCGGTTATTTTCTATTGCATGGGTGTACGCTGACCTTACAGTGTGCGCGCCGCCGGTCTGGCGGCTGATCGCGGTTATGTCAATGCCTATTCCTTTATCGGCGGAATACCGGATTGGCGCAAGTTCAACTATCCCATGTTTATTGACAGCGACGCCCAGGCTTTCAGGGTGCCCCGGTTGTCCCCAGCGGAAATAACAGCTTTGTTAGCAGAAGGGGATTACTACGTGCTGGACGTGCGTCCCCTTGAATTTGGTCGTGATGCCTCTTTTGTCTCAGGTGCGAACCTGTGCCCGCTGGTCTATCTGGAGTCCCACTATCAGCAACTTCCCCGGGACAAGGAAATTATTATCACTGACTGGTTCATGCGCCAGTCACCATCGGCAGCAAAGCTGCTGATCGATAATGGCTATCGGGTGCGCGGAGTATTAAGTGGTGGAATGGAGCGCTGGAGCAAGGAGAGTTTACCCGTTGAAGAGCGTGTGCCGGACGGAACCATCTGTCCACTATAAAATAGATTTGCTCGCATCGAGCGATAGTCAGAGGCAGTAGATGGCTGACGTCTCTCCGAAACGAATTATCCGCATTCTGATGGCCCTGTTCGGGTTGCTCAGTGTGGCGATTATCATCAATGGTGCATATCTCTTCAGAGTGCTGAACCTGCAGCTTGAGGAGAAGATAGCAGATGATCTGCAGAGCAAACTGAACCTGGTGACGACCCTGCACCAGAACCAGATCGAAGAAATACGTATCCTTTCCAATATTGCCCGGGAGCAAACGCAGAAATACTGTGATTTTCTCGATTTTGACAATGTTGCCGCTCTGACATCCATGGTCAACACCATGGCAACGATCTATGCTATCGATCTGCTGCTGCTTTACGATGAGACCGACAGGGTTGTCACTTCTTATCCAAAGGGCGACGCTCTTGCCGACACTAGCCCCTACCAACATCTTCTGACCATCGACCCGCATTGGAGTGGTGTGGTTACCATTGATCCCGCCATTGTTGCCGAGCAGTATCCGGACATGGAAATAGATTCATTCACGTCAACGTTGTTCGCGTTTCATTCAAGCGTCGAACTTATCCATGACACCGGCGGTATCGCCGGTCGGATCATTCTTTTGCGTCTGATTGACGGCAACGAACTGTTAATTGAGCTGCTGTCCGATTTTTCCACTACGAACGTGATGTACTATAGTGCCTCGGGTCAGCCGGTATTGAGTAGTTTTGCGGATAATTCACCTTCTTTTTCACAAAGTCGATCCGCAGAGGTTAGCGGGCAGCATTTTTATGTCAGTTCTGCTCCTCTGCACAACGACCAGGGCGAAGCGATTGCCTATCTCTCGGTTGCTCTTGAAGAAGAGCCTTTTCGTCAGCAACGCTCGACCATTCTGGCGGGCAGTCTGACGCCCATGCTGCTGACGATCCTGATTCTCGGTTTTACTGTTTATCTGTTGAATGTCCGGGTCTTCAACAAGGTGAATCAGCTCAGCCGGACGTTGCGCAAGGTAACTGTAGGTTCGAGTGATTTCAGTATTCGCACACCGGTCGTATCAGTTACTGAGAATAACCCTGGGGATGAGGTCGACGCCATGATTACTGATTTCAATCAGATGATGGCCAAGCTTGAAGACACCCATCAGCAGATGATGAGCGCCAGGCAGGAGGTTGAAAGCAGCAACCGGCAACTTGAGAAACGGGTTCAGGAGCGGACTCGGGAACTTGAAAATCAGGTCAGCGCCAAGGAAAAAGCCCTTGTCGAGCTGGCCGAAGCCCAGAGTTCATTGTTGGAGATGTCGCGAGCCGCCGGAATGGCTGAGGTGGCCACCGGGGTGTTGCACAATGTCGGCAATGTGCTCAACAGCGTCAATATTTCCTGTTCCCTGCTGATGGAGCAATTACGTGAATCACGAACGGCTAATCTGGCGAAGGTCGCCGAGATGTTGCTGGCGCCTGCGGGTGGCTTGGCACACTTTCTAAGCGAAGATTCCCGCGGCCGGAAAATACCTGTGTATCTGGGCTCTCTGGCTGAGGCCCTGGGGGAAGAGCATCAACTCATGATGCGCGAAGCAACGTCACTGCAGGAACGCGTTGAGCACATCAAGGAAATTGTCGCCATGCAACAGACCTACGGGCGTATTTCGGGGGTGGTGGAAACTCTTTCTGCTGAGCAATTAATGGAGGATGCACTGAAGCTTAATGCAGAGACCTTAAGCCGCAATGATATTCGCGTTGACCGCGAGTATCATCCTGTACCCCCTATCTGTATTGACAAGCACAAGGTGCTGCAGATACTGCTCAACCTGATCACCAATGCGACCTACGCCTGTCTGGAAAGCGATGAACGGGAGAAAAGAATTATTCTGCGTATCAACTCTCCTGCCCCGGACAAAATCTGCTTCGCGGTAGAAGATAACGGCATGGGCATTGCTTTGGAGAACCTGACGCGTATCTTTCAACATGGTTTTACCACGCGCAAAACCGGGCATGGCTTCGGTCTGCATAGTGGTGCTCTGGCGGCCCGTGACCTTGCCGGAAGTTTGACCGGCCACAGTGATGGACCAGGCTACGGCGCAATATTTTGTCTGGAATTCCCCTGCAATCCAGGAAAAAAGTGATGATGGCAATGATGAAAAATTCCGATTTTCGTATCCTGATTATCGACGATAATGTCGCTATCCACGAGGATTATCGTAAAACCCTGGCACTTAAGGATTTGGCAGATAAAAATCTGCTGGAACTGGAGTCCGAGCTTTTTGGTGACAGTCGCCCGGAAGTGCAGACGGAAAATTTCAACATCGATTGTGCTCTTCAGGGACGAGAAGGTATCGATATGGCCATTCGCGCCAAAAATGAAGGGCGGCCCTATGCTGTTGCCTTTGTCGATGGCAGGATGCCTCCTGGTCTTGATGGCATCGAAACCATCAGGGAGTTATGGCAGGCTTGCCCGGATATTCAGGTTGTTCTCTGTACCGCCTATTCCGACTATTCCTGGCGCGATGTCCAAAAGATGCTGGGCGAAAGTGACAGCCTGGTTATTCTGAAGAAGCCCTTTGATACGGTAGAGGTGGTGCAGTTGGCTCATGCGTTGACGCGAAAATGGGCGCTGGACCAGGAAATTCAGGGGCGACTGCACAAGCTGGCATTTTACGATGGTTTGACCGGTTTGCCCAACCGGACCCTGTTTCTTGATCGGCTCGAGATGGTGCTGCAGATGGGTAAGCGGCATGGGCAGGCCGGAGCACTGCTTTTTCTTGATGTGGATCATTTCAAGCGTATTAATGATACCCTCGGTCACAAAGTTGGCGACCATCTGCTCAAGTTGCTTTCGCAACGGATGACAGCCTGCCTGCGGGCAACGGATACCGTGGCCCGGCTGCATTGTCAGGATGTCATCGCCCGAATGGGCGGTGACGAGTTCTCTGTTATCCTGCCCTGCCTGGAACAACCGGATGAGGCGACGACAGTAGCATTACGCTTAGCCGAGCAACTGACCCAGCCTATTGATGTTGACGGGAATCAGGTGTCCTTGACGACGAGTATCGGTATTACCTATTTTCCCGAGGACGGCAATGACGTCGAGACTTTGCTCAAGAATGCTGATCTGGCCATGTTCAATGCCAAGCATAAAGGGCCGAATGCGGTGATGTTTTACCAGGAATCGATGAATATTGCAGTGATGAAGCGTTTAACTATGGAAAATCATCTGCGTCAGGCCATTATGCGCAATGAGTTTTCACTCCATTATCAGCCGCAGATCTCTTTGTCTACGGGACAGTTGATCGGCTTTGAAGCGCTGTTGCGCTGGAACAGTCCGGAGCTTGGCGCGGTTCCACCCCTCGATTTTATTCCCCTTGCCGAAGAGAACGGGATGATCGTCACCATCGGAGAATGGGTTCTGCGGACGGCATGTGCCCAGGCCAGAAGCTGGATTGAACAGGGATTGCCGCTGCAACGGATGGCCGTCAATGTGTCGTTGCGGCAGTTTTTGCACAATGAGTTTACCCAGATTGTCAGCCAGGTGCTTGTAGAGTCTTCTCTTGCTCCCGAGCAGCTGGAGCTGGAAATTACCGAGAGCATGATCATGAGTGATCCCCCCGGCGTCATTCGTACTTTGCATGAGCTCAAGGATCAGGGTGTTCAGATAGCGATTGATGATTTCGGTACGGGCTATTCCAGCCTTGGGCGTTTGCGTGATCTGCCAATAGACTGTCTGAAGATTGATCGCTCGTTTGTAAAGGGTATCAGTATGGGAATGCGCCACGAGCCGATCCTCAATGCCGTGATGATCATGGCTGCCGGCATGGGGCTGAGAGTGATCGCGGAAGGCGTGGAAACACAGGAGCAGGTCGATTTTCTGCGAACTTGTCAGTGTCCGGAAGCGCAGGGGTACCTGTTCAGCCGCCCGTTGAATGACGCTGACGCAACCAGTTTTCTGCAGGAGAACAGACAGTTTTAAGATGTCTGCCGGATTACCGGGTGTGGCCGGATGCGTCGGTCATGATCGCCACAGACGCTAAGACACCTCATTGTCGGGGGTTTCTCGGTCAATCTCTTACAATGAAAGTACCTATCGGGGTCCTCATGAAAACATCCGGTGCTCGCCACGAACTGATTGTTGCCCCGGCAGATAATGGACTGACCGTCGAATCCTTTTTGCAGCAAGCGATTCCGGCGGCGCCGGTGGCTTATCTGCGCAAGCTGCTGAGCGGTGGCAAAATCTGCCGGCTGGATGATGCTGTACAGGGGGGAGATCTGCTGACGGCGGGTGAGGTAATCCTGCTGCCAGACAGCCGCAGGCTGGTTGATCTGCTGGCGCAGTCAGAGCAGATGTCGGTGGACATCCTGTACGAAAGCGAACAATTGCTGATGGTCGACAAGCCGTCAGGCCTGGCAACCCATGCCGGACAGGGGCACGCGGAGGATAACCTGACGGCGCGGGTAACAGGCCTGCTCCGACGTCGCGGCGAGCATTTCATGGTGGCCCCGATTCAGCGCCTCGATCGTGAAACCTCCGGGGTTGTATTGTTCGGCAAGGGGAAAAAGAGTTGTTCAGTACTGGGCACAATGATGATGACAGCAGCGGTGACAAAAACTTACCTGGCGCTGGTCCAAGGAACATTATCCGGCAATGAAACGCTGACAGATGAGATCCCGGCCAAAGGTAAAATGAAAACTGCCGTTACCAGTTACCAGGTGCTGGCCACGAATGGTAGGGCTTCCCTGTTGCAGATTGCATTGGCGACCGGACGCCAGCATCAGATCCGTCGCCAGTTTCAGCAGATCGGCCACCCCCTCTATGGTGATCGTCGATACCGCGGTCCCTGCCCTGCAGCCCTGCACCGTCTCTTTCTGCATAGTTACCGGATTGCCTTTGTTAATCCCTTTACCAATGAGACACTTTCTGTTACTTCGCCGCTTCCTGAAGAACTTCGCGCCTTTCTGGATAAATCAGGTGCTACAGGACACGGCCCTGTCGTTCTGTGATCACTTCCGGGTTCGACCAGGATAAAATAAGCTGTCTCTTGAAATCATCATGACTTAAGGCCCCGGCATGCAGGAAATTCTAACTGAATATCGTCAGTTGCTGCGCGACATTGATGGCTGGTTTGCCCGCTGTATTGAGCGGTCAGGTGATCAGATTGCATGTCGACCAGGGTGTTCCGGTTGTTGTCGCGGCCTGTTTGAAGTCAGTCTCCTCGATGCGGCGCTATTGCAGTCTGGCTTTACTGTGCTGGTGGATTCAGTCAAGGAGCAGGTGTTGACTAAAGCTCGGGCTGGGGTTGTCGAGTTGCAACAGCGCTGGCCGGAATTTCAGACCCCTTACATCCTGAACCGCCTTACCCATGATGACTGGCAACAGATGCCGGAGGATGATCAGACCCCTTGTCCCCTCCTCGGCGCGGATGGCGGCTGTCTGGTGTATGATGCGCGCCCATTGACCTGCAGGTTGCACGGATTGCCGAATATCGATTGCTCGGGGGAGTTTTTTTCGACTGATTGGTGTACCCTCAATTTTGTTGTAAATAATCCACTGCAGAGCCCTGAATTACGCTATCCGTTCCGTGACGCTTTTGCCCGCGAGTTCGATCTGCTCGGCTTGTTTGCCAGGCAGCTAACCGGCCGCCGCCAACTGGAACTGGACACGTTCATCCCATGTGGGTTATTGATCGACTTTAGCGCCGACTTCTGATTCCGCATACCCGGCCCGACAGTGAGATCCCGTGTGAGCACGACATCCACAGCAGAGCTTAACCCCCCTGGGGGGTTTCGCGAAATGCTCGCTATTTCTGCACCGATGGTGGTGTCTCACGCCTGTGAGACCCTGCTGATCTTTATTGATCGACTGTTTCTGTCACGCATCGGGCCGGAACCGATGAATGCTGCCATGGCGGGTGGCCTTTCGAGCTTCATGCTGATGACCTTTTTTGTCGGCCTGATCGGTTATACCACCGCTCTGGTTGCTCAATACCTGGGCGCTGGACGAAAATCCCAGTGTTGTGTGGTTGTCACCCAGGCGGCGCTGCTGGTCGTTCCTGCCACGTTGATTGTTTTTTCCTGCCGCCCTCTGGTTTATTGGTTGTTCGGCCTGATGGATATTCCCACGGCCCAGCGCGAACAACAGCAGATGTATTTCGATATTCTCCTGTACGGAACGCCGCTGGTTTTGTTGCGGACCACCTTGTCCGGATTTTTTTCCGGCATCGGCCGTACCCGTATCGTCATGATCGCCGCCATGGTGGCTCTGATTGTCAATGCCACCGCCAATTACGTGCTGATCTTCGGTCACCTCGGTTTCCCGGCGCTCGGTTTGCGGGGCGCTGCCTACGGCACTCTGTTCGCGAGTTTTTGCGCTCTGATGGTTCTGCTGGCAGCTTATCTGCAGCGCTCCAACCGGCTTGAATTTTCGATCGGTAATTGCCGTGAATTTGAGCGTACGATCATGAAAAAGCTGTTGCGTTACGGTTCACCTGCCGGGGTGGAAATGTTTCTGAATCTGCTGGCCTTTACCTTGATTGTGCTGATTTTTCACAGTCACGGCACAGTGACGGCGACTGCGGTGACCATTGTCTTTAACTGGGATCTGGTTTCTTTTGTGCCGCTGCTCGGCCTGCAGATCGGGGTTGTCAGTCTGGTCGGGCGCTACATGGGCGCGGGTAAACCGGACGTCGCCGAACGCGCAGCCCTCTCCGGTTTGAAGATGGGGTGGATCTATTCATCGCTGGTACTGCTGTTGTTTGTCTCCCTGCCGCAGCAAATGGTCGGGATTTTTGCCCCTTCTGAATCCAACGAGCTGTTTCTGGCGGCTGCGCCCCTGGCGGTGGATATGTTGCGTTTAGCTGCCCTTTATGTGCTTGCTGATGCCACCATCGTCGTCTTCAGTGGAACCTTGCGCGGCGCCGGCGATACCCTGTGGGCCATGGGGTTATCAGTAGCCATGCACTGGCTTATGGTGCCCATCGTTTTTGTTTTCCTCAAGGTGCTGAACTTCAGCCCGATCACGGTGTGGCTGGCGTTTGTCGTTTTTTTTCTGATCAGCAGCGGCCTGTTTTTTCTGCGCTTCCGTCACGGGTACTGGAAAACCCTGGTTGTGACCAGGGACTAGTATGGACATAATAGAAGAACTTTGTTGCTGATTTTTTGTTACTGTGAATGGTGATAGAATAAAAATTGACGCTTGAATAAAGAAGTGGATTCAACGTAGAATGCGCGTTCCGGACCGGGCATGTTCGGAGGCAGTCAGTAGCCTGGTGGCGCTCACGGTCTTCAAAACCGATGGGGGGCGTACCCCGTCCCTGGTGAGTTCGATTCTCATCTGCCTCCGCCAATCAATAAAAACAAGGGGTTATGGATTTTTCCATAGCCCCTTGTTTTGTTTCATAGCAGGGTCAATTAAAAATAAGAGGGAACATTCACATCCAAATTCAAATCGGGATCGAAATCGAATAAACGACTTGGATACGAGAAGCATGAGGTCTACCGCCTTTTGATCGACCAGATCGCCTGAGTGAACGGGGTTATCAGGTTTGAGATGATCAAGTGGTCTGAGGCAACGTCAAGAACGATCCCGATAGCGATTTCGATTTGCAACTTGCGTGAACGAACCTGGCAAACTGTCCCGTTGTTGATTGCCGCACCCGTTCGTCCATTAACAGTAAAGGCTGAAAACCCAAGCGTCTCGGGCTTTCAGCCTTATTGTTTATGAATCAGGCCGACATTGGGGTCACTGCTCAACCGATATGGAGAAATTCTTTCACCAGCATTCTGATTTCGTCGTTTTTACCATACAGGCGCTCGCTTAAGCCCTTATCCTTGAAGCTTTTGAGCTTAACAATGTGATTATCGATCAGGCCTGCGGGGAAAATGTCATTGTTTTCAAAAATGGCGCGCTTTTCTTCCAGGGCATCGGCAGATTCGGAACACGACATGGGCAATTGTTTGAGATTGGCCAATTTCTCCTGATGCTCCGGTTTGAAGATGTTGACATCGACATAGAGCTGCCGTGCCTTTTCCAGCGCGTCCGGCATATTGAGTCCGTGCAGTGCCGTCGTTACCAGTCCTGCCAGGGTAAGATAGATATCAGCGGAGCCATCCGGAACCCGAAATTCAAAGGTCTGCTTGCTGTCACCACCGGACTCGAGGGGCGGGCACAGGGGGTTGGCATCGTTGATCATGTTGTCGGCGCCCTGCCAGCCGAGGGGGACGCGGATGACCACTGAACGGTTGCGATCTCCCCAACAGATGTTGGTCGGGGCTTCCTGGTGGGGAACCAGCCTCAGATAGGACGTTGGAATGGTGTTACCGAAGGCAGTCAGGGCATCGGCGGTATCAAGGATGCCGGCGATCATTTTTCTGCTCATGTCGCTGAGTTTACCGTTTTCAATGGTAATATTTTTACCATCTTGTTCGATCTGCATATGGAAATGCATACCACTGCCGGCTCTGCCGGCAGTGATCTTGGGGGCGAAGCTGACACCGACTCCGCGTTGGTTGCATAACATCCGGACAAACCATTTTGCCAGAACCATTTGCTCGGCAGCTTCTTGCAGAGACGTAGGCAAAAACTCAATTTCATGCTGCTCATAATAGTTTTCGCCATCGGAAAAGCTACCGACTTCGGCGTGCCCGTATTTGATTTTTGCCCCTGTTTTCGCGAGCAGACGCAGGGCCTCTGTCCGTATGTCCTCAAATTTTGCAAAGGGTTCGCTGGCATGATAGCCCTTCTGATCGATGCTTGGAAACAGACCATCTTTATCTCCGACAATATAATATTCAAGCTCACCCAGGGTTTTAAAGGTGCAGCCGGTCTGGCGGGTAAACTCATCCCCGGCTCTACGCAGAATATAGCCCGGATCACTGTCGAGGGGCGTTCCCATATTGTCGTAGATGGAACAGAGAATATCGACAGTGGGCACGTCGGTGAATGGATTCAAAAAAGCGGTGCGGTAGCGGGGAACGACGTAAAGGTCACTGCTGCCGGCCTCAATGAAAGAAAATACGTTGCTGCCATCGACCCGTTCACCATAGGACAGGATGGTATAGAGGTGTTCGCGGGAAGAAATAACAAAGTTCAGAGTTCGCAGGCGTCCGTCCTCGGCAACATAACGAAGGTTGATCATTTCAACGTCGCGTTCTTCGCAGAAGCGCATGATGTCGTCTTTGGTAAATTCAGCGGCGGGTTTTCTTAAGTGCTGGACCAGTTCATTCGGGCTCATTCTCATCGTTGAGATCCTTCCCAGGGATAAGGGTTGACAACAGCACCCTGTCGCCGCGCTGCGCCATTGAAGCACGGGGTCTGAATGTAGACAGGGATCAGTTGAAAAGTGAGATTTTCAGGGTGTTTTCGGCGCGTACGATAGCCTAATGTGGTTCTGATGTTCAAGGAGTTTTCCAAAAACAGTCAGTTCAATGAGTTACTCAATGGCCCAGGCAGCCTTGATTGTCGAGCAGAAAGCAGATAGAAACAGGCAGGGATTTGGAGGTGAGGCAGCGCCTGGTGCCCATCCGGAAAGTGTCCAGGTGGACACCAGGCAGTTAAGTCAGTCTATGAGGCTATTAGCCAGCGGGAACAAGGTCTTCCGCTTCTTCTGCCGGTGGCTGGTTGCGGCGTGGGGCGATGCCAAGGAAAAAGCCCACAAGTTTACGGCTGAGTTCCTGGGGAAGCTCCAGGGACAGCAGACGGCCACCGTCGAGTTTGTCGGTCCCGAGACAGCGCGGCAGCTTACCGGCCATAATCGCCAGATGGTGAGGGTGGCAGATGCTGTCATGTTCGCCGCCTACCACCAGGGTTGGCATCTGCAGGGTGGTAAGAAGCCGGGTATAGTCGCGGCGATTGATCATGGCGTGCAGGCCGCTGATCAGGGCATCGCGATCGTAGTTGTTAACCATGCGGCGCACCGAGGCCACCAGGTGTTCGGAAAGCTGCTCTTCGCGCCCGGCAACCAGCATGGCTACCAATTGCTCGCGAACCTCAGGCCCGTCATTCTTCATCAGTGCATTGATCAGTTCGCCGCGCCTGGCACGCTCTTGCACGTCGTCCTGAACCGGCCTGGTGGAAATGAAGCAAGCTCCGGCGATGCGCGTCCCATGGTGTTCCAGCAGATCAAAGAGGATGGCCCCTCCCATCCCCATGCCACAGGCAGCAAAACGCCGCAGGCCAAGGCGGTTGAGAAGGCGAAGAATGCTGTGGCTGTAGTCGGAAATGGTTTTGTGGGCGCTACAGCGCGAAAAGTCGGGAAGAATGATACGAAATCCGGCATTTTTCAGGGGCTCAATTTGCTCGTTCCAGATATCCGCGGTCAAGGGAAGGTCGTGGATGAGAACAACTGCAGGTCCTTGGCCGATATCATTGTAGGGAATAATAGTTTCTACTGGCATTGATTTCTCCTTGTCGTAGCCCATGATAAGTTGGAATATTTATGTTGGGTCAGTTAGAAGCACGTTTTCTGCCGGCGAAAACGTTTGTCGGCGTTGCCTGCGCAACAGGAATAAGCAATTTATATACCGATGTTTTATCTTCTGTGAAATCGATAAAATGAAATAAAAACGGTTAGATATAATTTTTTGGTATTTATTGAACAATATGTAAATTTGCATCATTGCAAACATTATTATAGTTTTTCTGCCGCGCGTGCACCTGTTTTGCTCTCTAAGTTGCTGAGAATAAAGAACAGTTTTTCTTATTCGCATTATTGCAAAATATGTTTTTGCGAATTTGGCGACTTGGCAAGTTGAAGGAATCTGTGCGGTAGCTTGATGCGAAGGAGAATCCGTTTATGGGTGATGTAGCTAAGAATGTGACGAGTCCTGTGGTTGTTGTGACCGGTGGCGCCCGAGGAATTGGCAGGGGGATTGCGCTACAACTGTTGAAGAAAGGTTATCGCGTGGCGATTGCTGATGTCGACAAGCGGGCCGGTGGTCGGCTGGTAACCGAGTCTGGAGGTAAGATAACGGCGATTGCCACAGATGTGGGTGATGAAGAGGCGGTCAGGGCACTTTTTGCCCAGGTTGGTGAGACTTTTGGTCGGTTGGATGCGTTGATCAATAATGCCGGTATCGCCCGTGCTCATGGTATGGCGCTGGAGCACCTCAGCCTGGCGGATTGGCAGCAAATGCTGGCCACCAACCTGACCGGCGTTTTTTTGTGCAGCAAGTATGCGATTCCTTTGTTGCGACCGTGCCGGGGGGCTATCGTCAACATTTCCTCAACACGGGCACTGCAGTCAGAAGCCGATACCGAGGCCTATAGCGCCGGCAAAGGGGGCGTGGTGGCCCTGACCCATGCCATGGCCATGAGCCTCGGGCCGGATCTGCGCGTCAATTGTGTCAGTCCGGGCTGGATTCATGTGAGTGATGATGTGTTGCGACCGCAGGACCACGACCAGCATCCGGTCGGACGGGTCGGCACTCCGGAGGATGTTGCCGGTCTGGTAGCCTACCTGCTCTCCGACCAGGCAGGCTTTATCACCGGCCAGAATTTTATTGTCGACGGGGGTATGACGCGCAAGATGATCTATGAGGCGTAGCCATCAGCGCCCTGTCGGCTCCAGACGCAGCAGAGCACCATTGCGGGCATCCGTCAGCAGGTAAATATTGCCGTCCGGCCCCTGGCGCACATCGCGGATGCGCCCGACCTGATTCTGCAGCATACGCTCTTCAGCGACAACCTTTTCCCCTTCAAGGGTCAGGCGTACCAGCATCTGACCGCGCAGGGCGCCGACGAACAGGTTGCCGCGCCAGTTCGGGAAGCGATCACCGGTATAAAACGCCATGCCTGATGGAGCAATCGACGGTGTCCAGTGATAAAGGGGTTGTTCCATCCCCTCCTTGTGGGTACCAATACCGATTCTGGTGCCGGTGCCGTAATTGACTCCATAGGTAATAACCGGCCAGCCGTAGTTGCGGCCGGAACGGATGATGTTGATTTCATCACCTCCCTGCGGGCCGTGTTCATGGGTCCAGAATTCGCCGGTTTGCGGATGCAGAGCCGCTCCCTGGATGTTTCGGTTACCAATAGAAAATATTTCCGGTTGCCAGTCGGAATGCTGTTGGTAGGGGTTGTCAGCAGGGACGCGGCCATCGTCGTGGATACGGATAACGGAACCGGCATGATCAGCGGGGTCTTGAGCGCGATCCCTCTGGCCATGGTCGCCCAGCCCGACGTAGAGATAGCCCTGGCGGTCAAAGACCAGACGCGCACCGAAGTGGCGGCCGGTGGTGGTGCCGCGGTTGCCCCGGAAAATCACCTCAACATCTGTCAGATTTAGCCCCACCAATCGCCCGCGGGCAACATCGGTGCTGATGCCACGGTCGCGAGCGGCGGTGTAGGCAATATAGACCATCTGATTGTCAGCAAAATCGGGGTGTAGAGCGACATCCAGTAATCCGCTCTGTCCCTGAGCCACAATAGCAGGCAGTCCGCTGACCGGTTGCGGTAGCAGTTGTCCATTTTCAACCAGACGCAGTCTTCCCGGGCGTTCGGTGACCAGAATGCGGCCATCGGGAAGAAAAGCCATCCCCCAGGGGTGTTCCAGCCCTCTGGTGATCTCAGCAATACGCATTGTTTCGGTCTCGGTGGTGATGACTTGTGCCGGTGTCCTGGTCGGTAGAGTCATTACCAGGGCAATAACAAGGGGAAATATCAGAGAAAGGAACTGAAGACGAAAACGGGATATCTGTCTACTCGACATGATTTTCCTCCATTCACTGCTGATGAGACGCGGGTAATGACAGCAAGTATGCGGGTTGTTCAAGCTCAGACAAAAAGTTTGAAATTATTGTACCATAAGTACAAATCGCGATGGCTATGGCAGCAACAGTGTCCATGCTATAGTATATTACTGGGAAAGCAGTTGCCTGTGTCGGTAGGAGGTGACAACTCGTGGTTTACCCACTGATTATTTTGTTAAGGAGGATTTTATGTCGATGAAGTTCAAGGCGTTACTGGTGAGCCAGCCAGAAAAAAAGGTGTTTGTCCGTTCGATTGAAACCCGCAACCTTGAGGAATTGCCCGCCGGTGATCTGGTCGTTAAAGTCCACTATTCATCCCTTAACTACAAGGATGCCCTGTCAGCGACCGGCAATCCGGGTGTCACCCGTGAGTTTCCCCATACTCCCGGTATCGATGCCGCCGGCGAGGTCGTCAGTTGCGCTGATGGGGCTTTTGCCCCTGGTGACCAGGTGATTGTGACCAGTTATGATCTGGGGATGGAAACCGACGGCGGTTTCGGCCAGTTGATTCGTGTGCCCTCCAGTTGGGCACTGAAGTTGCCAAAAGGATTGACCCTCAAGGAGAGCATGATGTACGGCACTGCCGGCTTGACGGCAGGTTTGTCGGTTGAGCAATTGGTCGCCAATGGTGTGACGCCGGACTCCGGGCCGATTCTGGTGACCGGAGCGACCGGCGGTGTCGGCAGCCTGGCGGTGGCCATTCTGGCGAAGATTGGCTATCAGGTCACGGCAGTCACCGGCAAGCTTGATGAGGAGCCCTATCTCAAGCGCCTCGGTGCTGCGCAGATACTCAGCCGTGAAACCTTTATGGCCGGCAGTGAACGCCCGATGCTGAAAACTACCTGGGCTGGTGTCGTCGACTGTGTCGGTGGCGACATGCTGGCAACGGCAATCAAGTCGACTTGTTATGACGGCGTGGTCACCTGTTGTGGCCTGGTGGCGTCCCCCGATCTGCCGATCAATGTCTTCCCCTTTATTCTCCGCGGGGTGCGCCTGGTCGGTATCGATTCTGCTGAGGCTCCCATGGCGCGCCGGCAACGGGTCTGGAATCACCTGGCCGGCGAATGGAAGCTGGAGGGTCTCGATAAAATGGTCGAAGAGGTTTCTCTGGAGCAGTTGGAAGAGAAAATTAAACAGATGCTCAATGGTGAGCTTAAGCGGCGCGTGCTGGTTTCCCTGATCGAAGCCTGATTTGTGAATAGCAGGTGACCCTGATTGGGGCTGGAGGTTCTGATGTCACGACATATCGTCCTGATTCTGCTGGTATTATTGTTGGCCGGCTGCGCCGTTAACCCGGTGACCGGGCGCAAAGAGTTAACTCTGATCGGGGAAGGCACCGAGCTGCAGATTGGCGCGGAACAGTATGCGCCGTTGCGGCAGATGCAGGGGGGTGATTATGTCACTCAGCCGCAGATTGTAGCCTATGTCAAGGAGGTGGGTGAGCGCCTGGCGGCAGTCAGTGACCGTCCCCTGCCCTACGAGTTTCAGGTGATCAACGACTCCACGCCCAACGCCTGGGCGTTGCCGGGGGGAAAAATTGCCATCAATCGCGGCCTGTTGACGGAAATGCAGAGTGAGGCGGAACTGGCGGCGGTGCTTGGTCACGAGATCGTCCACGCCGCTGCGCGTCACAGTGCCCAGAGCATGCAGCGCGGGATGCTGCTGCAGGGTGCGGTATTGGCTGCTGCCATGGCCGCCGGCAATAGTGAGTATGCGGGGCTGGCAGTTGGTGGTGCTTCCGTGGCCGCCGGACTTGTGAGTCAGCAGTATAGCCGCGAAGCAGAAAGAGAGGCCGATTATTACGGCATGCTGTATATGTCGCGGGCCGGCTATGACCCGGCTGCGGCTGTCGAGCTGCAGCAGACGTTCGTCAGGCTCTCGGAAGGGCGCCAGAGCAACTGGCTGGAAGGATTGTTCGCCAGCCATCCGCCGTCACAGGAGCGGGTCGATGCCAACCGCAGGACTCTGGCCGAGCTTCCGGCCGGTGGTCAAATGGGAGTTGAGCGTTACCACCGGGTGATGGCCCCCCTTGTTGCGGCACAAAAGGCTTATGATGCTTATGATGAAGGACGAAAGGTGTTGCATGAAAATCGTCCTGATCAGGCTCTGACCCTGGCGAACCAGGCCATCGCCGGTGAACCCAAAGAAGCCCTCTTTTACGGTCTGCGTGGTGACGCATTACGTAAGCAGGGGCGTGAGCGTGAAGCGATAGCGGCCTTTGACCAGGCCTTGCAGCGACATCCAGATTACTTCCATTATTACTTGCAGCGTGGGCTGGCTTATCAGGCTCTGGGAGAAACAACCGCCGCCAATGCCGACCTGGAACGCAGTGTCGCACTGTTGCCCACGGCCCCGGCCATGAATTCCCTCGGACAGTTGGCCTTAAATCGGGGCGAAAGAACCCGGGCGATGGAGTATTTTTCCGCCGCTGCCCGTTCGGACTCAGCAACAGGTCGTCAGGCTCATGCTGCGCTGGTACGACTTGATCTGCCCGAAAATCCCGACAAGTACCTGAAAATCGATTTTGCTCTCGATCGTCAGGGGCAACTGATCGCCCGGCTGGCCAACCAGACACCGGTTGCTGTTACTGAAATTACCCTTGAGGTCGGTTATATTGACCAGGCCGGCAAGCGTCAGCAGACCCGTCTGCTAGTTGCCGGTCCGATTGCGGCCGGGGCCACCTATCAGGCGGCTACCGGGCTTGGCCCGATCAGTGATCCGGCCCAGATCAAAAACCTGGGCGGTCGTGTTGCCGCCGCCCGGGTGGCGGATTGACAACTGTCACGAGGGGTGATGCATTTCTGTGATACCCACATTCATCTGTACACTCCCGACAGTGAAGAGGCGGCAGATGCCCGTGTCGTTGCCTCTGATGTTGCCGGTATCAGGTATCTGATTCAGCCGGGGGTGCGGGTTGCGGACTGGAGTGGGATGCTTACGCTGTCAGATCGCCATTCTCAGGTGTACGCAGCTCCAGGTCTTCACCCCATGTATGCCGATCAGTGGAATGAAGATGCTGCGGTACTTTTGCGTGAACTGGTTCGTCACCCAAAGGTCGTGGCCATTGGCGAAATTGGATTGGATGCTGCGGCCGAATCCTCCATCAAGGTACAGGAAAAGGTATTGCGCGCCCAATTGCAGATAGCTCTTGATGAAAAAATTCCTGTCATGCTCCACTGTCGCCACAAAAATGGTTTCTTGCTTGATATTCTCCATGAACTACAGGTTGGTAGCCGGATCGGCGGGGTCTGGCACGGATTTTCAGCGAGCCTTCCTTTTGCCCGCCAGGTGGTTGCCCAGGGTTTTTGTGTCGGGATCGGTCCGATTCTGCTGCGCGATAATGTCCGCAAGCTTCTCGCAACTGTAGCTGACTTGCCGGCCTCGGCGCTGGTGCTGGAGACGGACCTGCCCGATATGGCCCGGATGCCGACAGATCTGCTCAAGGTGGCGCGGAAGGTTGCCGCCCTGCGCGGAATTTCTCTGCAACAGACAGCACAATTGACCACAGCCAATGCGCGCAGGTTGTTTCACAAACTTCAGGACAACAACAGATGAAAGAGCACCGCTTCAGCAGGATGCAGTTGCTGGTAGGCGCAGCCGCCATGGATCGACTGGCAACAGCTTCAGTCGCCGTGTTCGGTATTGGTGGCGTCGGCAGTTATGCAGCGGAAGCGCTGGCCCGAGCCGGGGTCGGGAGTCTGACCCTGGTCGATTTTGATGATATTTGTGCGACCAACATCAACCGTCAGATTCATGCTCTTGACAGTACCATCGGCCGTTCCAAGGTCGAGATAATGGCTGAGCGCTGTCGCCAGATCAACCCCGATTGCCGGGTGATTCCCAGGCATCAGTTCTATCAGGCCGAAACAGCGCAGGAACTGTTGGCGCCAGGCTGCGACTATGTCCTTGACTGTATCGATCATATCACCGCCAAATTGCATCTGATCGAAACCTGCGTGAAGAGCAGGTTGCCGGTAATCAGTTCCATGGGCGCCGCCAACAAGCTCGATCCAACCCAGATCCGGGTTGCCGATATCAGTACTACGGAAAAGTGCCGTCTGGCCCGGATCATCCGTAAAGAGTTGCGCCGTCGGGGGATCAGTAGCGGGGTGCAGGTGGTCTACTCGACGGAAGAATTTCGTCCCCTAAGTGATGAAGCCCACATCTGTGCCGATAACTGCATCTGTCCCAATCGTGAAGAACAACGCTGGAGTTGCAGCGATCGGCGGGTGATCCTCGGCAGTTCCTCCTATATACCACCGATTTTCGGACTGACCATGGCCGGAGTGGTGGTGCAGCAATTGATTGGCGAGAGCAGATTAAGAGACGCCGGCAGGATCTGCTAACCGTGACCGGCGCTGCTCCTGTATGGCAAATTTACTTGAAACTGACGCTGGCGGCCGTTTTCTGGGGCGGAACTTTTATCGCCGGCAAGCTGCTGGCGGGTCAGGTGCCCCCTTTTTCAGCCGCTTTTCTGCGTTTTCTGCTGGCGACTCTGGTGCTGTTGCTGCTCTGTCGACAATACAACGGCAGCCTGCCACGCTTGGGTCGCGATGACCTGCTGCCGATACTGTTTCTCGGGCTGAGCGGGGTATTTGCCTATAATGCTTTTTTCTTTGCCGGTCTGAACTGGATTGAGGCCGGCAGGGCCGCTGTTATTGTCGCCAATAATCCGGTCATGATTGCCCTCTTTGCGGCGTTGCTGTTTGGCGAAAAGCTTACTTCACGCACTGTTTTGGGGATTGGATTGTCGGTTGCCGGGGCTGTTATCGTTGTTATCCGAGGTGATGTCAGTCAGCTGGTCGGCGGCGGTGTCGGCCGGGGCGAGTTGCTGATTTTTGGATGTGTCTTGAGCTGGACAACCTATTCACTGGTCGGGCGCCGGGCTATGCGCAATCTTTCGCCGTTGGTTGCCGTGACCTGTTCGGCCGCTGCCGGCACTTTACTGCTGGCCCCTTTCGCCCTGGGCGAAGGACTGCTGTCGCAGGTCTGGTTTTATTCCCTCGAAGCCTGGGTAAGTTTGATTTATCTTGCCCTGTTCGGAACGGTCATCGGTTTTGTCTGGTACTACCAGGGGATTATGCGTCTCGGATCGACCCGGGCGGGACAGTTTATCAACTTTGTGCCGATTGCTGCGGTAGCTCTTTCAGTCGGTCTATTGGGTGAGCCTCTGACTTCGTCCCTGCTGGCGGGGTTGCTGCTCGTTTGTAGCGGTCTGTATCTGACCAACCGGACAGGAAGCCCTAAGTCTTGATCCTCCCTTTGATATGTCGTCGGCGGCAGAATTCAAACCAGACCGCTCCTGCCAATTGCAGTGCGATCAGGGTCAGAAAGGCTGCTCGGTAGCCCTGCGGGGAATAACCCCCTTCAGCACCGGGAGGAAAGAACCCGATAATGATGCCGACCAGCCATTGAGTGGCAAAGGCTCCGGCAAAGACGAGAAGATTGAGGACCGAGTTGCAGCGACCGATGATGTGCTGTGGAAAGTGCTGAGCAAGGATCGCATAGGCCAGAATACCACTGGTGCCGAACAGGCCGAAACCAATCCACAACAGTGTCGGATTGCCGACCGCAACAATCAGCAGCACCTGGCTGAGCAGAAACAGCCCCATTCCAGTAGCGGCAACCTGAGCGACCTCGACTCCGTAGCGACTCAGGCGCTGGGCCAGCCATCCAGCCGAAAAATAGCCGATGATCATGGCGATGGCAATCCACCAGAGCACCAGAGCAACCTCAGGGCGGCTGTAGCCCGCAACATCACGCAGCCAGGGTCCGGACCAGAGGCTTTGAACTGCCAGATAGGTGGCCTGGGAAGCTACCGCCCAGGGGGTGATATACCAAAATGAGCGGGTCGTAACAACAGAACGTAGTCCATGTAGCTGTTCACTGAAAGATTCCACCTGCTGATTGTTTTGTCTCTCCGGAACCAGATAGAATATAACGAGGGCGATAATGACGGTTGCGGCGGCCAGAATCTGAAAGACTCCGCGCCAGTCTGTCAGGGTCAGAGAGGCTTCTACCGGAGTGGTAGCGAGCAGGGCGCCAACGCCACCGGAAACCATCTGGATGCCATGGGCAAAGGGCAGTCGCTCTGACGGCAACCAGGAAGAGAAGGACTTGAAGGCCGCCATCAGGCACGCAGAAACACCGAGGCCGATCAAGGCTCTGCCGATCAGCAGGCCGGAGATGGAGGAAGCGAGGGAAAAAATCAGTGCGCCACCGGCAGCAAACAGCAGAAGTGCACTTTCGACCCGGCGCGGACCGAAACGGTCGAGGAGCATACCCAGAGGCAACTGAAAGGCGGCAAAGCAAAGGAAGTAGGCTGATGTCAACAGGCCCAGGTCACTCGGAGAAAGATTCAATTCGAGGATCAGGTTGGGGGCAATGACAGCATTGATGCTACGGAACAGGTAGGAGACAGCATAGCCCAGACCGAAAGGGATAAAGAGCCGTAGCAGCAGGCTGGTGGTGATGTCATTCTGATTGTTCATGGCGGTCTGCTATCCCCATTGATTCTGTTACCGTTGATGCTGCGCCATTAAAGCTGATCAGCGAATCTTCGGCAACTTCTTTATCTTTTTGGGGTATTGCCCCAGATGTAAGAGACAACTCATAAGAGAAACTGTATAATGGAAGCTTGTTTTTCATTGGTGTTTCTTTATGCCGGAAGGGAGTCGTTTATGAGCGCACAACCAGAGTCACACATTGTCTACCGTTATGTCAGTCATCTCGTCAAGGATACCTTTGCCCTGGTTCTGGCGGGCGGCCGGGGAAGTCGATTGCATGAATTGACTGAATGGCGCGCCAAGCCGGCGGTTTATTTCGGCGGAAAATACCGGATTATCGATTTTCCTCTCTCCAACTGTGTTAACTCCGGGATCCGCAGGATCGGGGTCTTGACCCAGTACAAGTCACATTCGCTGATCCGCCATCTGGTCCGCGGCTGGAGTCATTTCAAAAAAGAACTGAATGAGTTTGTCGAGATTCTCCCCGCTTCTCAGCGTTTTTCCGAAGAATGGTATCAGGGAACCGCGGATGCGGTGTATCAGAATCTGGATATTATCAGGGCGGAAAAGCCCAAATACGTTATGATTCTTTCAGGAGACCATATCTATCGACAGGATTATCGTGACATGCTGCTGCACCACGTTGAAAGCGGTGCCGATATGACCGTGTCCTGTATGGAGGTACCGATCGAAGAAGCAGCCGGGGCCTTTGGTGTAATGACCATCGATGAGGACATGCGGATTATCCGCTTCGACGAGAAGCCACAAAACCCATCGGAAATCCCCGGTCAGCCGGGCTTGACTATGGCATCGATGGGCAACTACATATTTAATACCGCGTTTCTCGAAGAAGTGCTCAAGAAAGACGGTAAAGACTCACTCTCCGATCATGACTTTGGAAAAAACATTATCCCTTCAATTATCGACAATCATAGTGTAATTGCCTACCCGTTTCGTAATCCGGAAACCAATCAGCGTGCCTATTGGCGGGATGTGGGGTCGCTCGACGCCTTCTGGGCGGCGAACATGGAGTTGATCTCGCCCAACCCGGAGTTGAATCTGTATGACTCCGACTGGCCGTTCTGGACCTATCAGATGCATCTACCCCCGGCCAAGTTTGTATTCAACGACGAAGACCGTCGGGGGATGGCTGTTGATTCAACGGTTTCAGGCGGCTGTATTATCTCCGGTTCGCGCTTGAACAAAACCCTGCTGTTTTCTAATGTCCGCGTCCATTCCTATTCCACCATCGATGAAACGGTGATCCTGCCGGAGGTTGTAGTCCATCGTAACTGTCGTATCCGCCGGGCGATTATTGATCGCAGTTGTGAAATTCCGGCGGGTACGGTGATCGGCTACGATCCCGAGCAGGACAGAAAAAATGGTTTCCGTATAACCTCTAAAGGAATCGTTCTGGTGACCCGGGAAATGCTGGGACAACCGGGAGGATACGCCTGACGGTTGGTTAAAAGAAACAACCTGTACCGTGCTGAGGACGTCAAGGCACAGGCGGCGGTTCTTCGTTCATGGCGATCAGGTAACCATTGGGATCCTGCAGCCAGAGTTCGCGCCGCAGGTGTTCACGGTCGTCCAGTTCATAGAGGATCGGCCAGTTGTTCCGGCGGGCGGCCAGATAGATGGGGTCAAGCTCGGGACATTCAAATTCCAGGGTCATGCCGGCACCGAGGCTGGTCCGACTCAGATGTTGAAACAGTACGGGATGTTGCTGTTCCAGCGTGTTGAGAGGCAGAAATACTATCTTGAAGTTGTTTGCGCAGAGCATCAGACTGGTTCCGGCGTCTGTTGACCTGCTCAGCCAGCTTACTGACAGACCCGGTATCTGGCGATAGAAATCGTAGGTCATTTCAAGATCGGTTGTCCCGAGGGTCAGGCTGAGTTGCATTGGTGGACTCCTGTAAAAGGCCAATTGATTTTATTTTTTAGCCTGTGGTTTAATGCCGCAGACTATGACAGAGAAAAATTTGTGTCGAGCATTTATTGGTCTGGGCGGGAATCTGGACGAACCCCTGGCGCGCTTTCTTGAGGCCAGGCAATGGCTGGACGCACACCTGCGGATAAGCGTGATTGCCAGTTCTCCTCTGTACCAAACAGCACCGGTCGGCGGACCGACCGGGCAGAACGATTATCTCAACGCCGTTCTTGAGCTGGCCACCAGCCTGTCTCCGACAGAACTGCTCCAGTATTGTCTCGAACTGGAACAGCGTGGCGGTCGGCAGCGTGGAGTGCGTTGGGGAGCCCGCACTCTGGATATTGACCTGTTGCTCGTAGATGACCTTATCTGTTCAACGCCGCAGTTGACGCTTCCTCATCCTCGTCTGCATCGACGTTCTTTTGTATTGCAGCCCCTGTGTGATCTGGTTCCGGATCTGCAACATCCGGTGAGTGGTCGGACATTGGCGGAACTGCTCAAATCCCTGCCCACGGAAGCAGGGAATACTCAACTACAAGGTACCTGGTAATCTAATGATAAAGCTGTTGTTGTTAATTCTGTTGGGTTTTGTTCTTTATTCTTTTTTTCTGTCCCTGACACGCCCTGCTCCCGGCGTTCCACCGAAAAACAACCAGAAAAAACAGATGACGGGTGAACCCATCGAGGAAGATCCTGTCTGTGGAACCTGTCTGCCGCGGAATGAAGCGATTAAAGCACGTATCCGCGGCAGTGATTATTATTTCTGCTCCAAAACCTGTCTCGATCGTTTCAGAGACGGCGATAACAATTCCCCCAATCCTGAATAAAAGGAGTTAAGCATGAAGTTTTTTATCGATACCGCCGAAGTGGCGGAAATCCGTGCGGCCCACGAGCTGGGTCTGGTTGATGGTGTTACCACCAATCCGTCACTGATCGCCAAAAGCGGTCGTGATTTTAAAGAGGTGATCACTGAAATCACCGGAATCGTTGATGGACCGATCTCTGCCGAGGTGATTGCCCTTGATGCCGAAGGGATGATCAAAGAAGGCAAAGAACTGGCCAAGATACACCAGAATATTGTCATCAAGGTTCCCATGACCACTGAAGGACTCAAGGCGACCAAAGAATTCAGCCGCCTTGGAATCAAGATCAACGTGACCCTGATTTTTTCGCCGCTCCAGGCATTGCTGGCCGCCAAAGCGGGAGCAACCTATGTGTCACCCTTTGTCGGGCGACTGGACGATGTTGGTCACAACGGGATGGAAGGAGTCGAGCAGATTCGTACCATCTACGATAATTATGGTTACGACACAGAAATTATTGTGGCATCCGTGCGCTCGCCGTTACACGTTCTCAACGCCGGTCTGATCGGTGCCGACATCTGCACCATTCCATTTGCGGTGATGAAGCAGTTGGCCCAGCACCCCTTGACTGATGTCGGCATCGACAAGTTTCTGGCGGACTGGAACAAAATCAAGGCTTGATCTTATTCCCTCGGTGTAATTGCCCAGGGCAGGCCCCTGTGCCTGTCCTGGGCACTAAATTGTCGGGTTTTAGCCGATTAGGTGGCCTGACCACTTGACAATCTGCCGCCGACTCGGGTACATCTTGGATGTTTTGATTTCGTCACTGAGTGCTATGATTTCAGTATTTATTCCACGTCAGTTTTTTTCTAACCAGGTGAGGACACGATGAACATTCACGAGTATCAAGCCAAGGCAATCCTGCGCAATTTCGGAGTCCCGGTTCCGGACGGGCATGTCGTTTATAACAGCAACTCTGCCCGTGACTGGGCACGGCGACTGGGTGAAGGACCCTGGGCGGTCAAGGCCCAGATTCATGCCGGTGGTCGTGGCAAGGGGGGCGGCGTCAAAATCGCCAAGAGCGCAGATGATGTGCGGCAATTCGCCAAGGATATGTTCGGCATGACACTGGTAACTCATCAGACCGGTCCGGAAGGAAAAATCGTCAAGCGGGTGCTGGTGGAAAGCGCCAGCAATATCGCCGACGAATTTTATGTATCCTTTCTGGTCGATCGCGTCACCGACCGCGTGACCCTGATGGCATCTGCTGAAGGCGGTATGGATATCGAAGAGGTGGCCGCCAAGACTCCGGAAAAGATTTTTTTTGAGGCTGTTGATCCGGTAGTCGGCCTGACCGCCTTTCAGGCGCGTAAAGTGGCTTTCAAGCTCGGTCTTGCCCTGCCCCAGGTCAAGCAGGCAGTGCCCTTGTTTTTGAACCTGTATAAAGCCTTTGTTGAAACGGACTGCTCACTGCTCGAAATCAACCCCATGATTCTGACCGCAGAAGGCGATCTGCTCTGCATTGATGCCAAGCTGAACCTTGATGATAATGCTCTTTTCCGTCATCTGCGGATTCGTGATCTACGTGATTATGATGAAGAAGATCCGATGGAAATTGAAGCCTCCCAGTACGATCTCTCCTACATTGCTCTCGATGGCAATATCGGTTGTATGGTCAACGGCGCCGGTCTGGCCATGGCGACCATGGACATTATCAAACATACCGGCGGCGAGCCGGCCAACTTCCTCGATGTCGGGGGCGGTGCGACCATCGAACGAGTGACGGAAGCCTTCAAGATCATTCTTTCTGACGACAAGGTGAAAGGTATTCTGGTCAATATCTTTGGCGGCATTATGAAGTGTGACGTTATTGCTACCGGAATTATCGAAGCGGCCAAGCAGGTTGGTGTCAACATTCCTCTGGTGGTGCGGCTCGAAGGAACCAATGTCGAAAAGGGGCGCAAACTGTTAGCTGAGTCGGGACTGAATATTGTCAGTGCCGAAGGGATGGCTGACGCTGCCGAAAAAATTGTCAAAGCTGTCAACGGCTAAGGAGAATAAAAGCGATGAGTATTCTGATCGATAAAAATACCAAGGTTATTACCCAGGGGATTACCGGTGCAACAGGCCTTTTTCACGCTCAGGGCGCTCGTGATTACGGCACCCAGATGGTCGGTGGCGTGACTCCCGGTAAAGGCGGAACCAGTGTTGACGGGTTCCCGATTTTCAATACAGTGGAAGACGCTGTCAAGGAGACCGGCGCGACCGCTTCGGTCATTTACGTGCCACCGATCGGCAGTGCCGATGCCATCATGGAGGCGGTTGACGCCGGTATTGAGCTGGTGATCTGTATTACTGAAGGGGTGCCTGTTCTTGATATGGTCAAGGTGCGTAAATACATGGAAGGGCGTAACAGCCGACTGATCGGCCCCAACTGTCCCGGTGTTATTACCCCCGGGCAGTGTAAAATCGGCATCATGCCCGGATACATTCATAAGCCCGGTCCGGTCGGGGTTGTCTCCCGCTCCGGTACCCTCACTTACGAAGCGGTGTGGCAGTTGACCAGCCGTGATATCGGCCAGTCAACCTGTGTCGGTATTGGCGGTGACCCGGTCAATGGCACCAGTCACCTTGATGTGATGAAAATGTTTGAGGCCGACCCTGATACCAAGTCCGTAATCATGATTGGTGAAATTGGTGGTGACGCTGAGGAAGAGGCTGCGGCCTATGTCCGTGATCATATGACCAAGCCGGTTGCCGCCTTTATTGCCGGGGCGACAGCTCCAGCGGGCAAGCGCATGGGTCATGCCGGTGCCATTATTTCCGGCGGCAAGGGCGACGCTGCCAGCAAGAAGGCATTTCTGGCCGAGTGCGGGATCAGTGTCGCCGAATCGCCGGCAGAAATGGCCGATGCGCTGCTGAAAATCTGGACACCTTGATCGATCTTAAGCAGGTATGTTAATGAGCAACAAAGGGACGGGCTGACAGAGCTCGTCCCTTTGTCGTTATTCGTTTGTTTTGCACGGAACCCTGAACCCTGATCACGGGCTGACCAGTAATATCAGATTTCTTTTGATTGCCCATCTGCTAAAACAGGGCTATCCTTTTGCTGATTATTGCCAACCTTCCGCAGGTAGTAATTCATCCCCTCTCCCTGAGGGAGAGGGCTAGGGTGAGGGGGGTACCTTAAGATTGTCGGCACAACACTAGAGGATTGCCATGGTGGGGAAATATCGAAATCTGCTGATCATTGACGATGAAGCTGCGATGCGCCACATGCTGCGCCTGGTGCTGGAGGAGCATGATTACCGCATTACCGAAGCGCAAAATGGTATAGATGCTCTGGCGCAAGTGCGCAAAGAAAAATTTGATCTTATCCTGTCCGATATCCGCATGCCCGACATGGATGGACTGACTTTTCTCAGCCAGCCGGAATTGGCAGCTCTTGATACGACCATTATCATGATGAGCGCCTACGGCAGTATCGATACGGCCCTTGAGTGCATCAAGTCCGGCGCTTACGATTATATTTCCAAACCGTTCAAGCCCGACGAGGTCATTCTGACCTTGCGTAAAGCGGAAGAGCGCCTACATCTGCGCCACGAAAACGTCCATCTCAAAAAGGCCCTCTCCCGTTGCCACAGTGGATTTTCCAGCGCCAATATTGTGCATGTCAGCGAGCAAATGCGTATGCTGCTTGAACAAGTCATCAAGGTTGCTGTCACCGATTCTCCCGTACTGATCAAGGGGGAAACAGGCACCGGCAAGGAGTTGATTGCCCGGGCGGTGCACAGTGAAAGCGGACGCAATGGGGAGTTTCTAGCGATCAACTGTAGTGCCCTGACCAGCGGACTGCTGGAAAGTGAGATGTTCGGTCACGTCAAGGGCGCGTTTACCGGAGCTGACCGTGACAAGCAGGGATTGTTTTCTATTGCCGCCGGAGGGACCCTGCTCCTCGATGAAATAGCCGATTTACCGCTGGAACTGCAGCCGAAATTGTTGCGGGTACTGCAGGAGGGAGAAATCCGCAAGGTTGGTGGAACCCGAACGGAAAAAGTTTCAGCCCGGGTTGTCGCGGCCTCGGCGCGGGACCTGTGGGAAGCGGTACAGGCCGGGCAGTTTCGCAACGATCTTTATTATCGTCTGGCGGTGGTAGATCTGCATATTCCACCACTACGGCAACGACTGGAAGATCTTCCGGTACTGGCACGGCATATTCTGCAACGTTTTTGCGCCAGGGAGCATCGTCCGGTACCGCTGCTGACAGACTCAGCAGTCGATCAATTATGTCGGCATGACTGGCCGGGCAACATTCGCGAACTGGAAAACTATCTTGAAAAGGCGTTGATATTCAGCTCCGGTGAGGAGTTGGAACTGCCGCGGTTAAATGCTGTATCGGTGGGAACAGGGGAGTTGTCATCGGGCAACCTGTCCTTGAAGGTGGCCTCACGTCGTCTCGAGGAAGACTATATCCGTCAGGCCTTGGAGCTCACTGGTGGTAACCGGACCCAGGCAGCTCAACTGCTTGAAATCAGTCTGCGGGCGCTGATGTACAAGATCAAGGAATACGGCATCGATTGAATTAACAATCCATCTCTACAATTCCCCTCGATCCGCCAGACTGATATAGGCGCCGTTACCGATGATAATATGATCCAGCACCCGGATGCCGAGCAGGTCACCGGCCTGTTTAAGGCGACTGGTAATCTCAATGTCTTCACGGCTTGGTGTGGGGTCGCCGGACGGGTGGTTGTGGACAAACAGGACTGCCGCCGCCGATTCCTTGAGGGCCGGGGCAAAAACCTCACGCGGATGAACAATGCTGGCGTTGAGACTGCCTTCCGAAACCTGTACTTCACGGATCAGACGGTTCTTGGTATCCAGCAGCAGGGCGAGAAAAACCTCTTTACGATAATCGCACAGGCGTTCGTGAAAGTGATAAAAGGCATCGGTGGACGAGCGGTAAACTTGCCCCGGCTGCAGGCGTTGGTCAACGAAGCGGCGCGCGATCTGAAACAGCGCCTGTATCTCGGCCGCCTTGGCCGGGCCGATACCGGGTTGATTGCAGAGTTCGGTGATGGTGGCGGCAGCGAGTTGCCGCAGGGAGCCAAAACGTCGCAGTAGCCCCCGGGCAAGATCAACCGCGCTGTTTTTACTGGACGAGTCTCCAGTGCGGATAATCAGCGCCAGCAGTTCGGCATCGGTCAGATGATCGGCGCCGCGTGCCAGCAGTTTTTCCCGCGGACGTTCGTCGGCGGGCCAATCTTTGATGCGTTGCATATTCCCCCCTCCATGTCATGGTCAGATAGCGCCCTTCAACTTCAGAAAATCAGCGATCTTGCGGGCCAGGACTTCGTAGCCGGCCGCGTTAAGATGGACAGCATCACCTTTAAAAGAACTGTTTTTCATCAGTTCGGTTAAAGCTCCCTCAAGCAGCGGAACCTTCAATTCGTCGGCCAGCTCCTTATAGATCGGCGCATCCTGAATGATCAGCCCGGGCTTGGGAACCGCGATAAAAACCACCGGAATGCGGCGCTGGTTGGCAGCCTCATACATGCGCCGCAGGTTCTCTTTGAGCTGCTCCTCGTCACGCTTCTGCAGCAGGTCATTGCCGCCGTGCATGATCAGCACAAGATGGGGTTTGTGGCTGTCGAGAAGACCCGGCAGGCGGCGGGCACCATCGGCACTGACTTCACCGGGGATGCCGGCATTGATAATGTTGCGCCCTATCAGGCGATTCAAGTATGTGGTGTAGTTGGTGGTAGCATCAGCACCGGTGCCGGCGGTCAGGCTATCACCGAAAGCCAGGATTCTGTCATTGGGGCGCAAGGGGTTCAGGCCGGCCGGGTTGTCGCAGGCTGCCAGCAGTCCCAGAAGCACAAGTAACAGGATGGATCTGAACAGATATTTTATCATGGTGTCCTCATCGATTCCGTAGGGTGGAAAAACTGTTGTAGTGTAGCAAAAACCTGCTCACCGGGGCCACGGATTATTGGGGCTGGGGGCAGAGATTTAAGAAAAATCCGGCCGTAGCCACGTTTAGTGACTCTACTGTCGAGAACCAGCACGACACCGCGGTCGTTGCGATGGCGAATCAGCCGCCCGAATCCCTGCTTGAAACGGATGACGGCCTGAGGAACCGTATAGTCCATGAAGGGATCACCACCGGCATCCGTTATCGCCTGGCAGCGTGCCTCGAGAATCGGCTCGGTGGGCACCTTGAAGGGCAGTCGGGTGATAATGACTTGTTCCAGCGAGCTGCCGGGCACGTCAACCCCTTCCCAGAAGGAGTCGGTGCCGAACAGGGTGCTGGAAATGTCCTCGGCAAAGCGCTTGAGCAGACGATGGCGATTTTCTTCTCCCTGGCGCAGACAGGGCAAGCGCTGAGCTTCAAGGATGGGCGCCAGTTGGTCGTGGACATCGCGGAGCAGGGCGTAGGAGGTGAACAGGACAAAGCTGCGCCCTCGACTGGCACGAATCGCTTTTTCAACCGCGTCACGGACCGCTTCGGCAAAACCGGAACGACCCGGTTCCGGAATGTCAGTGGGAACAACGACCAGCGCCTGTTGCTGGTAATCAAAGGGGGAGTGCAGGGCCAGTTCTTTGAGTCTTCCTGACTCTATCTGCATCAGGCCAACGCGGGAACAGAAGTAGGCAAAGGAGTCGGCCACGGTCAGGGTCGCACTGGTCATGATCAGGGTCTGAACACGATCATACAGGGCACTTTTCAGGCTGGAGCCGACATCCAGAGGCGCCTGACAGAGGCTGGTGATCAGCCCCTTGCCGCGGCCGATGCGTCCTTCACGTATTTCGATCCATAGACAACTGCCGACCGTTGCTGCCTGAAAGGAGGCCAGATCTGCCACGATCATACCCAGTCGACCAATCATTCCGCGCAGATCGATCAGGGTCGGACTGACCTTTTCAACAATGTTGTCAGGCAAGGTGGTTCCCAGTCGCAGCAGTGCGGTTAATCCTTCTTCGAGGCGCGACGTTTCGTTGCGCAGACCCTCAAGGCGTTGATACAGGCGCTGCCAGACGTCGGTTGCAAGGAAATCGGGGAGAACGCGATGTTTCAGTTCAACACCGGGGCCGATACTTTTGCCAAGAGCAGCAGGTAACTCCGAGGCAATTGCCTGTAACTCATCGATAGAATGTTCGTAGAGGCGTTGACGTCTGCCGGTCAACTCTTCTACGACCTCATGGAAGCTGCGATAGAGGGCGTCTTCACTGTCAGGCAGTTCACGGGCAAGCTGGTCCAGCAGGCGCGGCAACAGCCCCTGTTCCAATTTGCGCGGGTGACGCAGACGGTTGAGAACCCGCGAAAAGGTAAAGCGGGTGAGCTGAGCGGAAAAGTAACTGGTGGCCACATCCTCCAGGTGATGAGCCTCATCAAGAATGACCCGTGCGAAGGGAGGCAGAACAGCGGTGGACGAATAGTTATCGGTCTGTTCGCGCAATGCCAGATCGGACAGCAGCAAAGCATGGTTGACGACCAGCAAGTTGGCGCGGGCGGCCCGGCGGCGGGCGCGATGAAAGAAACAACGGCTGTAGTGACTGCATCGCACCCGTGCACACTGGTCGGCTTCACAGCAGACTTCGTCCCAGGACTGGTAAGAGGGAATGAAGGAGAGGTCTTCCTTGGATCCGTCCTCGGTGGCTGTTGCCCAGAGCATGATCTGTTGCAGTTCGGTGCTGAGTTCCTGGTCGAACAGTCCCAGTTCGGACCCTGCGAATTCGCCACGGCGCAGGCAGAAGTAATTGCTGCGACCTTTGACCAGCACGGCATGAAAGTCGATCCCGGTGGCGCGCTGTAGCAGGGGGATATCCTTGCGAATCAACTGTTCCTGCAGGTTGATGGTACGGGTTGAGATGACCACACGTTCATGATTGTCGCGCGCAAACAGCAGGGCCGGAACCAGATAGGCCAGACTCTTGCCGGTACCGGTACCGGCTTCGACGATGGCCAATTGTCCTTCATTGAAAGCTTCCGCCACGGCGAAAGCCATCCGTAGTTGTTCTGGTCGATCCTCGTAGTCAGGAAGTTTGGCAGCAATCACACCGTCGGGGCCGAGGAGGTTCTGAACCTGCTGATACTCCAGTTGTTGGGCAGGTTTGGCAACAAAAGGTGCTACAACCTGGTAGACCTGATCCGCCTGGTTGTTGATGATGAAGAAGCCGACCCCGAGATCTCCTACAGCAGAGGCAACATCAATGTCCGCGGGGGAAGGCTCAAGGTTGCCCGAAGGATGGTTGTGGATGACCACATCGCCGTAGGAGCAGGTGTGAACAATGGCGGGTACCGCCTGTTTGGAACCACGGGCAAGTACCTCGACCTGAACGATACGCTGTCCTGCGTCAGTCTGACCGAGAAAAAAAACTTCACGGCCACCGGCGTTGGTAATGGCGTAGCGCATCTGATCAAGGCAATCTGGTGAGAAAGTGTCGAGCATGGTGCGGGATTATAGAGGAACACAGACCCGAAGGGGAAGGATTGTATTGCGGTACAGACATTTTTGCAGTAAGTGTGGGTTCAGTTTTGTAGAGCTTGAGGTTGGGGGCCCTATGTCAAGGGACACTTTTCGCCTTCCATGGCCGTTCGACTGTCGCCCTCCATGGAGACAGTAGCCCTTGTCACAGGCCCCCCAACCTCACGCGCGGCTTTAGTCGAGCTTTTTTAATAAGGTTATTTGGTGATGCCGACAATCATCGAAGTCTATCAGCGCCTGTGTCAGGGGTATTCTCTTGACAACTGGTGGCCGGCGCAGGGCTCCTTCGAAGTTGCCGTGGGGGCGTTCCTGACCCAGAATACCAACTGGAACAACGTCGAAAAGGCTCTGGCTAATCTGAAAAAGGTCGAGGCCCTGGATCTGTCAATGGTAGCGCAGATGCCGTTACCGCAGTTGGAGGAACTGATCCGTCCGTCCGGCTTTTTTCGTCAGAAGGCTCAACGTTTGCAGCATTTTTGTCGACACCTGATGCATCGGCACGGCGGGTCACTTGATCGTCTGCTGCAACAGGAATTGAGTGTTGCTCGCTGTGAGCTGCTCAGTCTGTCCGGTATCGGGCCGGAAACGGCCGATTCGATTCTGCTTTACGCCGGCAACCACCCTTCTTTCGTCGTTGACAGCTACACCCGGCGTTTCTTCGGTCGCCTGGGTCTGCTGCGCGGCACGGAAAGTTACGAAACCATCCGTACCCTGTTCATGGCGGAAATCAACAAGGATGTGACCCTGTATCAACACTACCATGCCCTGATTGTAACCCATTGCAAGGAGCGTTGCCGCAAGTCACCCTTATGTTGTCATTGTCTTTTTGCAGATATCTGTCATTATCCGGTTCTGGTATCTTGATCAATTCTATGTTCTGCGTTAATCTCCCGCTGTTTCGGTCTTTTTTGCCTTGCTCGGATCTTAGTCGATGGATCATCTGCTCTTTCTGCTAAAAAAAATCCTGGGTGACTTTTTAACACCGGTTCCCCTGACCCTGCTGTTGCTGCTGCTGGCACTGCCGTCATTGTTGCGGCGTAAAAACCGTTGGTTCGGCGTGCTTTGTGTTGTGTCTGCCGGCGCGCTGTTATTTGTCAGCAGTTACGCGCCCTTGAGCCATCGCTGGATGGCCGGGCTGGAAACGCGCTATCCCGCCTATGAGCAGGGGACGATGACGCCTCAATACATTGCCGTTCTGGGTAGTTGGCACCAGACGGTGGATGATCAACCCCTGACCAGCCAGCTCAGCTCCACCGCTGTTGTGCGGCTGGCAGAGGGGATTCGTATCTATCGGATGAATCCCGGCAGCCGCCTGATTTTTACCGGTTATCACGGTCTGGCAACTGATCCGGTGGCCTATCCGGATAAACTCAGGGAGCTGGCGCTTGCCCTGGGTGTTCCTGATGGTGATATTCTGACCTTTGTCGGTCCGCGGGACACTGCGGAAGAGGTGCTGTTGATTGCGAATCTTTTTGCCGGCACCAATCTGGTTGTCGTGACCTCGGCGGCGCACATGCCACGTTCCATGGCCTTATTCCGCGGCGCAGGACTCGATCCCGTTCCGGCTCCGACCGGACACATGAGTAAGCCGACCAGGCGCTGGTGGACTTTGCCCAACGGTGGAACCCTGGCCCACACCGATGCCTGGATTCATGAACAACTGGGGATGCAATGGGCGCGGCTGATGGGGCAAAGCAGGCAAGAGTAGATAATCCAGCCGTAACTGGTCAGCACGTCATGTAGGAGTGGCGTTAGCCGCGAATGATTGTGGCTGAAGTCAACACCTGCCGTTATTCCGGCGTGTTTTTGGCCGGAATCCGGTTGTTCTCTCTGGATCCCCGACAAAGGCACTCGGAGAAGACAATATTGCTGAACAGGTAAAGGGTTACATACAGACAATAAACAATCAGGGGATTCGATGCCCCGTGGAGAGACATTTCATGGATTACAAAGACACACTCAATTTGCCCGCAACCGATTTCCCCATGCGCGCCAATCTGCCGGTGCGGGAGCCGGAAATTCTGGCCCGGTGGCAGCAGGCTGAGCTGAATCGTCAGCTTGAAGAGGCCAACCTTGGCAAGCAGAAATTTATTCTGCACGATGGTCCTCCCTATGCCAACGGTCATATCCACATGGGGCATGCCCTCAACAAGATTCTCAAGGATATCATCGTTAAAAGTAAACGGATGCAGGGGTTTCACACCCCTTATGTGCCAGGCTGGGATTGCCATGGATTGCCGATCGAGCTGATGGTTGACAAAAAGCTCGGCAAGAAAAAGCGCGACATGAGTAAAGCCGAGTTTCGCCGTGAATGTCGGGAGTATGCCAGAGTCTGGATTGCCACTCAGTCCGAGGAGTTCCAGCGTCTGGGAATTTTCGGTAACTGGGCAGATCCCTACCTGACGATGACAGAAGGGTATGAAGCGACTACGGCCCGTGAGCTGGCGCGTCTGGCGGAACGGGGTTCCCTGTTCAAAGGGAAAAAGCCGATTCACTGGTGTGCTTCCTGCGTGACTGCTCTGGCGGAAGCCGAAGTCGAGTATGACGATCACAGCTCGCCATCGATCTATGTCAAGTTCCCCTACGTTGATACCCTGCCGCAATCGCTGGCACATCTGACCGACAAACCCTTGAATTTTGTTATCTGGACGACTACACCCTGGACGATTCCAGCCAATCTGGGCATCAGTCTCAATCCGGAATTGCCCTACGTGGTGATCGATAGCGGCAGCGACTATCTGGTGGTTGCCGAGGGGCTGCGTGAAAAGGTGCTGGCGGCCGTCGGGCAGGAAGGGGCCATGGTGGTTGCGCCCCTTGATGCCGCTGAATTCGATAATAAAAACTGCCGTCATCCCTTTTATGAGCGCAACTCCCTGATCATGCTTGGTGATCATGTCACTCTCGAGGCGGGTACCGGCTGTGTTCATACCGCTCCCGGGCACGGACACGATGATTATCAGATCGGTCTCAAGTATGGTCTGGAAATCTATAATCCGGTTGATGATTACGGTCGCTACCGTGAAGAACTGGAATTGTTCGGCGGAATGAAGCTGGCCGATGCCAATCGTGCCGTGAACGACAAGCTGCTTGAAGTCGGGGCCCTGCTCCATGAAAGCAATGTCAGTCACAGCTATCCTCACTGCTGGCGCTGTAAAAAGCCGGTTATTTTCCGGGCCACCGAGCAATGGTTCATCAGCATGGAGCATAATGACCTGCGCCGCAAAGCCCTGGAAGAGATCGAACGGGTCGAATGGATTCCGGCCTGGGGACGTGATCGTATCTACAACATGATCGAGGCGCGCCCCGATTGGTGTGTCAGTCGCCAGCGCAGTTGGGGAGTGCCGATCACCATCATGTATTGTGAAAAATGTGGTGAAGCTCTCAACGATGGCGCCGTCATGCACCATATCGCCGATCAGTTTGAAGAAAAAGGGAGCGATGTCTGGTTCGAGAAAGACGCCGTAGAACTGTTGCCCGCCGGTACCCGTTGCCCTGCCTGTGATCATGACCGTTTTACCAAGGAGACCGACATCCTTGACGTCTGGTTCGATTCCGGAGTGTCTCATGCCGCCGTATGTGAGCTGCGTGATGAGCTTCACAGCCCTGCTGATCTTTATCTGGAGGGATCGGATCAGCATCGTGGCTGGTTTCACTCAAGCTTGCTGGAATCAGTTGGAACCCGGGATCGTGCCCCTTACAAGGCGGTACTGACCCACGGTTTCGTCCTCGACAAGAATGGCCGCCCGATGTCGAAATCGATGGGGAATGTTATTTCTCCGGAAGAAATCATCAAGAAATACGGTGCGGAGATCCTGCGGCTGTGGGTTGCCGCCACCGATTATCGTGATGATATCCGTCTGGGCGAAGAAACTTTGCAACGGCTTTCCGATGCTTATCGCCGCATCCGCAATACCGCTCGTTATCTGCTTGGCAATCTCAACAACTTCAATCCGGCGACTGATCAGGTGCCTGACGCCGAGCTGCTCGAACTGGATCGGTGGGCCTTGTCGCGCCTGGCACGCCTGAATCAGCGCGTTCTCAAGGCCTATGAGCGCTACGAGTTCCACACCCTCTACCACGCGGTGCATAACTTCTGCAGCATTGATCTGAGCGCTTTTTATCTCGACATTCTCAAAGACCGTTTGTATGCCAGTGCGCCGTCAAGTATCGAATATCGCAGCGCGCGCACAGCCCTGTATCGGATTGTTGATGTCCTGCCCCGGCTGATCGCACCGGTGCTGAGTTTTACCGCCGATGAAATCTGGCAGCGCCTGCCGGGCGAGCGTCCATCCAGTGTCCACCTTGCCTCCTTTTCGGACGTTGTCGCTGCGGATCTGGATGATGCCCTGGAAGCAACCTACGAGCGGCTGCTCAAGATACGTAACGAAGTGTCTCGCCAACTGGAAAAAGCACGGGCGGAAAAACGCCTGGGGCAGTCCCTTGAAGCCAAGGTCGTGCTTCAGGTTCCCGACGATTATCGTGAACTGTTGACCCGTTATCTGCCGCTACTGCCGGCCTATTTTATTGTGTCACAGGTGGAATTGACCGAGGAATCTTTGGCGGTCGAAGAAACACAGGTGTCGGGGCTCAAGGTGCAGATTATTTCTGCCGATGGCAGTAAATGTGAACGCTGTTGGAATTATGCCGTCAGTGTTGGTGATCATGCTGAACATGCGAGCCTCTGTTCGCGGTGCGTCGCAGCACTGGCTGCAGGCTGAGATGAAGAAATACCCCCTGTTCGCCGGCGTGGTCCTGGTAACCTTGGTACTCGATCAGCTCACCAAGGTCTATTTTGAGCGCAATTACGCCCTTGGACAGTTCAAGGTGCTGATCGAGAATCACCTCTATCTGACCCATGTTCGTAACCCCGGCGCCGCTTTCGGAATTTTTGCCGACAGCGCCTGGCGACTGCCGTTTTTTCTGACCGTGGCCTTGGTCGCTGTAGTGGGAATCATCTGGTACATGCGCACGTTACCGGCATCAGCCACATGGATGCATCTTTCTTTGGGGCTGATCCTGGGCGGGGCAGTGGGTAATGTCATTGACCGGGTGCGTTTAGGAGAGGTGATCGATTTTGTCGGCGTCCACTGGTATCAATACCACTGGCCGGCCTTTAACGTTGCTGACAGCGCCATCTGTGTCGGCGTCGCCATCCTGCTGATTGTCTCGTTGCGCGAAGAGCTGGCGCTAAGGCGGCAGCGCAAAGCGGAACGTCAGGATTGATGTTCCGGTTACATACTTGGCGGCGATAAAGGCAAAAAACCTTTTACCACCCATTCTCTTCGTTCACTGGAGACACAGGGGACACTGAGGATAACCGGCTGTAGTGGATTTCTCAGTGCTCTGACGCGGCTCAAAGGCTATTTTTTGCGCCGCCTTCAAAGTTTTTTCTGATTAGCACTCACCTTCCGCCGATGCCCTTCTCCTGGGGGAGAAGGTGGCAAAAAAGCCGGATGAGGGGGCCCCGATTTTTTCACCCAGAGTTCATGCACCAACAGCGACAGCAGTAGCACCCCGCCGCCAATACTCAAGCGTACCAGATCCGCATCACGATTCCAGATCAGCAGGTTGACAATCAGCCCCGCCGGAATCAGCGCATTGTTCATGATCGCCAGGGTTCCGGCATCCACCAAAGTTGCGCCCTTGTTCCAGAGAAAGTACCCCAGTCCCGAAGCAATCAGTCCCAGATAAACCAGAATGCCCCACTGCAAACCCGTGGTCGGTAGTCTGCCCATATCGCCAAAAGCCAGCCATAACATCAGAGTAACTGCCAGGGCCCCGAGGTAGAAGTAGCCGAACAGGTAACGCTGAGGTATTGCGGTCGGGGTTCGTTCAAGCAGAACCTTGTAGCCCACCTGCCCCAGAGCGAAGCAGACATTGGCGCCCTGGACCACAAGAAAGCCGAAGAAGGCCTGACTTTCCAGCGGGCTGTATCGAATGATTCCGGCGCCAATAACCGCCAATGCTGCCGTGAGCAGATAGCCCGGGCGGAAACGGCGCTGTATCAGGTCATGGATCAGGGTGACATAAATAGGAGTCAGTATCGTGAAGATCAGGACTTCGGGGACGCTGAGCAGGGTAAAAGAGTGAAAGTAGAAGACATACATCAGCCCCAGCTGAATCGCACCCAGAGCCATCAGACGACCGGCGAGCTTGAGCGGGATGGGACGAAGCAGAGGGAGGAATACCAGAGCAGCCAACGCCACGCGCATGAAAACAGAAAAGTAGGAATCGACCTGGCCGGCCAGATAAACGCCGATGAGGCTGAAAGAAAAAGCCCAGAGCAGTGTCATGCCGACGAGATAAACCATAGAGAACCCCTTTATTCATGGAAACGCTGAAAAACAGGGGGACGATACTCAATCATCCGGCACTAGTCAACCTATAATTTAATAAAGGGTTTACTAGCTGGGTTAAGATGAGGCTGAAGGCGGGCTTCCCGGTTGTGAAAGACGTTGCAATAAATTTCTTTTGCCTGTCACGCCCAGTTTGTCACAAATCCGTTTCATGTAGGTTTTGACTGTTGATTCAGAAATATCAAGATCAGCGGCAATGTCCTTATAGGTGGTGCCTTTGAGACTCTGATTCAGTACCAGCAGTTCCCGCTCAGACAGCAGCAGGCGCAGCTGCTCAGGAATATGAATCTCTTTTGTAGTTGGGGCAGCTTCATGTGCATCGATTGCTGCCGGCAGGTTGTGAGGGCTGTTGGTCTCTGCCGTTGGGCGGCGGCGATGCAGCAGGTACAGGGACAGTACCGCCAGGTTCAGAAAAAGATGGCCGAACAGGGCTACCGGTCCAGCATGACTGGACAGCACGTCTCCAAGCAATTGGCCACCATAGATACCGAGGCACAGGGTCGCCAGACCGATTCCGAAGGCGCGGAGCGGATCAGCAAAGCGCAGCAGAAAGGCCAGCAGAAACAGGTCGATAAAGCCTTGTCCTGCTTGCATGATGAACAGGCTGAAGGTCACCGCTGCAGCATGCTCCCATTGCAGCACAATAAATGCACCCATCCCCAAAACAACGCCTGAAATCAGCGGTATCTCGCGGTTGATCCGCCCCAGAAACACCGCGCCAATCACGGCCGCCATATAAAAGGGGAGCTCGACTCCGCCCGGCACAGTCAATTCCTGATAGGCAGGATAGATGACGCTGTACATCAAGCCGCTGACGACATGAAAAATCAGGATAAAAGGGAGGTAGTGGCCGAGCTTGAGGTTGTTGTCGGTTGCGATAGGGTGCTGCTCGCCCGCAGGAATCAGCAGGAGCAACAAAGGTAGCGTTGCCAGGGCAAAAAGAGGCAGCCCCCCTGTCGGAAACCGAAAAACAACAAATAACGCCAGATTCGCCAGAATCAATCCTCCGGCAGCACTGACCAGTGGGGATGGGGAATTGTGCAAGCGCTTACAGGCCCTGAGTGCAACGAAGGCGCCACTGAAGCTCAGCAATACCAGCAGCAGTTTGCCCCATTCCGGCACCAGGGGCAGTAACAGACTGAAAGTTAGAGTCAGGGCGGTGGCAAAAGGAGCCAGACGGGTGAAAAGCTGCCGGGAAAATGATTTGCCAATCACCACCAGCACCAGTACGTGAGGCAGTAGAAACCAGCGCAACGAATCATCAATCCCAATTCCCGCAATCAGGGGACCATTCATCGGTACCGCCAGCAGCCAGAACACAAAAGCGGCGAAGGACAGGGTCGGTAAAAGAGGGAATAATTTAGGCATTATTTCGGCGGCCTTGCTAAAAGCTCATGATTTCGGATGGTTAATAGAGAGTTGAACTCTGCAAAGAATATACGGAAAGCAAAATTAAATGCAAGGTTTACAAAAAGTCGACTTTTCCAACTTTCTGATTCTTGCTAAAAGATTTAGAAAACTCTAAGCTTTTCTTTGTTTTTGGGGGGAAAGTTAAGACTCTAACTGTAGGCATTGAAGATCAATTAATATTCTTGGGGAGAGGGGAGCGGCCGATGTGGTTTTCGTGACATCGGCCGTTTTTTCTAGAAATGCAGACTTAGTCTACCAGTTGCCCTCATGGATTCAATCGACAAGTCGCGCTTAAGAATTAAATCGGGGCGATGAAAACGTTGTTGTTCGGCTTTATCACAATATCGATGGCAATTAACTCTAGCCGAAGCGACGTATTATTGATCGTCAAAACAGGAGGTTTTATGAATCAAATTCTATTTTGTGTAGCGAAGGCAGTATTAGTATTGAGCATCATATTTCTTATGATCGGTTGTTATGGCTTTGGGCCCGGCGGCGGGGTAAAACCACCAGCGTCCCTCGAAGAAGTGAATCAGAAAATCGCATTAGTTACTAAAGAAAAGCGTGAGCTTCACTGGGCTGCTAATGAGGAGCGAGCTCGTCTGGCCAAGCAGGCAGAAGAGGATTCATTATCATATGACCCAGGAACGCTTATCAGGGCGGGTAGCTCGGACTTTGATAATACGCGTTTTAACGCGCTTAACAAGATAGAGAGGGAAATTGCTCATCGTGATCGGCAGTTAGCAAATCTTGAAAGAACTAAAGAGCGGCTTTTAAATGAATCGATGGGGTGTTTTCCTCCCGAGACAATGGTGTTGATGGAGGATGGCTCAACTAAAAAATTTGCTGATATTTCTGTAGGTGACCGCGTCATGACATACGATATTGGGCGTGATGTCCTTGTTGGAAAGCCTGTTGTTGAGTTGTATGCGGTGGAAGCTAATCACATGTATACGATTAATGAGGAATTGAAAACAACAGGAGGGGAGAGATTGCTGGCACAGGGTGGCTGGACGACAGCGCGAAATCTGAAAATCGGCGATAGTATTCATATCGATGGTCAGATGCTTATTGTGGGAGATATACGAGTAGACAGAGTGAATAGTCGGGTTGTCAACATGCAAGTTGCCGACACCCATAATTTTTATGTGCAGGTACCTGGCGGCTCTACATATCTCGTTCATAATTCCCCTGGTGGTGATGGCGGGGGCGGTGGTGGCGGGAAATAGCTTATCACAGATTTAATATAAAATAATTTTTCAGGGAGGTCCTGTCATGGTCAATAGTAAAAGGTTTTTATATTTAGTCGGTTGTGTTTTTTTTATGTTGCTGATCGGTTGTGCCGGCGTTGTGGATTCAGTTAAATCCGGAGCGGGCGGGGCGGTTGATTATGTAAAGTCTAATGCTGCCGTGGAAAGGGGAAATGCCGCTTATGATCAAGGGGATCATCAAAGAGCTTTTGCATATTTCAATAACGCTGCTGAACTAGGCCACGACTATGGGCAATTCATGTTGGCAAATATGTATCTGTCAGGCGAGGGGACAACACGCGACAAGCAGGCTTATGTGCGCTGGATGGAAAAATCGGCAGAAAGCGGTTATCCGCCTGCAAACTATCTGATAGGTGTCGAAATTTATTCGAAAAACCCACAGGAAGCTATGCTTGCCATCCAGTATCTGGAAAAAGCTGCGCAATATGAGCATGTTGGCGCGATGCACATGCTTGGGCTCATCTGGGCTACAGGTACAGGGGTCAAGAAAAGCAATGCAGAGGCGCTTCGTTGGTTTCGCATGGCAAAGGCCAATGGTTTGCCCGTTGAAGACCGTTTGTTGAGTGAGTCCGGAATTGCTGCATATGTTCGGGAGCTTGAACGGACGCCGCTCCCGCCCATCATGGGAAGTCAAACGGTACCCACATCCAACCGTGATTTGGTCCGAAATATACAACAAGGATTGTCGGATATTGGCTATGATCCGGGTCCTGTAGATGGGTTATACGGAACGAGAACGAAGTCAGCGATACAGGCATTGCAAAGAGATGCTGGTATTGCTCCTGACGGCGAAGCTTCTAAAAAGGTTCTGGAGCTTATTGTACAACGCAAAAAATAATGTCAGGAGCGATAATGAAAAAGTGGAGATTCGCAATGATGTTGATGGTACTGGTGGCTTTGACCTCGGGTTGTGCCAAGGGAACACCGGCACCAACCACTCATGGTGGAGAGAAGGTTGAGATACTTTTATTGTCCCATCGTGGCGATCCTGCCACCATGAGCGAGCGTGATTATCAATTCCGCGTCGAAGTGGGGCAGTGGATGGAGCGCGATTTGCTCAATATGTTGCGGCGTTCGGGATATGAAGCACAACAGATTACGGCTCGCAAAGAATTTAGCCCTAAAGCCGGGCGCTACCTGTTGGAAGTGACCATCGATAAGTATAACCCCGGCAGCAGTGCCGCGCGGATCGTTGTCGGCTTTGGTGCTGGTGCCGCATCCCTTGATAACAGCTATGCCTTATCTTCTGGGCAGCAACCCTTGCTTTCCTGGTCCGATGGCGTCGGCACCTCCCAGCATTGGACGCGCCTGCCACGGGTTCTCAATGAGCGGGCGGTCAAGAAGGTGTCGGAGTACCTGCGCAGCAAATAAGAAAGTCAGTAGTTCTCAACTTTTACGCTGTTGCAGGATGGTATCCAACCGATTGGCAAACACCTGGCGGTCTTTGGCGGTTAGCGCTGCCGGGCCGCCGGTTTCGACGCCGCTGTTGCGCAGGCTTTCCATAAAATCACGGACATTGAGCCGGGCGCGGACATTCTCCACGGTATAGAGTTCACCGCGGGGATCAAGGGCGGTGGCTCCTTTGGCAACTACTTCGGCGGCCAGGGGAATGTCGGCGGTGATGACCAGGTCATCCGGTGCCAGGCGTTTGACAATCTCGTTGTCGGCGACATCACAGCCGGCAGCAACCAGAACGAATGAAATGCGTGGTGATGGCGGAATGCGCATGCCATGGTTGGCGACCAGGGTCAACGGCAGACCGGTGCGCTGCGCGGCACGAAACAGAATCTCTTTAATTGTTGCCGGGCAGGCATCGGCATCAACCCAGATATGCATCAGTAGCCCTCACCCACCGTCCACGAACCATCGCCCTCATCCAGCCACAGAAAGTCCGCATCTTCTAAAGTCACTTGCGCGCGGGTCAGTCGTCCGCGTACTTCGGGTAACAGCACGAGGAAGTCCGTATGACCGAAATCGGCAATCTGCGCCGGAATGCCGTACTTCCACGCATGGCCGCTACCGGCCAGGACGACAGCAGACTGCTCCGGATGCTGTTGCAGATAAAGAGACATATAGCGGGCCATGGCCTTGTCCCACACCAACTGGGCTTCACAGAAGTTGCGGAAATTGAAGCTGCCATGACCGTGAGCGCCAACGGCACGGCGAATAAAATCTTCGTAGGTTGTGTCGACTTCACAGGTCATACCACCGAGAAAGTTGACCTGTTCTTCATCGAGCGAAGAAAACCCACTCGTCGCTACCTGGCGGGTGATGCTGCGCGGTACGTTAAGTCCAACCAGTGGTATCTGGTTTTCACGCGCGTGACTGAAAATCGGTTCATAGAGTGACCACCAGCCCCAGTTGCGCTGGTAAATCTGGCGAAAGTCCGTTTCGCTGATGGTGCCTGCCGTCCACTTATCGAGGGTGTTTTGTGCCTGAGCCTGAAACATCTCCAGTCCGACGGCCAGGGGTTTGCGATCGGCCAGGGCGCGGATCACTTCGAGCTGCATCTGGTGATGGCCGGCATGATCGTGCTGTTCACCAATAAAAACGATCTGTGTCTGTTCGAGCTTGTCGATCAGTTGATTAAACTCCAGCACTTCTCCCGTAGCGACGTCGAGAATATGGGGATGGGCTGTGGCTGTAACAACCAGAAACCACAGGCTGATGGTAGTCAGCATCAAAGTGCGAATAAAGCGCATGACAAGCCTCCACGTGATTGACGGATAGATCTTCATGCTGATTAGCACTGATCTTCTGCCCGAACCCTTTTCCTGGGGGGAAAAGATGGCGTCAAAACCTCCCTCTCATCCTGGTCTTCTCCCTCAGGGAGAGGGGATAAACTTGCAACTAAGGAAGATTGCTAACCATCAGTATCCCCATTGTGCGTCCCACTACTGTGCGCGGTCAAGTGCCGGGAAGGTCAGGCACGTGTGACCTTGAAAATCCTTACTTCGGCAGCGTAGTAGGCCAGCCCGATATCGGCATCGGTAAGGCGACCGGGAACCGCGCTGTTGCAGACACCATCGAGCATCGGCAAATTTTTCCAGCACATCAGGGTGCCCTGCGGCACCTCGTCCGTGATCAGAGCATGAGCGCTGAAGGCGCCGCAATCACCTTCGACGCGCAGGTGATCGCCACTTGCTATTTCCTTTTGTTCGGCATCAAGGGGGTTGATGTGAATAACCTGCAGACCCTGTTCCTGTCCGTTAATAATCTGTGAGTTAAGGTAGTCGAGGTGCGAGGCGGTGAGCAGGCGAAAGTCTCTCATCTCCTGTGGCCAGTGCAGGTCAAGGGTTTTTGTTCGATAGTGGCGTGTAGTCGGGGTGGGCGCGCGCGATTCTTCTTCCGTTTTGTTGATCAGGGGAATCTTGAGTTTCTTCGCCAGTGCATGTGCGGCTCGCATATCACTGAGTTCAGTGGTAAAGGCGGGGCGGGAATAATGGTGCGGGAAGAAGTAGCTGTTCTGAAAATCTGCTTGCGCAAACATGCCACCGACCTTGAGAAAAAAATCAGCATAGGTTGCTGTCGTTGACATGTTGGTGTCAACCACCAGGGTAGGTGTACGGCTTAATCCTCTGGCCCAGAGGTTGCTGTCGGCGTAGGTGACCACCGGATTGGCGGCAATATTGACAAAAAGGTCGAACTCTCCTGCTGCCAACCGTCCCGGAAGCTCATCGAGGCCGATCTGTGTAGCAAAGCGGGCAGGATGTTTGTGCCACCGGCGCTTGGAACTGTGACCGTAATAAAGGCGCTCAACGCTATTGGTGAAATGTGCCAGGCGGCTGATCCAGCGGATGGAGTTCATGCCGTTTTCCTGACGTTGCAGACCGAGGCCCTGGATGTGAGCGACTTTTTTATTACGGAGTCGCTCAAGTAACAGAGTGAAAGCGTCGGCGTCGATACCGGCGGCATCCAGCAGCATGGGGACCTGGTAATCAAATTCATGCCCCAGTTCCGTCAGCAGGGCGCAGGCAAGCAGACCATCACAGGCGGGCTGAATCTGGATATAGTGATCAGCCAGGCCGACCGTAGCGGTTTTAACCGGATCGATCAGGATGATTTCAATGCCCGACTTTTTCAGTTTTTTTAAATAGGTGTAGAGGTGGGGACTGGTGACGGCGGCATTCTTTCCGTGCAGAATAATGGTTTCGGCTTCGGCCAACCGGGCAATGTGGGGATTGCTTATTGTGCCGAAGTCCAGCTCATGGGCCGCTCCACCGGTAGCATTACAGGGGTTGCTGTTGACCGTGGCACAATGGGGAAAGGCGGCAAACAGTTGATCCCAGTAGCCCATGTTGTAGCCCAGACTTCCCGACCCGCGCAGGAAGAGAATGTTTTTGTCCCGAAAGGTAGCCAGCCAGTCGGCCAGGGCGCCTAGAGCCTCCACATTATCTTCGTAGACAAGCTTTTCATCCCCTTTTTGCTGCCAGGACATCAGGCCATTGTTGATTTCCCGGGCAGCAAAATCCTGGAATTTTCTGCAGATGAAGCCGGGCGAACTCCACAATTCCGGTTCGGCTTTGTAGCTGATCAGGGAGGAATCATCGTGAATTTCCATACCACAGAGGTCGGGGCAGTCTTTACTGCAGAAAAAATTCATTGTTCACGCCTTTAAGCGAGTTGCAGACGAAGGCCAGACATTGATTTTCTTGTGACACTGTAGCAGGAGAGGTTCCCCGGCGCAATTATGTATGCGGCATCTTCCGACCGACAGCAACTTCTGACTGTCAAAATATCGACCCAGATGCTTTTCAGGCCACAGCGGCTTCGAATGAAAATGCCCAAAAAAAGAAAAGAATATAAAAAACAGTGAGATAGAGGCAGGCAGGGCGGGTTGGCACGATTCTCGCCATTGATCTCTTCCGACCAACTCTGCGTATCGTTGGAGGAGCGAATGAGTTCTTTAGCAGGCTGGAAAAAAATTCTCGGATTCTGTTTGTTTCTGCTGCTTTTTTTCTTGAGTACAACACTTCCGGTCAAGGCTGAACCTGTCCTGAGCGGAATCCAGAAACAGGAAGATCCAAGTCGCACCCGTGTGACCTTCATGCTGTCGCAGGCGAGTGAATTTCATGTCGACTCGTCGGGGCAACGCATTGACCTGACCATCAAGGGCGCCGGTGCTGATCCAGCCCTGAGGGTATTGCCTGAGGACGGCACCGTTGTACGCATGACCCTGATCCGCAGACATCAGGATCTGGTGGTGTCGCTACTGATGCGCCGCCCCCCGCAGGGCGTTACAACCGAGACTCTCGCCAATCCGACGCGGATTGTTATGGATATCCACTGGCTTGCAGATGAGGCTGGGCGACCGGGGGTTGCTTTTCGGATTGCTGATATGCCGCCGCGCCGCGCCGGGGCAGCAGCGCGTTTTCAACAGCAGTCTCCCTGGGAGGGACGCTGGCTGGAGTTTTTCAGAGAGTATCGCAGTGACTGGAACGTGCCTGTTGGGCAACGCCTCACCCCCCCGCCCCCGCTGGACCCACTGACAGATGAAAAAAGCGTGTTGATGGAGTTACAGCAGCATGCCGACGACGGAATGTATTTAAGTTTGCTGCAGCGCGGAATGGAGCTGCGCAACCTCAGTGACGGTGAACGTCGCCAACGCGATCTGATGATGGCTGATGCCTATCTGCGGACCGGATCCTACGCTGCCGGGTTGGCACGATTGGAGTCGTTAAGGCGTGCCGGCACAGAGCATCGGATTCGTGTCGATTATTTGACAGTCTGGGGGGAGGCCGCGCGCGACAATGCTATTGGCGCATTGCTGCACCTGCAGATGCACTTGCAGGATCTGGCTGCAGATCACCCCCTGATGGCTGCTGTGCGTCTTCTTCACGCAGAATCCGCTCTGGCTGCAGCACAATATTCCCTGGCTGCAGATCTTTTGACGCAAGATGACATCGATTGGCCAGACCATCTTGAACCGGCACGACTGATACGTCTTGCTGACGCTCGTTTCGGTACAGGTGATCGCCAGCAGTCCCTGGAAAATTATCGCTCGCTGGCTGGAAATCCACTGTTGTGCGATTTTTATTATTCATCCTGCAATCGCGCTGCCTATGCGGCTTTTCAGTCAGAAGATTATGAATTTGCCCACCGTCTTTACCGCCGGCTGGCGTTGACGTTTACCGATGAGCCGGGGGCTGACTTGATTCATTTTGCCGCAGCCACCGCCACCTATGAAAAAGGAGATCTTGACTGGGGCTGGATCGCACTGGAACAGGTGACACAGGACTACCCGCATACTGAAGGTGGAGACCGGGCCGCTCTGCGTCTGCTTGACATCAGGGTGCTCAATGGCGAGACAGAAGTGATGAGTGATATTGCCAACGCCTACGCCGAGATCGGGCAGCGTTCCGCTGTGCGGCTGCTACGTGAGGAAAGTTTTTTTAAGGAAGCCCTGACCCTGTTTCTGGCCGGTGAACATCAGCGAAGCGTCCAACGCTTGATGCCCCTTCGGCGTGACTACGCTCAAGCTCCATTACGCCGTGAAGTGAATCTGTTATTAAGCCGGCAATTACCGATTGTCGTCGCGCAACTGCTGGACCAGGGTAATGACCTGCAGGCAGTGGTGCTGGTGGAGCAGAATCGTGAGCTGCTGCTGGCCAGTGGTTACGATCGTGATTTTCTGCACAATCTGGTGCATGCCTTCGATCGCCTCGGTCTCTTTGAGCGTTCAGCACGGGTATTGCTTTACCTCTTTGATCAGGGTGCCGGAAGCGAGGACCACAAAGACATCTTTCTTCCTCTGGCGCAGAACTTTATCAAGCGCGATCAGTACCTGGCCGCTGGTGATTACGCCCGCCGGTATCTGCAGCATTATCCTGGAGGAGAAGATGCGGGCGCCCTTTTTGCGTTGCTGATCGACACATTGGAGAGACAGGGACTTGAGGATGAGATTCTAGACTGGTTGCAGCGTCCTGATCGCCCCCACACGCCTGCGGCCGATATCCGCGCTGCAGGTTTTTACTGGCACCGGGATGATTTTGCCGCTGTGGTTGAAAATCTTGAACGTGCCGCTACTGCACAAGAGCTGCCACCGAAGGAGCAGGCGCGGTTGGCCGAGACTTATTATCGATTGGGTAATAATTCCGTCGCTTTGCGACATTATGAAGGTCTTGCTGACAATCCGGACTTCAGGTCCCAGGCGTATTACCGCAGCGCCCAGATCATGTTGTTGCAAGGGCGCCGCCGCGCTGCTTTGGAGCAATTACAGGTACTGGTACAGGAGGATGCCAACAGTGCCTGGGGAAAATTGGCGCGGGATTTGCTCATACAAGAGCAACGCAGAAATTTTTAGTGTGAGTGTCAAAAAACAGTCAGGAGTAACCCATGAAAATAACCGATCATACCCTTGCTGTCCTGGAGAAGAGTCTTGATCTGCGTGCCCGTAATCAGCAGGTGATTGCCGGCAACATGGCCAATGTCGATACCCCCGGCTTCAGTGCCCGCAAGTTGAGTTTTGAAGAAGACCTGCGTCAGGCCATCAATAAGCCCCAGACTAACAACAAGCCGACTAATCCGCGTCATATTCCAGTCAATGGCGGCAGCCTTGAGCAGATTCAGGGACGGGTCATTCGCAATGTGGATACCAGTGGTGTCGGCGATGGAAATACGGTGTCGCTTGATGAGGAAATGTTTTCTCTTGCGGAAAACCAGCTTCTTTATGAGGCGAGCACACAGGTTCTGAAAAAGAAGCTGACCCTGCTTAAGTATGCCGTTTCCGATGGTCGTTAGCAGGCTGATGAGAACCCCTCAGCAGCATATCTGGCCAGCGTTTTTCAGTACCCAGCACCCTGTAAGGAGAAATTATGGATCTGTTCACGAGTATGAAAATCAGTTCGTCAGCGTTGAAAGCGCAACGAACCAGACTTAACGCCATCAGTTCCAACCTGGCCAATATCGAAACCACCCGGACCCCCGACGGTGGGCCTTTTCGCAAACGTGAGGTGGTCTTTCAGAGCACGCAACAGGATTTTGCCAACACCCTGGACAACCGTCTTCGGGATGCCTCCCACGGCGTCAGGGTTTCGCATATCCAGGCGAGTGATCGTCCACCGCGACTGGTTCACAACCCGTCACATCCGGATGCAGACGCAAGCGGCAATGTTGCCATGCCTGATATCAGTCTGGTCGAAGAGACAGCGGACATGATGTCAGCAGCTCGTGCCTATGAAGCAAATGTCACCGTGGTCAAAGCGGCCAAGCGCATGGCTCTTAAAGCTCTTGATATCGGACGTTGAGGTGAATCATGAATAATATTAGCGATGTAACTCTGACAACCCATCTGAAAAGTCTGGCCCGACCGCAACAGACACCATCGCAGCAGATTGGTGACAAGTTTGCGCAGGCGCTCAAAAGCTCCATTGCCGGAGTCAATGAGGCGCAGATTACAGCAGATCGTTCTGCTGAGCAGATTGCCGCCGGCGAAACCAAGAATCTGCACGAAGCCATGATTCGTCTGGAAGAAGCAGATATTGCTCTGCGGATGATGGTGCAGGTGCGTAACAAGGCGGTAGAGGCGTATCAGGAAGTGATGCGCATGCAGGTTTGATGGCGTCGCAAAAAGTCCGCCCTCCGGCGTTACGGCGTTTTTTCAGGACCTTGACATACTGTATCTATGCCTGCGCCCCTGAAAAACCACCAAGCCTTGTAGGACGAAATTTTTGCTTAGCCATCCTTTGGTTTTTTGCGATGGTATTAGGTTTAGGCTGGATAAATTCGGGTAGTGGGTAGTGGTGAGGAGCAATGACCTCATTGTGTTGTAAAGAACCAGTGACAAAGGAGAAAGTCGATGGCTGAGGACAAACCGGCATTGATCGGCACCAATGATAGCGGTAGCACAACCAACAAGCAGAAAACCATCATTGATGTGATTGCCGCCTGGTCGATGACACGCAAGCTCAGTCTGGTGGGGGTTGCTGCGGTCAGTATTCTATTATTTACCCTAATTATTATCCAGGCCCGGGTCGCCGATTACAGTCTGTTGTTCGCTAATCTCCCCAGCCGTGATGCTGCAGAAGTGGTTGAGTGGTTGAAGGACCGCAGAATCCCTTATCGACTTGAGGGGGGCGGCAACATGATCATGATCCCTGCCGATCAGGTTTATGAGGTACGCCTGGAGCTGGCCGGTAGTGGACTGGCAGACGGTGGCGTTGGTTTCGAGATTTTTGACACCCAGAGTTTCGGCATGACCGACTTTACCCAGAAGGTCAATTATCGTCGTGCCCTGCAGGGAGAACTGACCCGCACCATTACCTCTTTGGCCCCGGTGGAAGCGGCACGTATCCACCTCGCTCTGCCGGAAAAGCGCCTGTTCCGTGAACAGCAGCAGCCGGCAACGGCTTCCGTTATCCTCAAACTTGCCGCTGGACGCACCCTGAGGGAAGCCCAGGTGCAGGGGATAGTGCATCTGGTTGCCGGTAGTGTTGAAGGGCTCGAGCCGGAGTATGTTACCGTTGTTGACTCCAACGGTCGCACTCTGTCCAACAATCGCGATAATGAAGCACCAGGCCCTGCAACTCCGGGCATGCTGGGTTTTCAGCAGACCCTCGAAAGTCGCCTTGAACACCGCGCCCAGACCTTGCTCGAACGCGCCCTGGGTATTGGTAATGCTCTGGTCAAGGTAAATGCACAGATCGATTTCGATCAGCGTGAGCGGGTTGAAGAGTCTCTCGACCCGCGTGGCGCGGTAGTTGTCAGTGAACAGACCATGACCGAAGAGGGAGGTCGCCAGGTCGCCGGCGGTGTGCCTGGTGTCGTTGCCAACCTTGAAGAAGGCGCCGCAGGCGCGGTGACCAATATCCCTTCAAGTCGAACCGAAGAAGTCGTCAACTATGAATTGAGTAAAGTCGTCAGTAAAACCGTGCAATCGGTCGGAACCGTACAAAATCTGTCAGTTTCAGTTCTGGTCGCCGATCGGGTTGCGCCCGGCGGTGCCGGCGAGGCGCCGGTGACAACACCACGTACAGCCCAGGAGATTCAGGAGCTTGAGCAGATGGTGCGTTCGGCTCTGGGGATCAACGATGCTCGTGGGGATGTGATTTCCGTAGTGTCGATGCCGTTCGAGAGTTCATTTGTCGATATGAGCATGCCGGAACCCTCTGTTGTTGACCGGGTTTATCCGTTACTGCCGGTGATTCGCTACGCATTGTTGGCCATTGCCGCCCTGCTGGTCTACCTGCTCTTGGTGCGCCCGCTGGTACGGACCCTGCGCACTGCGTCTGTTCAGACGCAGCCGATGAAGACAGTTGAAGAGCTCGAAAATGAGTTGCGCAGCCAGGAATCAAGACCGCTGCTCGGTGGCCCCGGGGATCCATTGGCACAGATTCGCCAGGAGGTTCTGGGGGGAGACATGTTGCCGGTTCAAGTTGTCAAGAACTGGATTCGCCATGAGCCGGCTGAGTCCTGACAGAAAGCAGATTGTTACTGACAAGAGGAGATCGGATTGGTGAAAAAATCAAAACATCTGTCAGGTGCAAAAAAAGCGGCGATTCTTCTGCTATGTCTTGGCGAGGAAGCAACGTCCCGTATTTTTGAAGCGCTGGATGATGCTGAGGTGCGCGAAATCAGTCGCTGCATGATGGATATCGAACATGTTGAGCCCTCTTTGGCCCGGGAAATTCTGGAAGAGTACAAGAATGCCCGCGGAGGGGATATCGGGGTTTATATACGCGGGGAAGATTTTGCCAAGCATGCCATTTTAGGCGGCGCCGACAGCCACCGCGCCCAGCAGCTACTTGATCAGGTTTCGGCCGGGATCGAAGGGCGCCCGCTGGAGACGATTTCCAAAATGCACCCGCGGATGGTCGCCGGGCTACTTGAAAATGAACATCCCCAGACCATTGCGCTGATCCTGTCGACCCAGAAAGACGAACATGCCAGTCGTATCCTTTTTGAATTGTCGGAAGATATGCGTGGTGAGGTCGTTTATCGAATTGGTAAAATTGACAATGTGTCACCGGAAGTTATCAATCAGATTGAAACTGCCCTCCAGCGTGAAGTGGGGGTCGTTGTCGGCCACGACCACAAGCAGGTTGGTGGCATCGAGAAGGTGGTTGAAATCCTCGGCAAGATGGAAAAGGGGGCGGACCAGCTCATTATTACCAGCATCGAAGCAACCGATCCCGATATGGCCGAAGAAATCCGCCGGCGCATGTTCACCTTTGAAGATCTGGTTGGCATCGATAACCGCGGTATGCAGGCGGTTCTACGCGAAGTCAGTACTGATATGCTTACCCTGGCATTGAAAACCGCCAGCGATGCGGTAAAAAACAAGATTTTTTCCAATATTTCCACCCGGGCGGCCGACATGATCATCGAAGACCTTGAAGCCATGGGTCCGCGTAAACTGTCCGAGGTCGAGACGATACAGATGGAGGTCGTCAAGGTTGCTCTGAAGCTCGAAGAAGAGGGGACTATTGTTATTCCTGGCCGAGGGGGTGGTGGCGATGAGCTTGTCTAAAATTTATCGGGGTACGGAAATAAACGATGTCAGGGAGTACCATTTCAGCTCGTTTGGTGAGGGTGGTACTGTAACGGCGGCGGCTCATGCTTTTGTATCCGATCAAACCCCCAAGTCGACCGAGTGTCCGACCAGCTCTCCATCGCTGCAGGCTACTGCGCAATCGAAGAAAGGGATGGAAGAGGCCTATGCCCAGGGTCAACTTGACGCCATGAATTCTACCGCAGCAAAGCTGGAGTCGGCGGCTCAGGCTCTGGCAACCGCGCTGGCTGAAGTCAGTCAGTTGCGTTTGGCCATGGCTCAAAACAGCCGCGAAGACATGCTGCGTCTGGTGATGGCCATTGCTGAGCAGGTGATTCATCGGGAGGTCAGTTTCAATCCGGAGATTATTACCCGGGTGATAGAAGAGGCGCTGAAAGCTTCCGTTCGCTCAGACCATTACCGGATCAAGGTCAATCCAGCGGACCTTGATGCCGTCAATGAGCACAAGCCGTTGTTTCTGGCCAGCATCAGTGGTCTGAAAAACCTGATCATCGACGCTGATCCTGCAGTGACGGCAGGGGGCTGCAAGATCGAGTCGGATCTTGGTGAGGTCGATGCCACTGTAGAAACCCAACTGGAGGCGATTCGCCAGGCCCTTGAAGAGGCCATTACAGGAGCCTCATGAACGATCTGGTGCAGCAGGTAAAGGCCGTCAACCCCTATAAGGTCAGTGGCAAGGTCACCCAGATCGTCGGCCTGGTGGTGGAAGGTTACTGTCCATCGGCGACGGTTGGCACCCTGTGCAAACTGTTACCGCGTGACGGTGGTCCGGCAATAGCGGCAGAAGTGGTCGGTTTTCGCGAATCCAGGGCGCTGCTGATGCCCCTGGGCGAATTGCGCGGTCTGGGTCCGGGCAGTCTGATTCAGGTTGTGCGAAGCAGCGCAACCCTTCCGGTAGGGGAACAGTTACTCGGCAGAGTGCTGGATGCCCTGGGCCGGCCCCTGGACGAGATGCCGTTGGAGCCCTGTGCGGAGGAATGTCCGCTCTACGCCTTGCCGGCCAGTCCGATGACGCGCAAACCGATTATTGCCCCCCTTGATCTGGGGGTGCGGGCGATTAATTCCCTGTTGACCTGCGGTACTGGTCAGCGCATGGGGATTATGGCAGGCTCCGGGGTGGGCAAAAGTGTTCTGCTTGGCATGCTCGCCAGACATACCAAGGCCGATGTCAATGTCATTGCGCTGATCGGTGAGCGCGGCCGTGAGGTGCGTGAATTTATCGAGCGCGATCTGGGTCCGGAGGGGCTGGCCCGCTCGGTCGTTGTGACCGCAACCTCAGACCAGTCCCCGCTGTTGCGGATGCGTGGTGCCTTTGTAGCGACCACCATCGCCGAATACTTTTGCAACCAGGGTAAAGACGTTCTCTTGCTGATGGATTCAGTGACCCGTTTTGCCATGGCGATGCGGGAGGTCGGTCTGGCCATTGGTGAGCCACCGACCACTAAAGGATATACGCCGTCGGTGTTCGCAACCCTGCCGAAATTGCTCGAGCGGGCCGGCAATTTCAAGAACAAGGGGAGCATCACCGGTCTCTATACCGTGCTGGTCGAAGGGGATGACATGAATGAGCCGGTGGCGGATTCAGTTCGCTCGATTCTTGACGGGCATATTGTTCTTTCCCGCGATCTGGCTGCTCGCAATCATTACCCGTCGATTGATATCCTCAACTCGACCAGCCGGGTCATGCGCGACATCATTACAAAAGATCATCTGCAGCTCAGCGGCAATGTCCGCGAGATCATGGCGACACACAAGGAAGCTGAGGATCTGATCAACATCGGGGCCTATGCCGAAGGCAGCAACAAGAAAATTGATTATGCTATCAGCCGCATCGAAGCCGTAAATGATTTTTTGCGTCAGGAGATGGATGAGTCGTTTGACCTTGAAACAGCCATGACGCAGATGCGCGATCTGGTTCTTGATCGCCGTAAGATCCCGCGGGAAGGCTAAGCAATGGCCAAGAAATTCAAACTGGACTCGGTCCTTAAATACCGCAACACCCTTGAGGATCAGGCTCAGCAGGCACTTGCCATAAGTGTGCAGAAGCAGCGAGAGCTGCTGGCCGGAATGGACGAACTACAAAAAGAGTTGCAGGAGCAGGACCGGCAGCTCAAGTTGCGGCAGCAAGAAGGTCTGACCATCGCTGAAATCGATCTGTACGAAGGACGCATCGGCCACTGTCGGCGGCGCTGTGCTGAACTGAAGGCTGAGCTTCAACAACTGGAGCAACAGATTCTCAACCAACGGGAATCCTTGCTGCAGGCGGCCCGTGACCGTGAGGTGCTTGACAAGCTGAAAGAACGACAGGAGGCGGAATTTCGGCAGGATCAGGACCGTAAGGAGCGCACGCAGATGGATGAGATCAGCCTCCGTAACAAGAGGAACATGCCATGAAAAAACACCTGTTGATCATTTTAACTCTGAGTGTCGGTATCGTTTTCTTCTCCGGCACCTCTCTGTTCTCCCTGACGGATAGTGAGCAGTTCACGTCGGTAGAGGAGCGACGGATATTGGCGGCCATCCAGGAACGTAATGAACACCTGAGTGAGCGCGAAGAACGGCTTGACAAACGTGAATTGCAGCTAAAGACACTTGAAGCAGAGGTCGATAAGAAACTCGCCGCCATGCAGCAACTGCGTAATGAGCTTAATCGGCTTCTGGATCGTCGTGATGCTGAAGAAGAAGAACGGATTTTTGAATTGAGCCTGATTTACGAACGTATGAATCCACAGCAGGCGGCGGTTTTGATCAGTGAACTGGAAACCCAACTGGCGGTGAACCTGCTGCTGGGCATCAAGAAAAAGACTGCTGGACAGATCATGGAACGACTCAACGCGGAAACAGCCCTCAGGTTGAGCAAGGCATTTACCGACTTGTCGGTTAATGATACTCCGGGAAATTGATCCCGCAGATAATTTTCCAACAGAAAGGAGGTGAAACAGCGATGATGAATGCAGCGATGTTAATTGCGCCTGCCGCTTCTTCGGGCGATATGCCGTCCGCCGGTAAAGCGACAGAGGGACAGGGGCATTTTTTTGGCCGGGCCCTGGCGCAACAAGAACACCGGCAGATGGTCTCACAAGGCTCCGAGCACCAACAGCAGGGGCAGATGATGATGGCCGGCAACCTTGCTTTCGTGAACAGGTTTTCCGAACTGTTCGAGCAGGAGGTTAAGCCGTTGTTCGATTTGCAACCGGATCAGCAAGACCTGATTGATCAGGCTGATATCGATACCGACCTGCTGAGTAGGTTGATATTGATGATGGAACACGGAATGGTTCCGGACTCAATGGAGCAAGCAGATCTGCAGCAGTTGATCGATCTGGTTGACGATGTTACGACAGTGCCGGAATTGTGGCAGCAGCAGGTCGTTACAGAGGACAGCGAATCGCAAGCTCCAGCATCGGAACAGGGGCATACACCAGAACAGCAGATAGAAAAGCTGGCAGCTCTGTTTAATCAGTACTTCACTGAACAGGCTGTCAACAAAGAGGCACAGTCCGGTTCCGACAGACCGCAACAGCAGGTTGAACAGAGCCTGACTGCAGCACAAACACTGGAACAGTTGCGTGCACGTGTGCAACAGATGCGTGGCGCCATGCAGCAAGCCGGATTGAAAGATGATCAGGTTCCAGTCAACAAGGCCGCCATTGCAAACAAGGGCGTTGAGGTGCCTTCAGCGGACGCCCGGATGATCGATGCTCCAGTTAAGGTTAATGGTGAAGAAGTTACAAAATCACCACTTGAGTCGCGCTTCAGCGATCTGCTCAAGCCACGTCAGCAGTATGCAGCACAATCGCGGATAGTGGAGCCACCAGGACAGTATTCTCAGCAGTCACAACAGCCACCGGCGACTACGCCATCTGAAGAGGCGGTTTTAACCAAGGTGACAGAGAAGGTAGAGGTGCCGCTTGCTTTGCACAATGTTGCTACTGCAGCAAAGCCGCCTGTTGATGGCGGCGGACAGCAACAGAATCATCTGCATGTCCAGCAACCCCCCGTTGCCGCTACACAGGCCATCAGTGTACCGACACCGGTCGCTGCGCCCTTCGCCGGCAGTCAGCAAGTGCCGGACAGTCAGATTTTTGACCAGGTGGTGACCCATCTCTCAGGCAGCAGTAGGGGTGAGTCGGGGCGGATGGTTTTGCGCCTGCATCCGGCAGAGCTTGGCGCTTTAAGGATCGAGCTGATGGTTGAGGGTGATCGGGTGCGTGCCAATCTTCATGCCCAGACCCAGCAGGTCCAGGAAGTTCTGGAACGGAATCTGGGTCAATTGCGCAGCGCTCTGGCAGAACAGGGGTTGAAGGTTGACCATTTCCAGGTCAGCAGTGATGCACGACAGAATCAGCACCAGGGTCAGGCGCAAGATCTCGCCCGCCAGCGTGCTGAGGCAGAGCTTCTGGCAGAAGCTGAGCGTAGCGCACAGGAAGAGATGCCGGAAGATCAACACATTCCTCTGGAGCATTTCGTCCAGAATGGTGGTAGAGGTATCAGCCTCCGTGTTTAATCTGCACAAGAGGCCCTGTTAAGGGAGGTTATAAGATCATGACAGCAATCAGTTCAGCCATTTCATCCCAGCCTCCGCCCCTGACCAACATGGGGGACCGGGATGTCTCCATGGGCAAGGAGGACTTTCTCAAGCTCCTCGTCGCCCAATTACAGCATCAGGATCCCCTCAACCCGGCGGATCCGACGGAGTTCACCTCCCAATTGGCGCAGTTCGGCCAACTGGAGCAGTTGACGAATGCTAACAAGAGTCTTGAACAGCTCAGCCGGATGAGCGGTGAAATGGAAAAAATGTCAGCGCTAAGCCTCATTGGTCAGGACGTCGTTGCTGCAGAGTCACAGTTTCGTTTTAACGGCGAGTCGATGCAACTGGGGTACCGGATTGATGCCCCGGCAGACAAGGTCACCCTCTATGTGCAGAATCAAAGCGGGGCAACCTTGACGACCATTACCGCTCGTGAAACCAGTCCGGGGCAGTACTTTGTCGATTGGGACGGTTATACCGATGTCGGCATGCCGCTGGTTCCCGGTGATTATTCCCTAATCGTTCATGCCATTGATGCCGATGAGAAGGTCATCGACAGCACGAGTCTGATCAAGGGGCGGGTGAAGTCCGTTGATCTGAGTGGTAAACCTGTGCAGCTTGAAACCAGCAGCGGCACCTTTGCCATGAGCCGGATTAACCAGGCCGGAGGTGGCCTATGACGGATTCGATCAACATCTTTCCACAACCGGTATTTCCTGCCGGGCAGCCTTCGGCTAAAAAACCGAATAATGCACCGGCAACCGGAACCAACTTTGACGCCCTGCTGCGTGACAAAATGGCGCCGGAGAGTATTAAATTCTCGCGCCATGCAACCGAGCGCATGCAAAGTCGGGGGATTGCTTTTAATCCCCATCAGTTGCAACGCCTGGAATCGGCCATTGAGCAGATCAACGTTAAAGGGGGGCGCGAATCCCTGGTGATGCTCGACGATACCGCCCTGGTGGTCAGTGTTAAAAATGAGACCGTGGTAACGGTCGTGAGCAAGGAGCAACTGAAAAACAACGTATTTACCAATATCGACAGTGCCGTTATCGCCTAAACCATCGAACCGGTCCTCATCTTGAGGAGGTTCGCAAGCCGCCGACCGACGGACGCGGCTTTCGACAAAAAGGAGTTACATCATGGGAGTATCCAATTCTCTTTACAGTGGTGTCAGTGGACTGAACGCCAATGCCAACGCCATGAGCGTTATCGGTAACAACATCGCCAACGCCAATACCATCGGGTTCAAATCGAGTCGGGCCATCTTCGGCGATCTTCTTTCCAGCCAGATTTCCGGTTCCGGCGGCGCGTCTCAGGTCGGTCGTGGGGTTGGCCTTTCCATCGTTGACAATATTTTCAGTCAGGGTACCTTCGAAAACACCGCAACCAATACCGATCTCGCCGTTGAAGGCGCCGGATTTTTTATTGTCAGCGATCCCCTTTCCGGCAACGCCGGTAATTTTTACACCCGTGCCGGCGCCTTCCGCTTCGACGCAGGTGGTTTTCTGGTAAATCCGGAAGGGTACAACGTCATGGGCTATGATCTGGACAGCAACGGTAACACGGTTGGTGATTTGGCTCCGATCTACGTCAATACCAACTCCTTCACCCAGTCCGGACCGACGGCAAATGTTAATCTGAATACCAACCTGAATTCAGATGCACAGACGATTGCCGCCATTGACCCGCCGCCAACAGATCCATCTGCATCGTTGTATTTTGATCCGGAAAATCCCTCAGTAACATCGAATTACGCCACCTCACTCCAGGTATTTGACAGCCTTGGCAGTACCCATTTGATGACCACTTATTTCACCAAGGTTGGCGAGCAGCAATGGGAGTGGAATGCGGTGGTTGACGGGGGAGAAATTACCGGCGGAACTGCGGGGGAACTATCTGTTGTCGGTCGCGGCGTCCTCGACTTTGATGCCAGCGGGAATCTGGTCATTGTTGATGGTAATCCCCTTTATACCGGTTTTCTGGAGGCTGGAGTGAACTTGTCGGACCGGTCAACCTGGCCTGCTGCTGATCAGTACGGCGACCCGGTGTTTCCACAACCGAAAGCGGTAATTCCCAGCGGCAACTTGCCCTGGAGCAACGGCGCGGTGCAGACCCAACAGATCGCTATCGATATGCAGACGACCCAGTATGCCAGTCCTTCAGTCGTGGTATCCCAGGAACAGGATGGTTTCGGCACCGGTACCCTGGTGAAGCTGAGCATTGATGCCGAGGGTTATGTCATCGGTAATTTCTCCAATGGCGCGCCGCGCAAGCTGATGCAGATGGCCCTGGCAAAATTTACCAACCCCAATGCCCTGGATAAAATCGGCAATAATATGTTCTCCCAGAGTACTTCATCGGGGGTACCGGTTGTCGGTACTGTTGGTTCCGGGGTCGGCAATATTTTTACCAACGCTCTGGAACTGTCCAATGTTGACCTGGCCTCCGAGTTTGTCAAGATGATTACCACCCAACGGGGCTTCTCGGCCAATTCGAAGACGATTACAACCACCGATGAAATGCTTGCAGAAGTCATCAACCTCAAGCGTTAATCGGCGAAGGTCAAATTTCTGACTTAAGGAGAGGTGCCGCCGGAAAAATCCTGGCGGCACCTTTTTGCGTCATTCAATAGGTATTCTTTAAGGACTTAATGCGTTGAAATTTAAAGGCTTTAAATATATTTAGGGTTTTCCACGAGAATGGCACGATCTCTGCTTTACTGAAGAATTGACGACTTTTTGTGTTGTTTATAACGGATAGCCGGTCGACCATCAGGCTCCGTCGATCTCTTTCGACCAAATCGCTTCGAGGATACTATGGATCTGGCAACAATTATCGGTCTGATTGCCGCCTTCGGCCTGATGCTTACCGCCATCACGCAGGGCAGCTCACTGTTGGTTTTCATCGACATTGCCGCCTTGACCATTGTCGTTGGTGGAACCTTCGGTACCGTGCTGGTCCACTTTCCCTTTGGTGACATCATGGGGGCTGTCAAGGTTGCCAGTAAGGCCTTCATGCACAAAACCCACTCCCCGGTTGATACCATCTCGCGGCTCATTACCTATGCCGGAAAAGCCCGTAAAGAAGGGATATTGTCGCTACAGTCGGTGATGAACGACATTGATGACGAGTTTTTTCTCAAGGGCTTGCAGATGGCGGTTGACGGCCAGGAGCCAGAGGCCCTGAAAGAGATGCTGGAACGTGAGATCGAATATGTCATGGAACGTCATGACAAGGGCGCGGAGATTTTTTCCACCTTTGCCGCCTATTCGCCGGCCATGGGCATGATTGGAACCCTCATCGGTCTGGTGCAGATGCTGCAGACCATGGATGATCCTTCCACCATCGGACCGGCGATGGCGCTTGCCCTGTTAACCACTTTTTATGGTGCGGTTATTGCCAATGTTGTTGCTAATCCCATCGCCGGCAAATTGAAACTCAGATCAGCCAGCGAGGTCCTGAATAAAACCCTGGTCACCGAAGGGATGAAAGCCATTCTCGAAGGGGAAAATCCCCGCTTGATGGAACAACGTCTGCACGCTTTTGTTGCCCCCAGGGAACGGCAGAGCAATTTTGGTTGATAAAGGTTGACCGATGGCAAAAAAACAGAAAAAGCCAATGGCCGGAGCGCCCTTATGGATGGTCACCTTCAGCGACATGATGACCCTGCTGCTGACCTTTTTTGTTTTGCTGTTGTCCATGGCCACCCTCGACCAGGTCAGGTTTCAGCAGGCCGCCGATTCACTGTCCGGAGCCTTTGGTATCGGAGTCCTCGCCAGCAGTACCCGGACAGAAGTTGCCCCGCCGCAGGTTATGCCTCATGTGCCGATAGATGACGATTTTAACGCCCGGGTCTATCAGCGCTTGAGAACGCAGTTGCGGGAACTGAAGCTGGACCGAAAAATCAAGCTGGTAGAGGATCGCGGCGCCGTTGTTTTGCGTGTCGATGAGGCGATACTCTTTGGTTCGGGGCAATCGACTTTAAATCCGGATGCCGGATCAACCCTGCGTAGTGTGGCGGCCTTAGTTCGCCCACTGCCGCTGAACGTAAAGATTGAAGGACATACCGATGATATCGGCGACGATATGCTCAACTGGGAACTTTCCGTTGCCCGCGCGGTTTCGGTGCTGCGATTTATGACAGAGAATCAGTTGTTGCCCCTGACACGCATATCCGCCACCGGTTACGGCTCGCACCGGCCGTTGTTTCCTAACGTCAGTGAGCGTGAACGCGCTCTGAATCGGCGGGTTGAGTTCGTCCTTGAGAGTCAGGGGGATCCGCAGCAGGAGTTGCCGTTCCTGATCGATGTGAGGGATCAGGCACCTTTCTAGCGTTCGACTGGAAAGGAGTTCAAAGTTCTCATCTACAGATCATTTATGTTGTCCAAACGTTACAGGGTTCAAGGAAGGACAGGGCCATGGCAAAAGAAGACGCAAAAAAAACTGAAGAGGGTAGTGGTTCCAAAAACAAAATGATGATCATCATTGCTGTGAGTGTTGTTCTGCTCATCGGTATCGGTGTCGGTGCCTACCTGTTTTTCAGCGGAGATCAGGATCTGACACCGGAGCAGGAACAGGCATTGATGGAGCGGCGGGCCAAGGAGGTCGGCCCCATGGTTCACATCGACGGCTTTATTGTAAACATTATGGATGAAGGGGAAGTGCGCTATCTGAAAGCCGCTATCACCCTCGAAGCGGAAACTGCCCAGGTGGCCGCGGAGTTGAGTCAGCGTATGCCGCAGATACAGGATGCCATTCTCCTGTTGATCGGCAACAAGACCTTTACCGAACTGAGTGATCTCCAGGGGAGGCTGCAATTACGTGCCGAACTGCTTAATCGGATCAACAGCCTGCTGCTTAGCGGCAAGGTGAAGCGTATCTATTTTACTGATTTTGTCGTCCAGTAAAGGACAGCCTTGTGGAAAAGATACTCAGTAAAGAAGAAATTGCCGATCTGCTGTCGGCGGTCCGTCAAGGCCAGGTCGATGTCGATGTCGATGCGGTCGGCTCTGAGTCGGCTCAAAGCGCCGACAAAAAATCTGTTCAGAGCTGTAATCTGTTCCGCACCAGTGGACCGGAAGGATGGCGACTGAAGAACTTTGATCTGGTTCTCGATAGTTTTGCCCGTAACTACGCCATGTCCTTGTCAACCCGATTTCAGCGTGCAGCTCAGGTCAAGCTTGAAGCCTTGGAATCCATGTCATTCGATGCCCTGTTGCAGCGCTTGTCCGGACGTGGAGCGGTTGCTGTTCTGCAGCTCGAACCCCTGACCGGTGGCGGGCTGTTGATTTTTGATGAGCAGTTGGCCTTTTCGCTGATGGAGATGGTTCTGGGCGGAAATTCCGAGGCGCAGGCATTGATACCGGAGCGTCCGTTAAGTGCTATCGAGCTGAATGTTCTGCGCGATCTGATTGCCACGGCATGTCCTGAATTAAACAAGGGATTTGCTCAGATTCAGGCCATCGACGCCAGTCTGGTTGAGGTGGTCAGTAATTTGCGTCTGCTGAACTTCGTCGATCCGGAAGTCGGTGTGGCGATTTCACAATTCAAGGTAGTGATCGATAATCTTGAAGGGCACATTACGCTGGTCATCCCCCACCTGACCCTTGAGCCTCTGCAGAAAAAACAGAAACACAAAGCGGTGCCCACCAGTACCCTGCAGAGTACTCGCTGGCAGAAGCTGGTCTGTGATGAGCTGGATAACATGGAGGTAAAAGTGGAGGTCAGGCTGGCATCTTTGTCACTGCGGGTGAGGGATATCCTCAACTTTCAGGTCGGCGACGTCATCGACCTTGGCTGCAAACCACAGACTCCGGTCAGAATATTGGTTGAAGAGCGTCCTAAGTTTCTGGGAATGGTGGGCGTTCAGGGGAACAAAAAAGCGGTACGCGTTTCGGGACGAATTCCCACTGGAGGAGAGCAATGAGTACGAACGGTAATCAAGGGCAGGCAACAGAAAAAAAACCTGCGAACGATGCGATGAAGGAGCGGGGGATCGATCTGCTTCTCGATATTCCCCTGGAGGTATCGGTAGAGGTTGGCCGATCAAGGATACTGGTCCGCGATCTGCTGCAACTGCAGGAAGGCTCCATGATCGAACTGGACAAACTGGCCGGCGAGCCCCTCGATCTGTATGTCAATTCCCGTCTGATTGCCCGCGGCGAAGCGGTCGTGGTCAACGAAAAGTTCGGCCTGCGCCTGACCGATGTGGTCAGTCCGTCCGAACGTATTGAAAACCTGGGGTAATTAGATGCGTGCGACGATGTTGCTCATCATCATCCTTCAGCCGGCCGCAGTTTTTGCCGAAACGGCTGCGAAAGAGCCAAGCCTGCTGGCTGCTGCGTTAAAAATGATGGCCGCTCTGGGCGTTATCATCGGCCTGCTGCTTCTTCTTTACGCTGCCAGTCGTCGCGGATTCGGTTTTTTGCCGCAGAAAAAGTCGGAGCTGATCCAGATTCTGGAAACGCGACCCCTGGGGGGAAGGAAGTTTTTGTGTGTGGTAAAGATTCGTGATGAGGAGATTCTCCTCGGCATGAGTCATGATCGTATTGAAAATCTTGGTCGGCTGACCCCGACAGCAAAAGGGTTCAGCGACAGCCTGCAGAAAGCGCAGGAGAAGCAGCCATGATACTACGTCTGATACTGATTCTGATCGCTGTCTTCCTGCCGTTCATGGCCCAGGCCCAGGGGTTGCCGACTATCACCCTGGGAATCGGTGAAGCCAATGAGCCGGCGCAGGTATCAACGGCGCTGCAGATTCTCATTCTGTTGACGATTCTGTCGGTGGCTCCCTCCATTCTGTTGATGATGACCGCTTTCACACGTATTGTCATTGTCCTGTCATTTGTCCGCCAGGCCATGGGAACCCAGTCGGCTCCGTCCAACCAGATTGTCGTGGGGCTGGCTCTTTTTTTGACTTTTTTTATCATGGCCCCAGTGTTCAGCCAGATTAACGATGAGGCCCTGCAACCGTACCTGAATGAAGAAATTACTCAGGAAGAGGCGATTCCGCTGGCCCTTGACCCCATGCGTCGGTTCATGTTCTCCCAGGTGGGCGAAAAGGACCTGCAGTTGCTCATCGATATTTCCGGGGCAGCGCAGCCGGAAACCATGGATGACATCGGCATGCTGACGTTGATTCCGGCATTCATGCTGTCGGAACTCAAGCGGGCTTTTCAGATGGGTTTTTTACTGTTCGTGCCGTTTCTGATGATTGACATGATTGTTGCGTCTATTCTGATGGCCATGGGGATGATGATGTTGCCGCCGATTATCGTGTCGCTACCGTTCAAAATTCTGTTATTTGTGCTGGTTGATGGCTGGTCGCTGGTGATTGGATCACTGGTGCAGAGTTTTGCCTAGATGAAAACTCTCTGCGTTGCTGCGGCAACGTTGAAAATCATCTCAACATGCTGAAAAAGGATCACTTATGACTCCTGAATTTGTTGTCAATATCGGTCGGCAGGCGATTGAAACAACGCTGATGTGTGCGGCTCCTATGCTCATCGCGGCTCTGTCCATCGGTCTGATGATCAGTATTTTCCAGGCCGCAACCCAGATCAATGAACAGACGTTGACGTTCATCCCGAAGATCGTTGGAGTATTTGTCACCCTGCTGGTTTTTTCACCCTGGATCCTGCAGAAAAGCACGGCATTCCTTATATCGATCTTTGATCACCTGCCCAATATCACCCCCTGACGAGAGGTAGACGATGGAACTGCCCATCTTTACTACCACACTGGTTCAGGGTTTCCTCATCTGTCTGGCGCGAGTTGCCGCAGTGTTTGCCGTCATCCCGGTCTTCAGTGGTGGACAACTGCCGCCGCAGATGCGCATTGGCATTGCTGTTATGTTTGCCCTGCTGACCTACCCGGTTGTCCAGCAAGTCCTTCCCGTCACACCGTTGACAGTGGTTGATATGGCGATGATCGTCGCGGCAGAGGTCATTTTCGGTCTGTTAGTCGGTTTTTTGGCGCAGTTGATTTTCATGGCGGCGGAATTTGCCGGATCGGTTGTTGGTTACCAGATGGGGTTTGCCATGGCCAATGTTTTTGACCCGACAACCCAGCAGCAGGTAGCACTGATTTCTCAATTTCAGGGTGTTTTTGCCATTCTTCTTTTTCTTTCCATGAATGTTCATCATATGTTTCTTGAGGCGATCGTTGCTTCCTTCATGTTGTTGCCGCCGGGCAATCTCAACCTGTCCGGAGGAGCTATTCCGATGATCGTCGAACTGTCCAATCACGCACTGGTTCTGAGTGTCAGACTAGTGGCACCGATCCTCGTCATTCTTATTCTTGCAAACCTGATTCTGGGTCTTATCACCCGTATTGTTCCCCAGCTCAACGTGCTGTTCCTTTCCTTCCCGATGAAAATCGGCCTCTCCTTTATGATCATGGGTCTGACCTTCGGCGTTTTTATTTCCATCCTTCAAGGTGAATTTTCCGCACTTTCGGAACGGTTCTTGCGTTTGTTCAGTTTGTTATAGCTTTTCCTGAAGGCAGTGCCAAAAAACCGGCACACGCGAACTGCCCGTATGGAAAAGTCGACGGACTCAAACTAACCGGCGGCCGATAGCGGGAGAAGAGCGTGGCGGAAGACTCTGGTCAGGAAAGGACGGAAACGGCGACAGCCAAACGGCGGAACGATTTTCGTCAGAAGGGGCAGGTGGCCCAGAGCAAGGAAGTAACGACGGCCGGACTGTTCACCTTGTCGCTGCTGATGTGGTCTTTTTATCTACGCCCCTTCTGGGAAAATCTCCAGCAGGTTTATGTGCTGTCGCTGCTGCGACTGCGTGATTTTCAGGTGACTCCTCCAGAAATTGTCGCTCTGGCCTGGATGATTGGAATAACGCTGGCCAAGCTCCTCTGGCCGATTTTTCTGGTGTCATTGCTGGTTGGACTTCTCTCCTCCTTTTTTCAGGTTGGCCCCCTTCTGTCGACCAAAGTTTTCAAGCCGGACCTCAATAAGTTCAATCCGATCAAGGGAATGAAGAAATTTGTTTCCAAGCGTTCTGCGGTGGAGCTGGTGAAGTCTCTGGCTAAAATTTCACTGATTACCTACGTTGCGTACCTGACTGTCGCCAACGAATTTGACACGGCCATGAGTCTGGGCATGCTCGAACTGAACCAGACGCTGGCATTTCTTGCCCGGGTTGCCCTGCTGGTTATGGGCAAAACCTGCGCCATCATGATTGTGCTGGCGTTTCTCGACTTTGCATTTTCCAAGCACGAGATGGAACAGAAGATGAAAATGACCAAACAGGAGATCAAGGAAGAGCACAAGGATACGGAAGGCAATCCCCTCATCAAGTCACGCATCCGTTCCCTTCAGTTGCAGCAGGCCCGCAGGCGGATGATGGCCGAGATTCCCACGGCCGATGTGGTTATCACCAACCCGACCCATCTTTCCATCGCCATCAGTTATGAGCGTGAGACCATGGACGCACCACAGATTGTTGCCAAGGGAGCTGATTATCTGGCGTTTAAAATTCGAGAAATTGCGCGTGAACATGAAATTCCTGTGATCGAAAACAAGCCGCTGGCACGGGCTTTGTACAAGCAGGAGATAGGGGAGCATATTCCTGAGGAGATGTTCACCGCTGTTGCTGAAGTTTTAGCTTATGTTTACCGCCTGAAGAGCAAGAAGTAGCTGAAATAAAATAAGAAACTAGAGGGAAGGCAGAGGCCTGCGGTCGTGCCGACATATTGACACAAGGATGTCGGAATTCAGTCTTTGAGGAGCAAGGAAAATGGTAACAATGGCAAGCATGAATGTGTGGCGGCTGCTGATCATCCGTACGGATGTGCTGATAGCGTTCGGGCTGGTGCTGATTCTGATGCTGATGATTCTGCCGGTTCCGCCGATGATGCTGGATGTATTTCTGTCATTGAACATTACCATTGCTCTGCTGATTCTGATCACCGCTCTTTATACCTCCAGGGCTCTGGATTTTGCCATTTTTCCCAGTGTGCTGCTGGTAACAACCTTGTTTCGCCTCTCTCTCAACGTGGCTTCAACCCGTCTGATTCTTCTTAACGGAGATCAAGGCCCCGGCGCTGCCGGAAGCGTAATCCAGTCATTCGGTCAGTTTGTGGTCGGGGGCAATTACGTCGTCGGGATTGTTATCTTTGCCATTCTCGTCATCATCAACTTCATGGTTATTACCAAGGGTGCCGGCCGGGTGGCCGAGGTCGCCGCCCGATTTACTCTGGATGCTATGCCGGGTAAACAGATGGCGATCGACGCCGACCTTAATGCCGGCTTGATTTCAGACGACGAAGCCCGGACACGCCGTAAGGAGATTGCTTCCGAGTCCGATTTTTACGGGGCCATGGATGGTGCCAGCAAATTTGTCAAAGGCGATGCCATTGCCGGGATTATTATCACCCTGATCAACATCGGTGCCGGGATTGTCATCGGCGTTATGCAACAGGGGATGTTGGTGGCTGAAGCTGCCGCCAATTACACGATTCTGACGGTAGGTGATGGACTGGTCGGGCAGATTCCTGCTCTGATTATTGCTACCGGTGCCGGCATCATGGTGACCCGAACTGCCGGTGACGAGGATTTCGGTACCGAGATGAAGCGTCAGTTCAGTGTTAATCCCCGTTCTCTCTGGGTCGTTTCCTCTATTCTCCTGGTTTTTGCCCTGATACCGGGCCTGCCGAAGCTCCCTTTCTTCCTGCTCTCGATGCTGACGGCGCTGGTGGCCTGGCAAGTATCAAAAGGACATGCTGAAAAGCGGCATCAGCAGGAGTTGGATGACATCCCGCCGCCCAAACAGATAGAAGAAGAAAATTATGAACAGATGTTGTCGGTTGATCTGCTCGAAATGGAAGTCGGTTACGGTTTGATTCCTCTGGTGGATACAGCGCAGAACGGCGAGCTGTTGCCACGGATCAAATCGATCCGGCGCCAGTTTACCCTCGACATGGGTTTTATCGTGCCGCCGGTTCATATCAAGGACAATCTGCAGCTTAAACCCAACGAGTACGCCATTATTCTCAAGGGAGTCAAGATCGGCGGTGGAGAATTGCTGCCCGGGCACTATCTGGCCATGAATCCCGGTACCGCTACCGAAGTAATTAAAGGGGTGGAAACCACCGAACCGGCGTTCAAGTTGCCGGCGGTGTGGATTTCTGAAGACAAGAAAGAGCGGGCGCAGATTTCCGGTTATACGGTGGTCGACAACACGACCGTGATTGCAACCCATTTAAGTGAACTGATCAAGAACCACAGTCATGAACTGCTCGGTCGTCAGGAAACCCAGAATCTTCTCGATAATCTGGCTCAGCAGTATCCCAAGTTGGTTGAAGAGTTGGTGCCGGGCCTGCTCAGCCTTGGTGTCATCATGCGCGTTATTCAGAACCTGTTACGCGAAGGGGTATCTATCCGCGATTTGCGAACTATTTTGGAAACTTTGGCAGATTGGGCACCAGTTGTGCAAGATCCTGATCAACTGACAGAACATGTGCGCGCTACCATGGCACGATCCATCAGCAGCAGTTACAGCCAGGACGGAGAGGTATTGGAAGTGATGACCTTTGATCGCAACGTCGAGACCAGGATACAGGACGCCCTGCACAACACTGATCATGGTTCCTACCTGGCTTTGGAGCCAGGCTTCGCCCAGGCATTGATCAACAGCTTGAGTCAGGCATTGCAGAATGTTGCCGGGGCCAATCCGGTGCTTCTGTGTACGCCAACTATCCGACTCCATGTCAAAAGGTTGACTGAGCGCTATCTGCCCGGTCTGGCAATTATCTCCCACAATGAGATCGCACCCCACCTGAAGGTGCGGTCAGTAGGAACGGTGACCGTCAATGTTGGTTAAAAAATTTGAAGCAGACACGATGGCCGCAGCACTGAAGCAGGTTAAAGACACCCTCGGCCCCGAGGCTTTGATCCTGTCAACCCGTACCCTGAGGAAAAAAGGCCTTGGTGTTCTCGGCCGTCAGACCATTGAAGTGACTGCTGCGGTCGAGTCTCCAGCGATGAGACGAACCGCAACGGCGACTCAGGGCGGCTATTCGGCCTCCCGGGCAGCAGATTCGACGAACTCTGCCAGGTCTTCGAATCGCGTTGAGACCCTGGAGGATGAGATTGTCAGTCTCTCCGGCCGCGCTCCGACAGCGACCAGCTCCGCACCATCGGCAGCGGTATCAGACCAGCGGGCCAGCGAAGAGCAGCGTCATTTGCAGGCACAATTTGAATCAAACAGCATCAGCCAGCTCAAGGCCGAAATCGATCAGCTTAAAGAGTTGATGAGTCAACTGACTCAGGCGCAGGCGCAAGTGGCGGAGCAACGGCCACCGGAAGCGCAAGAAAAGGTTGCCGGTCAAACCCGGGCGCGCAGCCATGGTGCGCGCCCGGGCTTGACACCCATTCGCACACAGGTCGCGACAGAAAGTCCTGATCCGCTGGTAGAGGTACTTAAGGAGCGCGGTATTGACGCTGAATCGGCAACCACTATCGCCGGTTATGCTACCGCACAGATGACTCAACAGCAGCGCCGTGATCCGCACCTGCAACGAGAGTTTTTGTGTGCAACTCTTGCCAGCCTGGTGCAGACCCGGGGCCCTCTCTGGTCTCCTGGCCAGCCACAGAAGAAAGTTTCCCTGATCGGCGCAACGGGCGTTGGTAAAACCACCACCATCGCCAAGCTTGCGGCGCAGGCCATAAGCGAAGGCGGTGCCCGTGTTGCTCTGGTGACCATCGATACTTACCGAATTGCCGCAGTAGAACAGTTGAAGGTTTACGGCGAAATTATGGGGATACCGGTCGATGTGGTTTTTTCCCCAGAGCAATTGCAGGAAACCTTCCGGCGTCACCGCGATAAGGATCTGATTCTGATCGATACGGCCGGTCGTAGCCCCAGGGATGAGGCAAGAATCGATGAGCTAAACAGTTTTCTTGGTGCCCATAGTGGCGTGGAAAACTGTCTGGTGCTGGCGGCACCGACCGCTGACCGTTTGCAGCAACAGAGCCTGGATGCGTTCGGTAAGCTGCCGATCAAACGGCTTATTTTTACCAAGCTGGACGAAACTGACCGGTGTGGTTGTCTGATCAATCTGCCGTTACGCACCAATCTGCCTGTAGGGTGCTTGACCAATGGTCAGAAAGTGCCTGAAGACCTGTTGCCTGCTGATTCGCAGCTTATTGCTGAACTGGTGATGGGATACGATGACGATGCACGGAGGATAGCCGTATGATGAGCAGTAACCCCGATCAGGCCGGAACCCTGCGCCAGATGCGCGGACAGCAGAGCGGCAATACCGAACTGAAGATGCCCGCTACCCGTGTTGTGTCCGTGACCAGCGGCAAAGGGGGTGTCGGCAAGACGGCCGTCGTTTCCAATGTCGCCGTCACTCTGGCACGTCAAGGGAAGAAAGTTCTGATCATCGATGCTGATCTGGGATTGGCGAATGTCGATGTGGTCTTGGGGATATCTCCCCCTTACAATCTGAACCATTTTTTCAGCGGCGAACGGTCTCTTGAAGAGATCATGGTTGCGGGCCCTCATGGCCTTAAAATACTGCCAGCCGGTTCCGGGGTTCAGCAATTTACCCATCTGGACGGCCAGTTGAAAATGCGTTTGATTGATGCTCTTGATGCCCTTGAAGAACACTTTGACGTGGTACTGATCGATACTGAGGCCGGTATCTCCGACAACGTGACCTACTTCAATGTTGCTGCCCAGGATATTCTTGTTGTCACCACTCCGGAGCCCACCGCTATTACCGATGCCTATGCCCTGATGAAACTGCTTTCGCTTCAGTATCATCAGAAACGCTTTCTGCTGGCGGTCAATTCAGTGCGCAACGCCGACGAGGGGCTCGATGTTTTTGAAAAGTTGACGATGGTTTCAGGCCGTTATCTCGATATTTTTATCGAGTATCTCGGCGGCATTCCTTTTGACAGAAAAATGCACGATTCGGTGCGTCAGCAACAGGTATTGGTTGATCTTTGTCCTGAGAACAAGGTTGCAAAAGCCTTTGTTGAACTGGCCGACAACCTGATGGCGATACCGCAGAACAGTCAGGCTCAGGGAACCCTGCAGTTTTTCTGGAAACAGTTTCTTGGAGTTGGTGCGGAGGCAAGCTGATGACTTACAGCCACGGCGGTTATGGTCTTCCGGGACCGGCGGAACGTGAAAAAATGATCGAGGCGCACCTTTCCCTGGTCGATTTTCTGGTTGATCGGATGATGACCCAGGTGCCGTCCTTCGTTAATCGCGATGATATTCGCAGTGCCGCCTTGCTCGGTCTCATGGATGCTGCCAACCGCTTTGATCCACGTCGGGGCGTTCTATTCAAGACTTTTGCCGAACGACGAATCCGTGGCTCGGTATTTGACGAAGTACGGCGGATGGACTGGTTCTCCCGGACCATGCGTGAAAAACAGTCACGCCTGTCGCGGGCTACCGAAGCGCTGGGGCAACGCCTTGGTCGACCACCGCAAGACGAGGAGGTGGCGGTAGAACTGGAAATGTCGCTGGATGATTTTCGCGAATTGCAATTCCAGGTCAGCCAGCTTGGCTTTGTCAGCCTCGACGACCAGATCGATCAGCATGAGCAGGGTGGAAAATCATTTATCGATAATCTGGAAGATACTTTTCAGACCAATGTTCAGGAGCGGCTGGAAGCTGACGAGTTGACTCGTGAACTGGCTGGATACCTGGAGGAATTATCGGAAAAAGAACGTCTGGTGATTGCCTTGCTCTACTACGAGGAGCTTTCCCAGAAAGAAATTGCCGAGGTTCTGGAGCTGTCGGAAGGGCGCATTTCACAATTACACAGTCAGGCGCTGACAAAAATGAAAACCAAGATGAAGCGCAGCATCAATGCCCTGGGTGGGGGCCGATAAAATGACAACTGCTGTGATCATTGCCATCAGCGCGCTTGGCATTGCCGTGATCGCCCTGGTTGTCAGCGCATGGCAGTATCGATCCGGGCGAAAACTGGTGCAGCAACTTGAGCTGGTTAAGCAAAAGCTGACGGAAAAAGAACAAGCAGCACCGGTAACAGCCAGTTTTTCAGCCCATTTGAGCAGTGCCGAAAAGGTTCAGGACAAGGTCAAGGACAGACCTGTGGCGCAGGCGGAAAAATATCGCTACGCCGTTGCTCTGGCTGATCAGGGATATACCGTTGAGGGTATCGCCAAGGCTCTTAAAATGGCGCCGGCCGAAGTGGAGCAGGTGATGCAACTGGCACGAATTAAACGTCCGGCCTGAAAGTAAGGAACAAAGGATATGCGGAGGCGGATATGTGGGCTTCCGCGCACATAAAAATAAAGTTTTGGCTACGAACAGTCGACAAGTTTCATGTCGATAAGATGCGGAGAAAAAATCATGGCAGACGGAAAATACGCGGCAATCTCAGGAGCAGTTGCACGGATGCACAAACTGGACAATATCAGTGAACATCTGGCATCAGCGAGGACTCCCGGCTACAAAAAGGGCGCTGTCACTTTTGCTGCCAGGTTGGGAGAAGCGACTTCCGGTCTGGCGAGCAATGCGACCAATTTTACCGGGTTGACCGCACACAAGATCGATTTCAGCCCCGGCCATATGGAACACAGCGGCAACCCCCTTGATGTCGCTATCAATGGTGAGGGGTTTTTCCAGATCCTGCGCCCCGACGGGGAGTTCGGTTATACCCGCAAGGGAAGTTTTCAGCTTAATGGTGACGGGTTGCTGATTGACAGCAATGGTTATCCAGTGACCGGTCCCAATGGCGAAGATATTATTCTCGATCGATCCGATATAGACATTCTCAGCAACGGCTCCATCTGGATAGATGAGCAGCAGGTCGCCCAGATCGGTCTGTTTTTGTTCGACGACAACGGGCTTCTGCAGCGTGCCGGGCAGGGTCACTTTGTTCCTGTCGGCGATGTTGCTCCTCAGCCACACCCGGAGCCGGAAATTGTCCAACACAGCCTTGAAGGATCAAATGTCAATCTGATGGAGGAAATGGCGCGGATGACATCCAACTTGCGCGCCTTTGAAGCCAACCAGAAGGCCCTTAAGACCTACAGCGATATGAACGCCAAGGCGACCGAGATGGGGCTGGTACAGTAACCGGGTAACACAAGCGATTAAGCGCATGCAGTAAAGGAGTAAAACCATGATCAGAGCACTTTGGACCGCCGCTACCGGCATGCAGTCACAACAGGTCAACATGGATGTCATTGCCAACAACCTGGCCAACGTCAACAGTTCCGGCTTCAAGAAAAGCCGCGCCGATTTTCAGGACATTCTCTATCAAACCACCCGTGCGGCCGGTGCCGGAGTTGACGGTGGCGAGGTTCCCACCGGTGTTCAGATCGGACTGGGCTCCCGCGTTGCTGCGGTGCAGAAGGTCTTTACCACCGGTGTTTTTCAGCAGACGGAAAATGAACTGGACGTGGCCATCGAAGGGCCGGGTTTTTTCCAGGTGGTTCTTCCTGATGGCACCGATGCCTATACGCGCTCAGGGGCCCTGAAAAAGGACAGTACCGGACGTCTGGTGACCTCCGACGGCTTTCCGCTGATTCCAGAAATTGTCATTCCGGAAGGGTCAACGACCATTTCCATCGGCAGCGGCGGGACCGTTGATGTCCTCCTGGATGGTGAAAGCACCCCGACGGAGGTTGGTGTGATTGAGTTGATCCGCTTTGGTAACCCGTCGGGGCTCAGCAGCCTGGGGCGTAACCTCTATGCCGAGACGCCGACTACCGGCGCTCCTGTCGCCGGAACTCCCGGTGAAGCTGGCTTTGGCACTCTCTCGCAGGGCTTTCTGGAAGGCTCCAATGTCAATATCATGGAAGAGATGGTGAACATGATTGCCGGTCAGCGGGCCTATGAGGTGAATTCCAAAACCATCAGAACCGCTGACGAGATGTTGTCAACAACCAGTCAGTTGATTCGCTGATAAGGATTTGTCATGAGATATCTGAAACTTGCACTCCTGACCGGCCTCCTGATGCTATTTGGGATCAGTCCTGCCGTTGCCGATAAGTCGGCCCATGTGATGATCGATCAACAGGAGATGGAACAGATACTCAACGATTTTCTGGCCGAACAGTCAGCGTTGTTGCCACAGGTCGAACTGCGTCTCACATCCGTTCAGTTTCCGCCGCCCTACAAGGTACCGGTCGGTCGTATCGATCATCAACTGATTCCGGCCCGGCCCGGTGTCATCGGCAGTCGCCGTATCGCCCTGATGACCAGGGTCGATGACCAGATTGTCAGTAACCAGTCGATCCGGATCGAGGTCGAGGCGATGGCCGAGATCGCTGTGGCCAGGGAATCTCTGCGGCGCGGTGAAGTGCTCACAGAAAGCCAGATAGAAATGCGTTATCAGGACATCTCGCGTCTGTCTGAACCGATCTTTGACGTTGCCGACGCTGTCGGCAAAATGGTCAGGCGTACTGTGCGTCACGGTGAACCCCTGCAAGCTCAGCAGATAGAATTTCCGCCCCTGATCAAGCGTGGGGAGCGGGTTGTTATCGAGGTGCAACAAGCCGGAATGACGCTGTCGGCTATTGGTGAGGCACGTCAGGATGGGCGAGAGGGTGAATCAATCAAGGTCATCAATACCGGTTCTTCCCGCGAAGTGATCACCCGGGTCGTTGCTCCCGGACTGGTGAGAGTGGAGTTATAGTCATGCTGAAAAATCTATGGATTACCCCATTAGTGCTGTTTGTTGCCGCATGTGCCATACCGGGTGGAAAGGTTGACTTGACCGAAGTTGAGCCGATTGCACCGGTGATTTCCGAGCCGGCGCCCCCTCAAACGGCAGGTTCACTATGGACGACCAGTCGTGGTGGCATCTTTGCCGACATGAAAGGTACAACCGTTGGCGATATCATTACCGTTGTCATTTCTGAAACTGCCAGCGCCAGCAAGGAAGCCAAAACCCAGACCGGGCGTAACAGTACTATGTCGGCCGGGATTTCCAATCTGTTTGGCCTTGAAACGGACATCGGTGATTTTATTGGTGGTAATCCGTCTACCTTGATTAATGCCAACGCCGGCAACAAATTTGACGGTAGCGGCCGCACTGAGCGCAAAGAAGCTCTTACCGCCACTCTGACAACCCAGGTGGTGGAGATCCTGCCCAACGGCAATCTGCGTATCGAAGGCAATAAGACAGTGACCGTCAACAGGGAGATGCAGATTGTGCAGCTCACCGGGATTGTTCGTCCTTCCGATGTGTCAGCACGAAACCTGGTTGATTCACAGAACGTTCTCAATGCCCGGATTTCCTATGCAGGCAAGGGTGTTATCAGTGACAAGCAGCAACAGGGTTGGTTGGTCAGGGCTCTCGATCAGGTGTGGCCGTTCTAGTGCGGTACTGGTAGACAGGAGTATCACAATGTCAAAAAAAATATCGAAACTGCTGATAGCTCTAACGGTGGTGTGGGGGTTGTTGCTGACGGCACATGTCGAGGCCTCGCGTATCAAGGAGCTGGCGGAGCTTGAAGGTGTGCGTGGCAATCAGTTGGTTGGTTACGGACTGGTGGTCGGTTTAGATGGTACCGGTGACAGCGCCAGCACCCGTTTTACCGTTCAGTCTCTGGTCAATATGATGGAACGTCTGGGAGTTGCCGTTAACCCGTCGCTGGTCAAGGTGGACAACGTAGCGGCGGTTATCGTTACTGCCGAGCTGCCGCCTTTTGCCCGTGCCGGTAATACTATTGATGTCAGCGTTTCGTCCATCGGGGATGCCGATAATCTGGCTGGTGGTACTTTGCTGATGACACCTTTGAACGCTGCCGATGGTAATGTTTACGCCGTTGCGCAGGGACCCCTGGTGGTCGGCTCCCTGGCCTTCGGTGGAAAAGCTGCAAGAGTGCAGCAAAACCATCCGACTTCAGGGCGCATCCCGGGAGGCGCATTTATTGAGCGGGAGGTTCCCTTCGTCTTTGGTGAAAATAATGTATTGAACTACCGTCTCAAAAACTCCGACTTTACTACGGTTTCACGGATGCGTGATGCTGTTAATCAGCATTTCGGCACAACTCTGGCGCGTTCTGTAGATGGCGGACAACTGAAGATTCAGGTGCCGGATTATTTTCGTGATAACGTCGTTGAGTTTGTTGCGCAAGTCGAACAGCTTCGAGTGACACCCGATACCCTGGCCCGCATCGTTGTTAACGAACGTACTGGAACCATTGTCATGGGCGAAGGTGTCAGAATTTCGACAGTGGCGGTTTCACACGGCAATCTGAATCTGGTGATCAGTGAATCAGCCATGGTATCCCAGCCCCTTCCCTTTTCCGAGGGGCAGACCGTTGTGGTTCCGCAAACCCAGATCGAAGTGATTGAAGAAATGGGGAATCTGGTGGTGATGGAGCAGGGCGTAAGTATTGGTGACGTGGCTGCAGCTCTTAACGCCATCGGTGCCACCCCGCGTGATCTGATCGCGATTTTCCAGGCGATCAAGGCGTCGGGGGCGCTATACGCGGATCTGGTGGTACTGTAGTAGGGAGTAGGGAGTAGGGGGTAAGGAAGTGGGACAAATAACATCGCATAGCGATGGACGCCGCGAAGCGGCAGACAATGGACAGATTTATGGATATCAATCACGGTTTTGATACGGCTCACATCGTTCGTCAGGCAAATATGGCGGCCCCTTCGGTCACGTCCGCCGGGCAGCAGGACCCGGCGCGCATGAAGGAGTTAGCCCAGGAGTTTGAGGCTATTTTTATTCAACAGATGTATAAAGAGATGCGTAATACCATTCCCGACGATGGTCTGATTCCGCGCACCAATGCGGAAGACACCTACATCCAGATGCAGGATCTCGAAATTGCCAGAGCCACCGCCCGGCAGGGAGGGATCGGCCTGGCGGAAATAATGATGAAGCAACTGCAGCAGATTGATTGAAGTCATCACGGCCTGTAAATCGCCCTTGCTTTTAGCCGACAGCGGTGCTAAAAAAGTCGCCGTGATCACCATGTCGGGGCGTAGCGCAGTCTGGTAGCGCACCTCGTTCGGGACGAGGGGGTCGGAGGTTCAAATCCTCTCGCCCCGACCAGTAAAAAATAAGGCACCACCCGCCAGGTGGTGCCTTTAATATTTCGGGCGTTGGAGGGTTTGAAGCGAAGCGAACGCTGACTTAATGTCAGAAGAGCGGCCATGGACGGCCGCGGCAGTGAGCGTAGGGGAGCCGACGCAGGAGCCGCCGTGATGGCGGTGACGTAGTGGGCAAATCCTCTCGCCCCGACCATTTAAAAACAAATAGTTAGGCCATTCCTGCGGGGGTGGCCTTTTTTCTTTTTTGTAGAATTTTCTAATTTCGTAGCTGTATGGTAGCCGTATGCTCTTTCCGTGTTCGATTTTACGTACACATCTTGCCTGCTATTCAACTTGTTATCGTCACGTCATCTGTTACCCTTCAATTAGTTGCAAAACCGGGAACATGAAACTAATTAAGACTTCTAAAATTAGAATTATGTCCCCGTTTTTTATGTCCCCGTTTTTTCCTGTTTTGTTCCGATGTTACGGAACATGATCAACTTTGGAGGAGCGTATTATGATCGAAAGCGACTGCAACATCTTGACACTCAAACAAGGTCTGCAACAGCCCCGCAAATATCGCGATCTGGACCTTGCCCTGCAGCCGATGGACAACCACAGTAAAACCCCCGGTGGACCCAATCAAACCCCACTGGCTTTTTGGGCCGCCTGGGATCTCCAGGATCGGCCGCGCAGAATCGCCCTGCTGCTGGACGACTGTCAGGAGGAGTACCGTCCTTATGCTGGCGATATTCTTCCTAACATGTCGAAAATAGTACGCACTTTCCGTCAGGCGCGAGCAGAGAGCGATGGTGTGTGCGTTGCCTGGAGTTCCTGGACGCGCAGATATGATGACGGAATCTCAAATGCCATGGATCGCTGGTATGGACCCAAGGGGTTGCGTCCGGAAGACCCGGAAAATGCCGTTTATGTATTTAACGGTGCTCCGGGCGTGAAACCATTAGCAGAAATTGCACCGACAGAGGAGGAAATTTCCGCTGGCTGGTTCTATCATGGAAAACATCTGGATATGTTCTGGACCTTTGATGAGCAGGGAAAATCTTACCTGGACGAAAAGCTCAAGGCGCTTGATATTGATACGATTGTGATCGTCGGTTTGTGGACAGATGAATGCGTTCTCAGCACTGCGTACGCAGGTAACTCGCGAGGTTATGATGTTGTGGTTGTAGGTGATGCTGTTGCAACAGCGACAGCTAATCAGCAAAGGGCGTTGACAATTGCCAACAGCACCTGTGCCAAAGTGATTTCAACCGATGATATCATCCATTATATGGAAAATGATTTTACGACGGGCAAGCCGGGAGCGGTTAAAGGCACTCGTCACCCGGACGGCAGAAAAGATGGGTGATGTGTCAAAGCTGTCGAGACTTTAAACGTCACCATGATTCGCAGAAACCAGCACAGACCGGTCAAAGGCTTGCTCGAAGAGGTCGCATTTACTACGGGCACCGTAGAGTTCGACCGACATCTCCCGCGGGCTGTTGAGGGTTAGTTTAAAAATTTTATCAGTCAATTGACATTCAACCCGGTCGACCTGACGGTTGCGGCGTCGGTCGAGGCCGTCGGCGAGGCGGATGATCCCTCCCAGTTGTCGTACCAGTTGCTGGTCTTTCACACTTAAGGCAGCAAAGCTTTCGTGGCTTCCTTTGGGTTTGGCTTTGCGATGGTAGCGGGCGATATTGGCGATCAACTCGCGCTCGCGCGGGGTAAAACCAAACAAATCAGCATGGCGGATGAGATGATAGGTGTGCCGGTGATGCCGGTCATAGCTGATAAAATAGCCGATATCATGGAGCAGGCTGGCGGCCACGAGCAGGTCACGATGGCGGTCGCCAAGATCGTAATTGGCGGCAACGGTAATAAAAATAGTCTCACCCAGGCGACAGACCTGTTCGGCGTGCTGTTCGTCAAAACGACAGGAACGTCCGAAGTCCAGAATGGCGTCCCGCCAGTGCCGTGACGTGGTGCTCAGCGGCAGCAGTTGGCGTTGTTGCATGCTGTGGAGGATGAGCCCTTCGCGTATACCCTGGCCGTTGATGCGCAACAGGTTCGTGCGTGTCCGGCGCATGAGTTCGTCGACGACCAGCATGCCGGCAAGAATGATGTCGGCCCGTTCCGGATTCAGACCGGGCACCAGCAGCCGTTCTTTCTGGGTTTTACGGGAGAGCATGGCAAGCACGTGGATGATTTCAGAATGCAGTACCTCATAACGGTGAACCGATTCGTACTGTTCTTCACGCATGGCCATGACCATGCTGCCGATATTGGTCATGGTTCCTCCCGATCCGATCAGACAGGAGACCGCCAACCCTTTGCCGATTCCGTGGTCTTTTAATGCCTTGCGGATCAGCTTGCGCACTTTGTCCAGTTCGGCGCTGCTGACCGGGTCATGGTGAAAAAAGGTTTCGGTAAGAAAAACAGCGCCGAGGTCCAGGGAGATAATGCTCTCGGTGTGATCGCCGACAGCGATCACGATCTCCACACTGCCGCCGCCGATATCGGCCATGGCGAAGCGCTGCTGATCCATGTCAAAATTATGGTGAACGCTCAAGGCCGCCAGTTCGGCCTCTTTTTCGCCGCTGATCACCTCGATATCAAGGCCGGTTGCTGCCTTGATCTGCTCCAGTACCGCCACCCGATTGTGTGCTTTGCGGACCGCGCTGGTGGCCACGACAGCGGCTACTTCGGCACCAAGCCCGGCACAGATACGTTTCATCCGTAACAGCGCTTCGATGCCCCGCTCAATAGCAGCCTCACAGATGCTTCCGGTTTCGCCTAAGCCTTCCCCCAGGCGCGCCTGGGCCTTCTCGTCGTCAAGCACCCTGAAGTTGCCTTGTGAATCGGTTTCTACGACAATACAACGAATAGAGTTGGTGCCTATGTCTATTGCCGCCAGCCGTGTTGTTGAAGGCGGCGTGATGATGGTGTCGGTCATGATGGTTTCCTTGCATTACAAACGGGTAACGCCTATGCAAACATCATATTGCTGCTACTGTTAAATAATCAACACCTGAAAAACCGTTTTGGAGACGAAGTAGCATCGGGATAAGCCTGGTCAGCCGGATTCTCACACAATCCTTACATTGACGGGAGAGACTCGGCATATTGTCATCATCTATGTCACAGCAGGAGTATCCCGATGTGCAACTCATCCTCACCAGAACAGGTTTCGGCGGTATCATCTTCCCATCAGGAGGTGCCGGTGACAGAAGAAAAAAAAGAATTTGATCTGAACGACCCTGCTCTTTACCTCAACCGCGAACTGAGCTGGATGGAGTTCAATGATCGGGTTTTGCACCAGGCCGCTGACCAGCGTCTGCCATTGCTGGAACGGATCAAGTTTCTGGCCATTTACGGTTCGAACATGGATGAGTTCTTCATGAAACGAATCGGTGGCCTCAAACAGCAGGTTGCCGCCGGTATTCAGGATGTGACCGTTGACGGACGCACACCCCGACAGCAGATAGACGCCTGTTATCAGAAGATGCTCAACCAGAGTGCCAAACGGGAGCAGACCCTCAAAGACCTGCTCAAGGCCCTTGCAAAAGCAGGCGTCAGAATTGTTCCCTATCAGGACCTGAGCCGCGCTGAGCAGCAAACGATGCGCGACTATTTTTATGACAATCTTTTTCCATTGATCACGCCGCAATCGGTTGATCCGACCCATCCTTTCCCGTTTATTTCTAATTTGTCGCTGAATCTTTTCGTGACCTTACGTTATCCCGGTGAAAAGGAGGTTTCTCTGGCTCGGGTCAAGGTGCCGGTCGGAGCCGGAGCCAGCCGTTTTCAACGAGTCGGCCATGAGGGAAACTGCTATGTGTTGCTTGAAGAGTTGATGGAGCAGAACCTTGATCTGTTGTTCCCGGGTATGGAGATTCTAGCCTGCGAACTGTTTCGTGTTACCCGTAACGCCAATACCAGCAAGGATGAGGAGCATGCCGATGATCTGCTTGAATTGATTGAAACCACGCTGCAGTATCGCCGGGTTGCGCCGATCGTGCGTCTGCAGGTGCCCCCCGATATCGCTGCCGATCATCGTGGCCGTCTGGCAGCGGAACTCGGGCTCAACGAAGAACGGGATGTTTTTACTTCTGAGGGATTGCTCGGACTGCGCGACCTGTGGGAACTATATCATCTGGAACTTCCTGCTCTTAAAGATGTGCCTCATCACCCTGTCGATCATCCTCTGTTGATCAAAGAGCGCAGTATTTTTCATTGTATTCGCGACCACCGTGAGATTCTGCTGCAGCACCCTTATGAATCCTTTGCTTCGTCGGTCGAGCGGTTTCTGCATGAGGCGTCCATCGACCCGAAGGTGCGTTGCATCAAGATGACCTTATACCGCACTGATCCCAACAGCGGTATTATCAACTATCTGATTCGTGCCGCCCGCAATGGCAAGCAGGTGGCAGTGGTGGTCGAGCTCAAGGCAAGCTTTGATGAACAGGCCAATGTCAAGCTGGCAACCCGGATGGAAGAGGCGGGCATCCATGTCACGTACGGTGTGGTGGGGCTGAAAACCCACGCCAAGGTGGTTCTGGTGATTCGTGAAGATTTCAAAGGGCTGCGCCGCTATGTCCATGTCGGCACCGGCAACTATCATCCGGTGACGGCCCGCCTGTATTCTGATCTGGGGTTGCTGATCTATGACAAGGACGTGGGCCGCGATGCGACTGAACTGTTCAATTATCTGACCACCGGCTTCACCCCCAAGCGCAACTATACGTGCCTGCTGCCGGCGCCGAAAATTCTGAAAAAAGCCCTGCTCGATAAAATAGACCGGGAGATTGCTATACATAACAGCAAAAAACCGGCGCGTATTTTTTTCAAGATGAATGCCCTTGAAGATGTGCAGATCGCCCGTGCTCTTTATCGTGCGTCCCAGGCTGGAGTCAGGATTGACCTGCTGGTGCGCGACAGTTGCCGGATTCGCCCCGGAATCGCCGGGTTGTCGGAGAATATCCGGGTGGTATCGATTGTCGGCCGCTTTCTTGAACATGCCCGTATTTACTATTTTCACAATAGCGGGGATGAAGAGTTGCTGATCGGTTCGGCGGATGCGATGAAGCGCAATCTCGAATATCGGGTGGAGTCCTTGATTCCGGTTGGTTCTCCCGATTTGCGCCGGCAGTTGCTGGAGATGATGGAGGCGCAACTGGAAGATCGTGTCAATGGCTGGCAGATGCAATCTGACGGCAGCTATGAGCGGTATCATCCACGTCCACGCAAGGATGTTGCCGGATGCCAGGAGCAGCAGATCCGGCTGGCGGAAAAGCGCGTCCACGAAGTGCAGCGCTTGCGCAAGCGTAAGTCAAGGCAGGCCGGTGAGCCACAATAAAATATCGAGTCCGCAGCAGGGGCCTTTACGGGCGTTGCGCTGATTTTCCCCGGACAGAAGTGCCTGCCGCAGGCTTGGCCGACCAGGCCAGAAGAATGGCAGTGGCAACGCCGCTGGACAAAAACAGGCCGACCCAGGCGGTTGAGTGACTCAGATCGAGGAGCAGGCCGACGAGAACGGGCGCTGCTGCTGTCGAAACGACCATGACTGCCTGGGCGACAGAACGGATGGCGCCAAGATGGCGGGTCCCGTATCGTTCCGGCCACAGGGCGCCTCCGGCGGCCCCGCTGCACCCCAGGCTGCTGCCGGTTAACAGCAGATAAAGATAAAGAGCCCAGTTGGCACTGATAGTTGAGAGCACCAGCAGCCCGGCGAGTAACGGGAGTAAAGCGACGGGCAGGACGCGTTGCGCACTGAAGCGATCAATCAGCGGACCGGCAATAAGCAGGCTCGCCAAGTGTCCCACGGCAAAACCGGTGAAGGCAAGACCAACCTGCTCTGCCGGCCAGTTGCGCAGATCGATCAGGGTCGCCTGGTGGAAGAGTACTGCGGTCACGCTGAAGGGGTTTGCCAGGGCCGCTGGCAGCAGCCGGTAGAATCCGGAATCACGCAACACCTCGGCCCGTGTCAGGCTGTTCAGATCTGAATCTCTCTGGCTGTTCGATGTCGATTGCGGATGTGGTGCTGAGCGTGCGAGATAAAGCAGCAACGGCAGGGCAACCAGCAACAGGATTCCGACAGCAGCCAGCCATGGCAAGCGCCAATGACCGTAGATCAGGAGAATTCCGGCGGCCAAAGGCAAGGTTGCTTCAGCCAGAGGAAAGCCGGCAACGGTCAGTGCCATGATTTTGCCGCGGCTGT